>JAYQMQ010000001.1:0-496175 GCA_038143795.1 Flavobacteriaceae bacterium | reverse complement strand
GTCTAAGGCAAAGGTAATGCTGTCTGTACCTGAGTAAGCATTACCTGCTAGGTCACTTCCTGCAACTGTTGCTCTATAAGTACCATCTGAAGGAGCTCCGCCACTGTCTACATCCCAAGCGTATTGATAAGATTCACCTCTAGGAAGTGAGTAAATTCTTACATGACCGGAGCTTGTTCCGTTTCCATCATTTTGGTGCTCCAATAGCTACCCTTGATCCGTCAGAAGATAAAGAAACTAAACCACTTCGATCATCTGCCGCTTCCCCATCAATGTCTACTCCAACTTGCACCCAAGCCGATCCATTGTAATCATAAATACGGACATGACCGGAGTTGATTTCCGTTATCCATTATTTCCTTCTGCTCCAATAGCTACCCTTGATCCGTCAGAAGACAAAGAAACTATGTGACTGGAATCACCTGCCGCTTCCCCATCAATGTCTGCTCCTAGCTGAGACCAACTATTATTATTGTACTGATAAATACGCACATGACCGGAATTGTTTCCACCTCCATCATTAGAGAGTGCTCCAATAGCTACCCTTGATCCGTCAGAAGATAAAGAAACTGAATAACCACTGTAATCATTTGCCGCTTCCCCATCAATATCTGACCCTAGCTGAGACCAACTATTATCCATTGTACTGATAAATACGGACATGACCAGAGTTAGATCCAGCACCATCATTATTATATGCACCAACAGCAACTATTGAGCCATCAGAAGATAAAGAAACTGAATAACCACTTCGATCATCTGTCGCTTCCCCATTAATATCTGCTCCAACTTGCTCCCAAGCCGATCCATTGTAATCATAAATACGGACATGACCGGAGTCGGTTCCGTTATCCATTATTTCCTTCTGCTCCAATAGCTACCCTTGATCCGTCAGAAGACAAAGAATCAGAGCGGCCACTTCGATCATTTGCCGCTTCCCCATTAATGTCTGCTCCAACTTGCGCCCATGCAGATCCATTGTAATCATAAATACGGACATGACCGGAGTTAGATCCACCTGCATCATTATTATATGCCCCAATAGCCACTCTTGACCCGTCAGAAGACAAGGAAACTGAGTAACCACTAGTGTCATTTGCTGCTTCCCCATTAATGTCTGCTCCTAACTGAGACCAACTATTATTATTGTACTGATAAATACGGACATGACCGGAGCTTGTTCCGTTTCCATCATTACCCATTGCCCCAATAGCTACCCTTGATCCGTCAGAAGAAAAAGAAACTGAGTCACCACTTGCATCACCAGCTGCCTCTCCATCAATATCTCCCCTATTTGAGTTGCTGATCCAGTCCCGCTTGCTCCTCCTGATATCTTGGTCATTCTCTGACCCGATATGGATGTTCCCGATATCGAAATCGTTGGTGTAGCTGTCATACCTTCATTAAATGATGCTGTAATAGTAACGGTATCTGATGCTGCTAACAAATTATCATCATCGGTATCAGAGAATGTTACAGTAGGTCCTGATGTATCATAGGTAAAGCTACAAGATACAGTAGAGGCAATACTATTTCCTGCTAGGTCCTTAACAGGGGGACTGCCTGGTGCATGGGTGAGTTTAACCAGTCCTTCTCCTGTTGGGTTTATTCTTAATGTGTAGGTTTTCCCATCACTTGATGCGCTAAGCAGCTCTAGACTCGCCACATTAGTTGCCGCTGAGAATTGTGAGGTGTCTGTGGTTAATCCTGTTACAGCTTCATTATATGTGAGAGTAACTACAATTGAGGAATTAGAAACCTTTGGTCCTGAAGGTGTGGTTATTGTAAGTGTTGGAGATGTTGTATCTACTGTGAAGGTGATACTCTGAGTGCCGGCTGCATAAGCATTTCCGATCGAGTCTGTACCACTTACTGTAGCAGCATAATTTCCTGTAGTAAGGGTTCCAGAGGAAGTATCCCATCGGTAGTAGTATCCTATACCTTTGGTTATATCTCCACCCATTGATGGATGATTCGCACAGTAATAGTAAAGATTACTTGGTCCATTACTAGGAATAGTAATTAATGTATATGCTCCACTTTGTCCTGGAGTTCCCACAGAGGAAACATTTGTTGTATAGGCGCTTCCAGAATTGTGTGTTCCATCACTTGTAGTAGAAAATCTTATTGGATGGCCTGAATTTGATGAATCTGATTGATCAAACCGGTATGTTTGTCCTGGCACAAGATTCACTGACAACTGACTTTGACCATCAATAAAATATTTATTACCCCCTGAATTGGCTACTGTAACATTAAACACCACTGGATCCGTTACAGTGTAATCGACAAGCTCCATAATTACATTGGTAACTATTCCTGTAATGGAGATTGTTGGAGTAGGGGTCATTGTTTTAGAAAAACCAGCTGTAATGGTTACTACCTCAGAGGTAGAAACCAAATTATCACTATCGGTATCTGTTAAAGTAACTGTAGGTGCTGAAGTATCCAAAGTAAAGGTAATGCTGTCGGTGCCTGAGTAGGCATTTCCGGCCTTATCAGCTCCTGCAACAGTAACTGCATAAGTGCCATCTGAAGGAGCTCCACCACTGTCTACATCCCAAGAGTAGCTGTAGCTAAAACCAGTGTTCTCATACCAAGCAATGGTATCATCATTTGCTGAAGCCGATACAATATCCATATCTCCATCCCCGTCCACATCTGCAGCAAAAACAGAAACTCCATCTACATTTGTAGATATATCAGCAGCGGTAAAAGAAGGATCTGAAGCTCCATTATTCTCATACCAAGCAATGGTATTATCACTTTGAGAAGACGATATAATATCCATATCCCCATCTCCGTCTATATCGGCTACATAGACAGAAGTTGCTAATTCTGCACTTGTTGCAATATCAGCAGCGGTCCAAGAAGGATCTGAAGCACCATTATTCTCATACCAAGCAATAGTATGATCATATGATGAAGCCGATACAATATCCATATCTCCATCCCCATCCATATCAGCTGCATATACAGACCATGGACCATCTGCACTTGTTGCTATAACAGCTTTAGTCCAAGAAGGATTTGAAGCACCGTTATTCTCATACCAAGCAATGGTATCATCATTATAAGAAGCCGATACGATATCCATATCTCCATCCCCGTCCATATCGGCTGCAAATACAGAATATGCACCATCTGCATTTGTTGGTATATCAGCAGCGGTAAAAGAAGGATCCGCAGCACCGTTATTCTTATACCAAGCAATGGTATCATCATTTACTGAAGCCGATACGATATCCATATCTCCATCGCCATCTAGATCTGCTGCAAAGACAGATCTCGCACCATCTGCACTTGTTGCTATATCCGAAGCTGTCCAAGAAGGATCTGCAGCTCCGTTATTCTCATACCAAGCAATGGTATCATCATTATAAGAAGCCGATATAATATCCATATCTCCATCTCCGTCCATATCTGCTGCAAATACAGAAATGGCACCAGCTGCACTTGTTGCTATGTCAGAAGCCGTCCAAGAAGGATCTGCAGCCCCGTTATTTTCATACCAAACAATGGTATTATCCAATAAAGAAGCCGATATAATATCCATATCTCCATCGCCGTCCATATCTGCTGCAAAGACAGAATGTGCAGCATCTGCACTTGTTGCTATATCTGAAGCAGTAAAAGAAGCTGTCCCTCCTCCTGACATAGTCACATTGGTAACCACGCCAGTAATAGAAATAGTAGGTGTAGCTGTCATACCTTCATTAAATGATGCTGTAATAGTAACGGTATCTGATGCTGCTAACAAATTATCATCATCGGTATCAGACAGGGTTACTGTTGGAGCAGTAGCATCTAAAGTGATTTCTATACTGTCTGATCCTGCATAGGTATTTCCGGCGAGATCTGTTCCTGTGACGGTTACTGTATAACTTCCTGCAGAGACTCCAGAAGTACTCCAAGAGTAAGTAAATGTGGTACTACTAGTTGCAGTAAGAGCTGCATTACTAACAGCTGAACCTATGGTTATTGAAGGACCTGAAGCCATTGGCTCACTAAAGGTAGCCGTTATGGTTATTGGATCTCCAGGCTTAATAGTATTGTCTGGATCATTAGTAGTAAGAGTTACTGTTGGAGTAGAAGAATCTAGGGTAAAGGTGATGCTATCAGTACCTGCATAGGAATTTCCTACAAGGTCAGCTCCTGAAACTGTAGAATAATAAATCCCATCCGAGGGTGCCGTATTGTTTCCATTGTCTACATCCCATACAAATTGGTATGGATTTATACCAAAGACTTTTACTAGTCCAGCTTGCGTTCCTCCTCCAGAATCATAGGGTGCTCCGACTGTAAAAATTCCATTTGAACTTATATCAACGTGAACTCCAAAAACCCCGCCACCATTATCTCCAATAACATCTGAGCTAATTTGTGTAGCATTCGTTCCGTCCCAGTTATATACTCTAACATAACCTCTGTTTGAACTGTAACCATAAGCCCCAACTACAATTTTATCACCTATAGAATTAATAGCCGAAGAGTAACCAAAATTATCTCCATTATTAGACCCTTCTAAACTACGTTTAAGAGTCCAGGTCTCAACACCTGATAAAACCTCATATTCATAAATATTTACGATTCCTTTTGATTGACCTGTCCAACCCCCGGCGACTAATGTATTTCCATCACCGGATAAAGAAACAGAAACCCCAAAATTACTAGTACCTGTTGAATAAGTGTCGTCAATGTCACCTCCTACTAAATTCCAATTACTTCCATCCCAATCATAGACTCTAACTTTACCTTCATTAGTGCCATAAGCATAAGCACCAATTGCCATTCTATTTCCGTCACTACTTAAAGAAACACCAGAGGAACCACCACCTAGTTGTCCTCCAACACTGTCCCCTTCAATATCGCTTCCTCTTTGACTTAAACTTGAACCATCCCAATGGTATACTCTTACATGACCGGTATTACTTCCTGCTACCCCATCATTTCTTGGTGCACCTATAGCAACTACATCTCCATTATAACTCATGTGAATTGAAGATCCTGATTGATAAAGATCCTGAGCAGCTTCACCTAGGATAAAACTTCCACCTCTTAGAGTCCATGTATTATTGACCAAAGTGTAAACTCCATATTTCCCAGTATAGTTTGATCCTCCACCCCCAACAGTAATCACTTGTCCGTTTCCACTTATTGCAACAGTCCTACCATAACCTTCACCTGTGGATCCAGTTATAGTATTACCAAGTTGTAGCCATTCGGTACCATTCCATCTGAAAACTTTTGCATATCCATTACCGGTTCCACCACTTCTCATTCCACCTGTTACAATGGTTTTTCCATCCTCGCTTACTTGAGAGTAAAAGCCAAACCAATCGTTTGCTTGACCATTAATGCTTTGACCTACCTGGAATACACCCTCTCTTTTTGTTGTAAATGGATTGGATAATACCCCTGACGAAATTGATATCGTTGGAGTAGCTGTCATGGCCTCAGAAAAATAAGCCGTGAGGGTTACTGTATCTGATGAATCTAATAGATTATCATCATCTGTATCAGAAATCAATACTGAGGGTGGTGTGACATCTGGATTATTTGTTATCTGGATATTAAAACTATCGTAACCAGAAGGCAAATTTGCTTGGTTTCCATTTTCATCAACAAAGTCAGAATGATTAAACGCAATGGTGTAATTTCCTGAAGGAATGTGATCAGGATCCAAATAAATAGTAGAAGAATATGTTTTCACCTGCTGAGTTACGGGAGCTGAACTTTTATAAGGGTGATTTGAGGGGAGAGAAGATTCAAGCCCCCATTTGTGGGCTAAATAGCCCTCTGCTTTTTCTACATCTGTTATGTCAGTACCTCCCGTTCCTGGAATACCTGCTTTAAAAAAATGTTCTGCCAGTATTCCTGCTGGTTTTGCCCCTCCTCTATTTCTAAAGAGTCGATAATCCGCATTTTGATACAAACTATTGTTATAAGAATGAACTGATGTTCGTGTGGTTCCATCGAGTCTGGAAAAAATTTGATTTCCAGTTTTATTAAAAACCACCGATATAATGGTATAGTTATATCGCCCTATACTTGCTGCTATAAAACTATTTTTAGCAGTACCTGATACAATAGAGTTATTACCATCGTAATCTATTTCTCCAATCCACGAATTATTATCACTACTGCTAATTGCATAAGTTCGACGGCTCGAGTTTGAATTGTCAAAACTCCAAAAAGAATCTTTAGAGTTATCGATTGAATCCCATCTAAATACCCCTATCGCCCAGTGATTACCGCTACTGGCAACTTGATCTTGATCACTACTTTTTAAACTTTCGTTTCCATCAAAATAAAATACACTTAAGCCGTTTGGACCGCCAATGTTTCTTAGAGGCGTTCCATCTATGGTCATATTAAAGTTGCCTGATTTATCCGTTATAGATGATAAAATGTTGCCGTTTGTATTATAACTTGATGCATCGGAGGCATCAATCCAACCTGAAGGTGAGATGTTACTGGGTGACCACGAGGATGTATTTGCCGAAGTTTCTGACCAGTTGGTAAAGTTTTGATAGCCGGATGTAATTGAAGTACTTCCAGATGAAAGGGTTAGTGAAGGAGTACTTGATATACTCGCAATGTTAGATGAATCTGTGGCAGTGATTTGGATGGTCAAGGTAACTCCCCCGAGGTTATATCAACTGAATTGGTACTCTGAGAAAATCCGCTCAGTACTGGTCCAGAAGAATCCTGTGCCCGTAGCGATGGAATCAATACAATGAGTAGGAAAATAGAAAAAACAATATTTTTCAGAGAATACAAATTCTTCATCAATTCTTTAGAATGTGATTGTTCGAATTGTTGTTTCATAAACTGACCAGAAAAGTAATTAAATTATCTTTTCTATCAAGATTTAATTTCTTTCTAATAGAGGAGCGAGTATTCAAAAAATTACTTTTGGAAATACCTAGTGTTTTTACGATTTCATTTGAATCGTAATTCATTTTTAAAAGCATACAAACTTTAATTTCCTTAGCAGTCAGTTTGTCAGAAACAGTTACCAATTTCTTTGTGAACTGTGGATAGGTTTGGGCAAATTTAATTTCAAAAGATAAGTTTAAACTCATATGACAATACCATATTAGAGTAAACTTATCAAGAATTGTAGACTAGTGTTGGATAATGCAGTGCAATTGCAGTAGTATTTTAGGTTGGTATTAAATTTTTAGTACTCGATTAGTATTAATTCGGTACATAAATCAATTTTTGACCATAGCGCCTAAACCTTTGAGGTATTATATTGATTTTATAAATAAATCTAAATCTTCATTTCTATCCAAGTTGAGCGATTTTTTTAAACGGTATCTTTGACTTTCAATAGTTCTTTTTGACAAGCCTGAGATTTGAGCAATCTGATAATTATTTTGATTCATTTTTATGAGTGATGCTAATCTTAAATCTGTTTGAGATAATTTGCCTAACTGATTTAATTTATCATAAAAATTTGGATACACGGCAACAAACATTTTGTTAAATTCTTTATACGATTTATCTGAGTTAATCAACCTTTGAATCTCAACTTCAATGCTTGGAATTATATTTTTAGAGCTAGGACTTTTAATTTTAGAAAGTTTAGTTAAAAAGTTCTCTAAATATTCGTTGCGCTGAATTATAAAACTTGTCTTACTTAAAATTTCTCTATTTTTCTTTTCAAGCTCTTGATTAATCAATTCGTTTTTTAAATTCAGCTTTTCCCTTTGAGATTTGAAATTCAGTCCAACAATAATCATAACAAAAGTTAGAATTATGGATAGTATAATTAATAAATATATATAGGTATTATATCTAATCTTACTTTCATTTAATTCTCTTGCTGAATTTGCTAATTTAATTTCAGTTTCTAAATTACTAAGGGATTGGATAGTACTGAATGCTGACAATCTTGATGAAATTGATATCAATGAATCTTTAACTTGTAAAAGTTTAGAATTCAATCCCTTTTGTTTATATATACTCTCTAAGACTCTGTAATTATATCTTTTTTCTCTTTCATTGAGATTATAATTTTTAAGATTTGTAATGGCAAGATCTTCAGCCTTATCAAATTCTTCTAACCCCAAAAAACATTCAGCTATTCTTGATTTTATTGCAGCTAGATTAATTGGGAAACCATCCAGTTGAGTCTTGGATTTTTTAAGGTAAAAAATGGCTTTTTCAAGCTCTTTTTTAGATTGATAATGAGAACCAAAAACAAAGTAACCATATCCCATATTTCTTTTTAGTATTGGATTATCGTTGCCCGATTCAATTTCTTTTTCATAAAGATTCTCAGCAGAAGTTAGAATGTTTTGAGCTTTTTGAATTTCATTTTTTAATAATAAAACTCCTAAAAGATCATTCATGGAATATAAAATGTCTACAGATTTACCATATTTTTTTCTCCTTTGGTAAACATCTCTATAAATTTTTCAGCCTTATCGTACTGTTCATTTACTAGTAGTATTAATCCACGATTGGACATGGCTGTATTTATGCCAAAGAACTTAGCTTGTTGATCTGATATTTTTTCATAAATGCTTATTGTTTGCTTGAATAATTCATCTGCTTTTTCATATTCTCCATAAGCATAAAAGATGTTTCCTATATTAAGTAATACCCCAGGCGGTTGATCTACTTCAGGAAATTTTCTTTGTGACTCCGGAAGCGATTGGTAAATTTTTATTGAGCGTTTTAAATAATCTAATGCATTTGCATGTAATCCCATTTTAGAAAGAATTTCTCCGATAGCAGAAAAAACTTCCTGTGTATGGGTATCAGGATTTCTATTTTGATTTAGACTGTTGTACTCTAAACCAAATTCAAGGGCAAGTGAGGGCCTACTGTGCTTATATTTATTAATTGAGTCAAGATGATTTATTTTCTCTTGCGAATAAGAAAATAGACAAAGCGAATAAAATATAATTATAGGATAGATGCTTCTCATTTGAAAATAAATAGCCCTACAATAAAAGTAAAGCTGAGGTAATATAATAACTAAATGATGGTAATTAAAAAATCTTTGTTAGTTATTGACTCAAACTTTGATTCAAGCAATTTTTAAGCACCTTGTAGCCTTTTGAATTCAGATGTAATCCGTCTTGAAGAAAATAATCTTTCCTTATTTTATTATTTAAAATAAGAGACTGGTAAAAATCAATTTGATGAAAGTATTCAAGTGAATCAGTTCTGGTTTTCAGACGATGGTTTATCATTTTTATTTTATCAAGCTGACTAGCTCGCTCTGGAGAGGGCTTTATTGATATATTGTATATATCTGCCTTGGGAAACTTTGAATGAATTCGTTTTATAAAGCTTAATATTTCATCTACAATCTTTGATGAGCTGTAACCTAGAGTTAGATCATTACCACCCAGATAAAGTACAATTGATTTAGGTTGAATTTTTGAGAAAAGAACATCAAAATATTTATCTAATGAATGAATAAAGGCTCCACCAAATCCCAGATTTAAAGTATTATAATTAGGAAAATCGTCAACTAAGTTTTTCCATAATCGGATTGTTGAGCTTCCATAAAAAACCACCAAATCATCAACATCTTTTTTTATGGAAGCCTTTCGCTTTAAAATCCTAATTTCTCTATCGAAATCTAAATTTTCTTCAGACAGCTCTGTAATCCACCTTCGGTATTTACGATTAATTTTCTCAATCACTGTTGTTAGCCTATTACTGTCAGGATTATTTACTCCGAAGTCTTTCATTTGAAAAGCAGGCATAATTGCACATTTATAAGTGGCCTTTGAGGGGAGTTTATCAAAATTCACCATTACAATAGGAACAATTAAAGGTTGATCTTTTAAACTAGATGCTAATCTGAAAACTCCCTCACGAAACTTTCCAGGAGATTTCTCTGTAGGATATGAATTACCCTCGGGGCTGAAAACAATATGAGTACCTTTTGACAATTCTTTTTTTGCGATTTGATAAAATTCTTCATTTGTTTTCTTCAGTATATTTTCATCCAAGTTATTAGCTGTGAAATCTTTTGAGTAGACCCTAATAAAATCAAAACGGTCAAAATATCTTTTATGATTAATTTCATTAGGTAATGAATGACGAACTACTCTTGTTCCTGGTTGCCCGTAGTATTTATAAACGATTAAACTGCTAATAAAATGACTATCTAGAGTAATCTGAAATCCGTCAGCTGCAGTAAAGTAGGGATGGTTTTCAAGGTGGTTATAGATGAATAAAATTCCTTTTCCTTGGGGAAGGTTTTCAGATCCCTTGATTTCAACTTTGAGTGGCTCAAAAGTTTTTTTCATTTGCTGTGCACTTAGATTCCGTGCATTTAGAGCAGGATATCCTTCTGGCAGGGAAACAATCTCATCGTAGCTGTTAATTAAGCTTCTCAAGAAAGTTTGATCTAGATTCATGATTTAGCGAGCTGTAAACTGGGATAAAATGGATAAAATAGATTCAATACTTTCAGTGAAATATTTTGCTTCTGTTAATTTTTTACCAACTTTAATTGTAATGGCTGAATCAGGTAGATTGGTAAACATATTTTCATCTGTAACATCATCTCCAGCACATAAAATAAAATCATAATTCTTCTCATTTATTAGACCCGCTACTGCAATACCTTTGTTAATTTGATTTTCCATGATTTCCAAAGCTTTATCCATATCCATTACGCTTAGCGTATCCGAAATTAAACTACTCAATACTGTTTTAAGCTCAACAACTCTTCCAGAAGCCAATTCAGGATCTGCTTTTCGATAATGCCATACCAAGCTATTTTCTTTAAACTCTATTCGTGTACCAGGAGTTCTGTCGGTGAATGTTTCTAAAATAGGGACTATATCTTCCATCCACTTATTTTGACTTTTAGCTTTCGATTCCCATTCCTTACTTTTTGGACGAATGTAATACCCATGTTCCGCAACTAAAGTAATTGCTAATGCACCAAACCACTTAACTAAGAATTTTTTATCTCTACCACTGACAATTGCAATATCGGTATTTGGAAGTTTTGAGAGTTGTTTTAAAAGAAGTAACAACTCCTGATCAGGAATTGCCAATTCTGGGTTTTCATTAAAGCCTACAAGAGTGCCATCATAATCTAACAGTAAAAGTCTATTTTTTGCATTTTGAAATTCATGGGATACTTTAATTAAAGTTGAACCTGTGAATTCTGAAACGAATCCATGTTCTTTTTCTTCTGTTACTCTACCCAAAGAAGTCATAAATTCTTTAGCCCAATAATCAACTGTATAGCGCTTTAGCCTTTTTTGCATTTCTGTATTCCTCATTTTTTGTTCTGCCAAAGGCATGGTAATGGCATCATTGATGGAATCAGCCATGGCATTTCGATCAAATGGATTTACTAATAAGGCTTCATGAAGTTCTTTGGATGCTCCTGCCATTTCACTCAAAATTAGCACACCGTCACCATTGACCCGGGTGGCTACAAATTCTTTAGCCACCAAATTCATTCCATCACGAACGGGAGTAATCATAGCAATATCCGAGGTCATGTAAAGATCAATGAGATCATCAAAAGCCATGGAGCGATAATAATACCAAATAGGGGTCCAGTTTACCGTAGCATATTTACCATTGATTCGACCTACAATTTCATCGGTTTCTTTTTTCAACTTTTTGTAGTCAGGCACATCAGAGCGCGAGGGTACAGTTAGCATTACAAGTCGAACTTTCTCTAAATACTCTGGGTATTTTGATAAAAATAGATCAAAAGCTTTCATTCGATTAACCACTCCTTTAGTATAATCCAAACGGTCAATAGATAGAATCAGTTTACTGTTTTCTGAAGATTTTTTATGTACTTCCAATTGGGTTTTGAGATCCGACTTTTCGCCATCACCCTGTTGAAGGTGAGACTGAGCTGCAGTTTCAAATTTATCATAATCAATTCCCATAGGGAAAGTGTCAATGACTACTTCACGTGATCCTACACTCACACGGTTGAAACTTACGTTGAATCGGAGTATACGTTTAACAGAGCTAATAAAATGACGCTCGTAATCGTAGGTGTGGAAACCTATCAAATCAGAACCTAAGACCCCTTTGAGAAGTTCTTCACGCCAAGGAAAAATTCGAAAAATCTCAAATGATGGGAAAGGGATATGGAGAAAAAAGCCAATTGTCACCTCAGGAAACGCCTCTTTTATCATTTGTGGACAAAGCATCAATTGATAGTCTTGAACCCAAACGGTGTCTCCAGGTTCTAAAGGGTAATGACTTTTTCGCTAAATTTTCTATTTACTTCAACATAAGTATCCCAATGAGTTTTATTGAAAATTGAATATTCAATGAAGTAATGAAATAGGGGCCAGAGACATTTGTTAGGAAGTCCATAATAGAAATCGTCAACCTCTTTATTAGTTAAATTTACAGGAACGTATCGATTTTTTTTTAGAGATTCTTTTAGTGGTTTCCATTTAGAATCTTCAATTTCGTCACTCCCAATTCCAGGCCATCCTACCCATAAAGAATTTTTCTTTCGGTGAATCGAATCTAAACCAGTAGCTAATCCACCACTGGTAGGAGAAAATCTGAATGATTTTTCTACCTTGGTAATCTGAATTGGAAGCCTATTTGAAACTATAACTTTTTTTCCCATCCCAACATATTCTCAAACCTCATTTTGCAAATTATGTCAAATAACAACCCTACTACAAACAATTCAACATTAAACTTTGGGATTATAGGAAATTGTAAATCTGCAGCCCTAATTAATGAAGATTCTTCAATTCAATGGTGTTGTTTACCACAATTTGATTCTCCATCAGTATTTGGTAAGATAATTGACAGTGAAAATGGAGGTCATTTCCAAATTACAAGTGATGATTCTTACAAAATAACTCAGGTGTACCTTGAAAATACTTGTATTGTATCTACTCGGTTTGAAAGTAAACAAAATGCTTTTGAAGTTCTGGATTACATGCCACGCTACTTAAAAGATAACGGAGAGTATCATTCCCCCTGAACTAACAAGAGTGATTCGTCATATAAAAGGCAACCCAACTTGCCGTATTCAATACAATCCTAGATTAGAATATGCAATGGGGAGACTAAGAGTTACGTAAAAAAGAACTTTATAGTAAGCATAGTAGACGATGAATATTATGATAGTCTGTTCCTTTATAGTGATCTTAATTATGACTCCATTATTAATGGTGATGAAATAGAATTGACTAAAGATCACTTCCTAACAGTTTCTTATAACGAAAAACTCACTGGTCCATGTCTTGATAATACACTACTAGAATATCAAAAAACGAAAGTTTATTGGCTTAATTGGTGCAGCAAAACCCCTTCTTTTTCAAGTTATAATAGCTCCATACTACGCAGTGCGATGACACTCAAGCTACTCACCTTTGAAAAAACAGGTGCTGTATTGGCTGCCGCCACAACTTCACTGCCTGAGACCATAGGAGAGGTGCGTAACTGGGATTATAGATTTTGTTGGATTCGCGATGCCTCAATGGTAATTAAAGTGATTGCAAAATTAGGACATGTTAGAATAGTTAAGAATTTCATCAATTACATTATCGATTTGGTACCTGATAAAAACGAAAAACTCCAAATCATGTATGGAATAAGTGGTGAAAAAAATCTCACTGAAAAAACTCTTGATCACCTAAGTGGTTATGAGGGATCTAAACCTGTTCGAATTGGAAATGCTGCCTACACTCAAAAACAAAATGACATCTATGGGATATTGATGGATGTAATTCATTATCAAATTGAGCGCTTTTCAGAGCAAAATGATGAATATGAGAAATTGTGGACCATTGTAAAATCAACAGTTTGGGTAGTTGAAAATAATTGGAAACATCCTGATAAAGGTATTTGGGAATTTAGACATGAAGACCGTCATTTTACTTTTTCAAAATTACTTTGTTGGGTTGCTGTTGACCGTGCGATCAAAATTTCTCAATTAATTGGGGTGGATAAATCTGTTCAAAAGTGGGAAGCTTTAAGAGAAGACATCTATGATGATATTATGACAAATGCATGGAGTGAAAAAATGCAAGCTTTTACCCAATCGTATCAATCTGATCATTTAGATGCTTCTGTTTTGCTAATGGAATACTATGGGTTTATTGATGCCAGGGATCCTAAATATGTAAAAACAGTCCATGCTATTGAAAAAGAATTAATGCATGAAGGACTTCTTTTCAGATATAAAAATGAAGATGATTTTGGACTGCCTAGCTCCTCATTTACAGTTTGTACTTTTTGGTTTATTAACAGTCTATATAAGATAGGAGAAACCGAAAAATCAAAAAAACTATTTGATGAGTTGTTGTCTTATGGCAATCACCTAGGTCTATTTAGTGAGGATATTGATTTTTCTTCAAAACGCCTTTTGGGGAATTTCCCTCAAGCCTATTCTCATTTAGCTCTCATTGACACGGCGATGAATTTTAATTGAGACTTCTAATTTTGATGTTTCTAAAGGAGGTTATACCTGGATAATTTTGATCCATTGCATCATGGGCTTGAAAACTAATATGGCCTTTTTCATATTTACCAAAATGTGACCAAGTCTTAAACTTACTGTTTTCAACCAGTGAATCCCATTGAGCGCCCCTTAAAGGAAAGCGGAGTACTTCTTCTTTATTGTGCACCAAAACCCCTAGATTTTCTTCGTAACTAATTCGAATGTAATACGAATTCCATTCTCCACTTGGGCTAGTTACATTTTTAGATGGAGGAATCATATCGAATAAGGCTCCTGCATTTTCCTTTTGCATATCAGGCTTATTTTCATAAACGGCTGGATCCACGATTTGAATTTCTCTACCTGTCTCATAGGTCTGGTTTAATTCCTCGATATCCCTTACGCCCCACAAAAACCCACTGTTACCATAGTCTTCTGTTTTCCAATCAAAGGAAATCTCAAAACTCAAATATTGTTTTGGAGTCATCAAGCTACTGTCTAATCCAGATTTATTTTTAGAATGGTTATAGGTCATCACACCTTCCTCTATCGACCAACCATTATCCTTAGAATCATTTCGGTGGAAAAGCCATCCTTCTATTTTATTCGGATTGGTATTAAATAATTCCCATTGATTTTCAGTTAATTTTTTTCTTTTTTTTTGAGTCCACTCACACCCAGTTAATAAGAGTATCCCGGCAATTAACACTATTTTTCTCATCAGAATAGTTTTTTGAATTCAAGAGTTAATATAAGTAACTAATTTGACAGTCTATGGGTAGCTTCATTTGCTACTCCCAGGTGGCCTGACTTCTTTGCCCTTAATACCAGTTAATTGGTCACCTAAAATTTTTCTAATTGAATCTGCAATTCTATTTATTTTTTTTACAATATCAGTATTTTGATCTGAGACATCTGTAGTTTCACTTGGATCTGTTATAAGATTAAAAAGAGCTGGTTTTGTTAATTGATTCATATCATATGGAACAGGTTTTCCGTCATTTGTCCCTTGGCGACCATTTAGTGTACGATAAGTATGGGGCACGTAAAATTTCCAATTCTTGTGACGAATACCATGCAATTCATTAGTACGATAATAAAAGAATAAATTTTCATGAACAGGTTTATCGGACTTTCTGGTTAGTTGTGGTACTAGAGAGACCCCGTCAATTTTTAACTCAGGTAGACTACTATTTGTAAACTCAGCCAGAGTAGGTAGCCAGTCTATACCCATGGCTGCTACTTCAATTTTTGTATTGGAGGGTATGGCTTTGGGGTAGGAGATAATTCCTGGTACTCGATGCCCACCTTCCCAATTAGTTCCTTTTCCTTCTCGAAAAATTCCTGCTGAACCAGAATGTCCACCATATGATAACCATGGACCATTGTCTGAGGTAAAAATAATAATTGTATCTTCATAAAGACCCTCTTGCTTAAGAGTAGAAATTATTTGCCCAACGGAGAAATCAATTTCACTTATCACATCACCATAAAGTCCTCTTTGTTGAGTATCTTTAAATCCCTCGGCTGCAAATAAGGGGACATGGGGTTGAGGATGGGGTAGATAAATGAAAAAAGGTTTTTGAGAATTCTTTTTGATAAAGTTTATGGCTTTTGAAGTTAAGGCTTGCGTTAAAAATGTTTGATCCTCAAGCACTTGAATTGGAGTTTTATTCTCATAAAGTTCAAGGTTGGGGAAATTAAAAACTGTCCCTTGTTCTGGATGCTTGGGCCACATATCATTGGAATAAAGAATCCCATAAAACTCATCAAAACCGTGTAGAGTAGGATTAAATTTAGAGCACTTCCCAAATGCCATTTTCCAAAGATAGCGGTAGCATATCCTTCTTTTTTTTTAACATCTCGGCCAGCGTTGTTTCACTTGGGTTAATACCGATCTCTGATTCCGGCCCATAAGCATTAAATATTCCAATTCTATCTGGATAACAACCCGTTAATATGGAAGCCCTTGATGCAGAACACACAGGTTGTGTTGCATAATATGAAGTAAAATAAGCACCGTCTTTGGCTAATTTATCTAAATGCGGTGTTTTTATATCACTTGCACCATAAATTCCTAAATCTCCATATCCTTGATCATCTGCAAGGATAAATATGATATTTGGTTGATGAGAATTAGTACAACGGGAGTTAAACAGCAAAATGCACCACACTATTAAAAAGCTAAACTTTGTAACAGAAAGAATAAACCGATATCTAGTCCACGTTTTGTTTTTGAAATACATGAAAAATATAAAATATGAATCTTGTATTAAGTTACGATTAAATAACCAGCTTTATTAATATCTTAAGCCAACAAAAAATTAAGTTTTCGTTTTATGAGAAATGCAATCAGAAAAAAAGGGAGATTAAAATTTTGATCTTTTGCTTTATTCTAGGTCTTTGGAGTTGTGATTCAGACTTATCAAAAGGTGTTCTAAAACTTATTTATGAGGTCGAATCTTTTGATAGGGAAAAAGGTGAGATGAGAGTCAATTTTAATATTGAAAATAACACCAGTGAATCTCTTAAAGGCGGTAATTGGGAATTGCATTGGAACCAAATTAGAGGGTTTATTGATTCAAAAACATTACCAGATGGAGTAAATTTTGAGTGGGTCAACGGGGAACACTACTTCGTTTTGTCATTTGGGAAAGAATGGTCTCTAAATCCTGGTGAAAAAATTACAATATCTGTAACTCAATCAGGCATAATGGATAGATTGGCTATGGGACCTGTGGGTGCATTCATAGTTAACAATAAAAATGCATACGATATTGAAACAGAAATCGTTTGGGAGAATGCTAAGGGTGTTGATGGACTAGAAATTCCCTCAGCTGAAAAAAGGTACACAGAATACGAAGGATTATACCAACTACACAAAAAAGATATTGAGTGGGTTGTACCAACGCCAGACAAGATAAAAATGAGTGGAAAATTCAGAAAGAAAGATACTGAATGGAACCTCGATCTAGACAAAGACTTCTTAATGCAAAAAAATGATATAAATACGTTATTTGATTCATTTTTTTCTTTACCTGTAACAGATGCTAAAAACGAGGCTAATTTTTTTATCAAACATGATAAGGGGCTTCCTAATGAATCCTACAAGCTTAGTGTTGAAAATGCTGAAATTTTTATTTATTCCAGTAGTTACTCTGGTGTCGTTTTCGCACTGCAATCCTTACGCCAAATAATTAATATCTCTGAAACCGATGGGTCAGATTGGCCAATAATTAAAATTAATGATAAGCCAAGGTATGGACACAGAGGATTTATGCTAGATATAGCACGACACTTTCATGATGTAAAAAAAATCAAAGAGGTATTGGATATTATGAGTCTTTTTTAAATTAAACTATTTTGACTTAAGGCTAACTGATGATGAGGGTTGGCGTCTGGAAATTCCAGGATTACCAGAGCTTACTTCGATTGGTTCAAATAGAGGTTATAGTTCTAATCAAAAAAACACACTCATACCGGCTTATGGTTCTGGCGCCACTGGTAAAGTAAAAGGTAATGGATATTTAAGCAAACAAGATTTTATATCAATTATTCAATATGCCAAACGACTGGGTATAAAAGTTATGCCTCAAATTAGTTTTCCCTCTCATGCAAGAGCTGCTATAAAAGCCATGGAAGCTAGACACGAAAAGTATATGTTAAATGGTAACGAATCTGCAGCAAACGAATTTTATCTTTCAGATCCCGAGGATCAGAGTGAATATAGATCTGCTCAGCGATATAACGATAATGTCATTTGTATTTGTAGAGAGAGCTCTTATCGTTTTATCGAAAAAGTTATTGACGAGGTAGCGGCGATGTATAAAGAAGCAGGAGTTGACTTAGAACGATTCAGTATTGGTGCGGATGAACTTCCCTATGGAGTTTGGACAAAATCACCAAAATGCGATGATTTTATGTCCAATAAAGAAAATGCGATAAAGAACTTAGACCAATTATACAACCATAGTCTAAAAAGGTTAAAATCAATTTTTGATAGAAATAATATTAAAATGGCTGCTTGGGAGGATATATTATTAAATCATTCAAATAAGGCACAAAGTGAAACAAAAATTAAACAAGAGAAGTTTGATTTTGATGTTATTCCCTACGTTTGGAATAACACTTGGGGAGATGGTAGAGAAGATATGATATATAAATTTGCAAATCTTGGATTTAAAACTGTAATGAGTAATTCCTCAGCTTTTTATTTTGATATGACCGATGACAAAGACATGGAAAATTATGGTTTGAATTGGTCAGGGTATGTATCATATAGAGACGCATGGGGAACAGATCCTGACAATGTTTTTGGAAATTATTCATTGAATCAAAAACATAATATTACCAAAAACTACACAGCTAATAAAGAAAAGTTAAATAGTGAGGGGAGAAAGAATTTTTTAGGTATTCAGTCTCAACTATGGTCTGAAACTGTTCGTTCTAATTCAATTTTAGATGAACTGTTATTACCAAACTTGATTATTTTTTCTGAGAGAGCTTGGGTGTCACAGCCAAAATGGATCTTAGAAAATGATCCAGTTCAACAAGAAAAGAAATTACTAATTGAGTGGAACAAGTTCACAAATACCATTGGGCAAAGGACATTGCATTTATTAAACTATACTTTTAATAATTTAAAATTTGATCTTCCCAAGCCTGGTGCAATCATAAAAAATGATACACTTTCAGTGAGAGTCCAGTTCCCCGGTTCAATAGTCAGATATACTACAGACGGTACTACACCAAATAAAAATTCGGTTTTATATGAAAAACCAATAATAATTGATACTTCGAAAAGTATAATACTTAGAACATTTGACAACCAAGGACGCGGAGGCAGATCAATAAATATTAAATGACATGAGTAATATTAATCAAAGAATTACGGCAGTTGACATTTTAAGGGGGATTACAATTCTTTTTATGATTATTGTAAATAATCCTGGTTCTGGAAACAGTGTATTTCAACCTTTACTTCACGCGGAATGGAATGGGATTACTCCAACAGATTATATATTCCCCACTTTTCTATTTATAGTAGGGGTTTCGATTGTACTTTCACTCAGCAAAAGAATTGAATCAAATTCCAAGCTAGACCTTATTAAACATGTATTTATAAGATCTGTTAAAATATATTTTGTTGGTATTTTTCTCTGGCTTTGGTATGATTTTAATTTTAATGAAATACGTTGGGTGGGAGTTCTACACAGAATAGCATTTGTATACTTTAGCTGTTCTTTGCTATATCTATATACATCTAAGAAACAACAATTATATATTGGTGCTTCTATTTTGCTTCTCTATTTGGTTGTGATGTGTTTTGTGCCAATACCAGGAATTGGACCTCCAGATCTATCAGTACCAGAAAAAAATTGGGCGCATTACTTAGATAGTATTTTGTTACCTGGGGTAATGTGGGAAGGCAATTGGGATCCAGAGGGTTTACTTAGTACTTTTCCTGCTATAGTAACTGGGATGATTGGAATGTGGGTTGGATATATTCTAAAAAGTAAAATTTCTTTGGAAAAGAGATTGGTTCGTTTGGCAATAATATCAGCAGGTCTCTTAATTCTTGGAGACTTAACTCAATATATATTTCCACTGAATAAACATTTGTGGAGTTCCTCATTTACCCTTTTACTTGGTGGAATCTCAATTATAATATTAATTGTGTGTATATACGTTTGTGATATTTTAGAAATGAACAGCAATATGAATTTTGCTAGGTTTATTGGTATGAATGCAATTTTTGCCTACGTGCTAGCAGATCTTCTAAGAGTGTTTTTTTATGATGATATTTTTTGGGGATTTACTCCCAACACAGTTATAGTTTCATCTCTAGGTAACATTGGAATTTCTCTGAAATTAGCTTCTTTTCTTTATGCATTATTTTACTCATTCATAATATGGGTGCCAACTTACTATTTATATAAAAGAAAAATATTTATAAAACTATAGTCAAATTATATCCGAATATTTCTAACAATGAGAAAAGCAACAGAGGCTGATTTACCTGATATAGTAGAAATGTTAACTGATGATAAACTTGGTTCCAAAAGAGAAGATTATAAAGATCCGTTGCCAAAGTGTTACTATGATGCATTCCAAAATATTCTTCAAGATAAAAACCAAGAATTAATGATTCTTGAGAATTTGAATAAAGAAATAATTGGTACACTCCAACTTACCTTTATACCATATTTGACATACCGAGGTGGTTTAAGAGCTCAAATCGAAGCAGTAAGAATTCATAAGAAATTTAGAGGACAGGGTTTTGGGAAAAAGATATTCAAATGGGCAATTAAAAGAAGTACAGATAAGGGAGCCCATTTGGTTCAATTAACGACTGATAAGCATAGGCCTGAAGCAAAAGAGTTTTATAAAGCATTAGGATTTAAAGACAGTCATATTGGAATGAAATTACATTTAAAATAAAGGTTAAATTAAAACATTTTTACCATACAACGATTTTAAAAATTCAGGTATTTGCAGAATATGTTATTTGCGTTTAACGTATTTAACCAAGAATGTATAACACGAAATTTTAACTCAATAGTAAAACTTTCAATGCGAAAAAATATTTTGATAACAGGAGCTAGCTCTGGACTTGGAATGGGGATGGCAAGAGTGTTTGCAGAACAGGGTTCTAATCTTGCACTATGTGCAAGAAGAACAGAAAAATTAAAAGAACTTAAACAACAACTTTTGGAAGTCAATCCAAGTATTAAAGTCTTTACTCAAAAGTTGGATGTTGATGATACAAAATCTGTTTTTACTGTTTTTGATTTATTTCGAAACAAATTTGAAGCTGAAGGAGGAACTTTAGACCGAGTGATTGTAAATGCAGGTATTGGTAGAGGAGGATCTTTGGGGAAAGGATTAGAGGGCCCTAACAGAGAAACAGCTATGACTAATTTTTGCGGGGCACTTACACAAATGGAGGCTGCGCTAAAAATTTTTCGCAATCAAAATCACGGACATCTAGTTGCTGTATCATCAATGTCTGCTTTTCGCGGTTATCCAGGCTCACTTAATGTTTATGCAGCTACAAAAGCAGGATTAAAAAGTTTAGCGGAAGGGGCTCGTGTAGAAGTATATAATAGGCCCATTAAGGTCACTACATTATTTCCAGGGTATATCCAATCGGAAATGACAGATTCCATTGGTAAGCCACCACCATTCATGATATCTTTAGAAAAAGGGTCTCGTCTTCTAGTTAGAGCTATAAATAAAGAGAAAAATACTGCTATAGTTCCATTTTGGCCTTGGTATTTTTTTAAAATATTTATGAATCAATTGAGCCCAAAAATGGTTCGTAAAATTTTTGGTTAATTATGGATTTCAACCCATCAAAACGTTCTCAGGAATACCTATTACGTCTTAAAGAATTTATGCAAGTAGAGGTATACCCTATTGAAAAAAGCTATCTAAAACATCATCAACAAAATAATTCTCATCCAAGTTGGAAAGAATGGATAGAATACCCCGGTGCCACAGAAATTAAATCCCGTGCTAAGGAAGCCGGACTATGGAATTTATTTCTGCCCGATCCCAAATGGGGACAAGGGTTGAGTGTTCTCGAGTACGCTCCTTTGGCCGAAGAAATGGGACGGGTTTACAACGCGGCTGAATGGTTCAATTGCAATGCTCCCGATACTGGTAATATGGAAGTGCTTTATCACTTTGGAACCAAGGCTCAAAAACAACAATGGCTTAATCCGCTCTTAGAATCGGAAATAAAATCTATTTTTTGCATGACAGAACCTCAAGTGGCTTCTTCAGACGCAACAAATATTGAGACATCTATTCTTCCAGAAGGAGATCATATTGTAATAGATGGTAGAAAATGGTGGTCAACTGGCCTTGGACATCCTGATACTGCTGTAGCTATAGTACTAGGAAAAACAGATTCTCAAGCTCCAAAGCACCAACAGCATAGTATGGTATTAGTACCACTAGATACTCACGGTGTGAAAATCCTGCGCATGCAAAATACCTTTGGAACTTATGATCCACCAGGAGGACATGGTGAGATTATTTTTGACAAAGTTCGCGTACCTAAAGACAATCTTATACAAGATTTTGGTTCAGGGTTTGCTATTGCACAAGGCCGACTGGGTCCTGGACGAATTCATCACTGTATGCGTTGTATTGGTGCGGCAGAAAGAGCACTGGAGTTGGCTCTTCTTCGTAGCGGAACACGCGAAGCCTTTGGACGTCCATTAGCTCGATTGGGAGGAAATTCAGAGCGTTTTGCAAAGGCACGTATTGCAATTGATCAAGCTCGGCTGCTTACACTCTTCACAGCATGGAAAATAGACCAATATGGGATAAAAAATAGCCTGTCTGAAATTGCAGCAATCAAAGTAGTAGCGCCTAATGTCTTACAAGATGTTACTGATCTGGCGATGCAAATCCATGGGGGTGCTGGGCTTTCAAATGACTTTCCTTTAAGTGGTTTTTTTATGCAAGCTAGAGCATTACGATTGGCAGATGGTCCAGATGAGGTTCACCTTGGAACTATTGCTAAACAAGAGTTCAAAAAATACCGACCTTAAATGGGGCCAAATCAAGATTATGAAAAACCTCAACGCCCCGGGGAGGAATTGGATTTGGACCGATTGGAGCCCTGGCTGCAAAAACAATTTCCTAAGCTTAAAGGACGTCCAATAATCACGCAGTTCTCTGGTGGGGCTTCAAACTGGACCTATCGATTACAATACCCCAAGAAAGATTTAATTTTACGAAGAGCTCCTATAGGCAAAAAAGCCAAAGGGGCTCACAATATGGTACGGGAATACGAGTTACAGAAAAGTCTTAAACCCTACTTCAAGTATGTTCCCCGAATGTTTGCCCTTTGTCCCGATGAATCTGTACTGGGATCTCCTTTTTTGTAATGCAACGGATAGAGGGTATTATCCTTAGAAAAAATTGGCCTCAAAGTTTGAGTAACGAACCTATTGGTGTCCAAAAGCTTTGTTATTCTTTTTGGGACAAACTAATTGAGCTTCATCAAGTGGATCATCGAAAAGGCAAATTATCTCAACTCGGTAAGGGAACGGGCTATGTAGAGCGCCAAATTCATGGTTGGAACAAACGCTACACTAATGCAGTCACTTGGAATGTTCCCTCAGGGAAAAAAGTAATGAGATGGCTGGAAGCTCAACTTCCAAAAAAAGAAAGCCTTTGTATAATTCACAATGATTTCCGGCTGGATAATGTGGTTCTGTCTCCCAATAATCCGTCAGATATCTCGGGAGTCCTGGATTGGGAAATGGCAGCCATTGGTGATCCATTGATGGATTTAGGGAATAGTTTGGCCTACTGGGTGGAGGCTTCCGACAATTTTTTCATCAAAAGATGAGACTTCAACCGACCCAACAGTCAGGAATGTTAACACGAACTCAAATTATTGACTACTACAGTGAAAAAACAGGAATTGAGATTGACGATTTTCGTTTTTATCGGGTCTATGGATTATTTCGCTTAGCCGGTATAGTCCAACAAATTTACTTCCGCTACGCCAAAGGGTATACCCAAAATAAGGCCTTTAAAAACCTTTGGATGTTAACCTTTTACTTGGTCAAAACTTGTGAGAATATTATTGGGAAAGACCGCCACTAGTGGTCGGGAAAAAACTTGAAATACGTTCAAAAGCGATCTCTTTAAAATCTCGAATGATATAATTAGCCAACCGGTAATCTTGGTTGTAAGAAGCAGGACTCTGATACGCTACACAATAAATTCCAGCTGCATGAGCGGATTGGATTCCATTGGTTGAGTCTTCGATGACCATACATTCCTGGCGTTCATAGCCAGCAGCCTGAGCAGCTTTAATAAAAATTTCTGGATGTGGTTTTGAAGCAGCTAAATCAGCACCACTTAGTTTGGCCTTGAAATAGCGATCCAAATCAAAACGATCGAAAACACTATTGATGTTGTTCATTGAAGCTGAAGAAGCAAGGACTAAATTCAAACCTTTTTCATAATATTCTTGTATGCAATGGAATACACCATCAATCAGTTCTAAAGCCAAATCATTTTCAAATAATGTTTTATAATGATGCCGCTTAGCGGCCATTAGTGTTTCAGGGGTAAAGAAAGTGAAAAGGTATTGCAGAGTGTCTGGCATATAGACAAAGTGGCTTTCCCAGTAAAAGATTCGTACATACTATCACTTACTTCCATGCCAAATTCCAAAAACATTTTTATAGGCTTTGCGGTGGAGCGGTTCACTGTTGACAATCACACCATCCATATCAAAAAGAACTGCTTTGAGCATTCAAACTTTTTAACAAAAATACTTCTAAAACAACAAACAGCGATTTAGTTGCTGTTAATAAAACTGCAGTCAAACTCAATTGGTGAGATAGCCATTCTGTCGATATAAATCAATATAGTATTGATCTAGTTCTGGACTATCTTTGTATTCTAAACGCATTTCAGCTAGCTTTTCTTTGAGTTCTATGACAACCTCTGTATATGCGGGATCCGAAATAACATTATTTATTTCTTGTGGATCTTTCTTTCGATCTTAGAGTTCCCATTCGTTTATATCATAGTAGAAGTGAACGAGCTTGAAGTCTTCTGATACCATACCATAATGGCGCTTTACCATATGAACAGCAGGATATTCATAATAATGGTAATAAACAGCATCACGGTTCCATTTTGGGGTTTCCTCTTGTGAGAATAGCAGTGGTTTGAGGCTTTTTCCTTGCATGTCTTTGGGAATTTCAATTTGAGCGAGGTCTAATAAAGTGGGAGCATAGTCAAGATTTTGGACCATTTCTGTCACGATTTGTTCGCCTTGAATTTTGCCTGGCCATCTAATAATTAGCGGGGTCTTGAAGGATTCATCATAAATGAATCGTTTATCAAACCATCCATGTTCTCCGAGATAAAAACCTTGATCTGAAGTATAGATTACAATGGTGTTTTATGAAAGACCTGTTTGATCCAAATGATTCAAAACCCTTCCAAGGTTATCATCAATTGAGGATATTGTAGCCAAATAGTCCTGCATGTAACGCTGGTATTTCCATTGCATTTTTTCTTGATCTGTCATTTTTGGCCAGTTAGTTTCAAATTCAGTATTGATTCGATCCAAAGTAGGTTTGTAAGCAGCTTGCTGCTCCGGAGTAACTCGATTATAAGGACCGTAGAATCCATTTTTAAATTCTTTTACAAGAGGCTGAACTTGATCGCCCATTAGGTCGATTAGTTCGGGTCGGATTTTGCTATCGTGGCTGTACATCATATGCTTTAGCAGATTCATTTCTGCTGTTTTGGCTGCACTCCCGCGCCCTTTGTAATCATCAAAAAGAGTGGAGGGTTCAGGAAATATTTTTTGAGCGAATTCAGCAAATTTATCGGCACGAGGCCACCATGGTCTGTGGGGTGCTTTGTGAAGATACATTAGCATAAAAGGGTGTCATCCTGAGCCTCTTTTCCAGCCAGTCCAAAGTCAAATCTGTAATTATATCGGTGGCATAACCTTCAATTCTTAGAGTGTCTTGTTCCGTAGTTATAAAATCTGGATTTATATAATGTCCTTGACCCGGTAATATTTTAAATTCATCTACTCCTTTGGGAGAATTACCAAAATGAAGTTTGCCAAACATGGCTGTTTTGTATCCCGCTTTTTTAAATAGCTGTGGAAAAGTGACTTGGGTTGTATCAAATGGAAAACGATTATCTACTTTTCCATGGAGATGGGTGTGTTTTCCAGTTAGAATAGTAGCACGTGAAGGGGCGCATATGGAATTGGTCACGCTCGCATTGGTAAATCTGACCCCTTCCTTTGCTAGTCGATCGATGTTTGGAGTTTGCAGAAGAGAATCGTGGTAAGCACTAATTGCTTGGTAGGCATGATCATCGGACATAATGAACAAAATGTTGGGTTTTGCAGTATCCCTGATTTTAGGGAACAGCCGACAAAAAGAAACATTCCTGCGATAAGTCTTAATGAGAGTTGTATAATCATTTTTGGAATTTATCTTGTTTGAATTTACAAAAAACGAGCTAAAGATTGAGGGGCCTATTGAATTACATCAAGGAATAGTATATTGCTTATAAAATGAAAAGAGATAGATATGAGAAGAATAATCCAGTTAGGTGTTTTATTAATGGTCAGTTTGAGTTTTGGGCAGTTTTCAACTGCTCTCATGAAAGAAATGAAACCTCGAAATATTGGGCCAGGAGGGATGAGTGGAAGAATTACAGCGATCGATGTAAACCTAAAAAATCCAGATATTATTTACGCTGGTGCTGCCTCGGGAGGGATCTGGAAATCGACCAGTGGCGGGATCCGTTGGACTTCTTTATTCAATGATCAAATTACGGCATCAATTGGTGCGATTGCTATCCAACAATCGAATCCCGAAGTGGTTTGGGTGGGGACGGGAGAAGGCAACCCTAGAAATAGCCTCAATGGCGGATATGGAATTTTCAAATCCTTAGACGGAGGGCAAACTTGGCAAGGTATGGGCCTTGAGAAGACCCGTCATATTCACCGGATACTAATAGACCCTCAAAACCCAAATACCGTTTATGTTGCTGCCATCGGATCACCTTGGGGAGAACATCCCGAGCGAGGGGTGTATAAAACGACAGATGGGGAATACACTGGAAGAAAATTTTGTTTGCGAATCCCAAAACAGGAGCTGCAGACATGGTAATGGACCCAGTAATCCCAATAAGTTAATTGCCGCACTGTGGGAACACAAACGCGATCCTTGGTTTTTCAAATCAGGAGGAATGGGAAGCGGACTTTTATCACTTATGACGGTGGAGATAATTGGAAACAGATCACCCATCAAGATGGGCTTCCCAAAAGGTGAATTGGGACGGGTAGGACTGGCTATTGCCCCAAGCGATACCCAACGCGTTTACGCCTTGATTGAAGCAAAAAAGAACGGATTCTATCGGTCCGACGACGGAGGACTGCATTGGAAATTAGTCAATGAGGAAGAAGAAATTGGAAACCGACCTTTTTATTATTCCGACATTCGAGTCGACCCCCAAAATGAAAACAGAATTTACTCCATTTTCACCTATGTTAATGTTTCAGAAGACGGAGGTAAAAGTTTTAAAGAGTTGATGCCTGCCTATAATGTAGACAATGGAGTTCACCCCGACCACCACGCTTGGTGGATTCACCCTAAGGATGGCAGTTTTATGATTAATGGGAACGATGGAGGACTAAATATAACTCGCGATCGCGGCAAAAATTGGCGTTTTGTAGGAAATATTCCTGTTGGTCAATTCTACCATATCAGTGTGGATATGGACTATCCTTATAACGTCTATGGTGGTATGCAAGACAATGGCTCTTGGAAAGGACCCGCCTATGTTTGGCGTGATCAAGGAATACGAAATGCCTACTGGCAAGAAATTTTATTTGGCGATGGCTTTGATGTTGTTCCCAACGAATCCAATTCTCGATTTGGTTTTGGGATGAGTCAACAAGGAAGTGTCTCACGTTATGATGCAGAAACTGGAGATAATTATACAATTAAGCCCACGCATCCAGATCCTAATATATTACTCCGATTCAATTGGAATGCGGCCATTGCTAAAGATCCATTCAATCCTCGAACTCTTTATTTTGGAAGTCAATTCGTTCATAAGAGTAAAGACGAAGGCCTCACTTGGCAAGTCATTTCACCAGACTTGACCACCAACGACAAAAGCAAACAAAAACAAAGTGATAGCGGTGGTTTAACCTTAGATGCCACCGGAGCAGAAAACCACTGCACCCTTCTTGTTATTGAACCCTCCCCTTGGAACAAAATATGTTGTGGACAGCCTCGGACGACGGACGTGTTCATTACACTCAGGATGGCGGAAATAATTGGATAGAGGTCACCAAAAATCTGAAAAGGACTGCCTCAAGGAAGCTGGATTCCTCAAATCAAAGCCTCTCCCTATCAAAAAGGCGCTGCCCTTCTAGTGGCCAATGACTACCGGCGTTTTAACTATACCCCCTATGTATATCGAACAACAAACTATGGTAAAAACTGGGAACGAATTGTCGATGAAAAGGATGTGTCTAGCTATGCTTTGTCAATTATTCAAGATCCCCTGTCTCCCAATTTATTTTTCTTGGGTACGGATGACGGTCTGTATCTCTCGTTGGACGGAGCCAAGAGTTGGGAGAAAATAAAAACCGATTTATTCCCTACGGTCTCCACCAAAGATCTAGTGATCCACAAGCGCGAACCCGATTTAATCATTGGGACCTTTGGACGCGCTGCTTGGGTACTTGACGATATTGAACCCTTCGCCAAATTGCTAAAAACCCGAAACTGATAGAACAAGCCTTGGTCTTGTTTAATGCTCCTACGGCCTATCATGCTGCTTACCAACAACCTTCGGGAACTCGTTTTGGAGGCGATGCAATATATAATGGTGAAAATCGCCCAAAAGGGGGACGTTTTACTTTCTATTTCAACCCAGATTCTAATGGGGACAAGAAATTAAAATTGGAAATGCAGTTGTTCAGAAATGAAGAACTAGTCAAAACTTTGACCCGAGAGCAACCTAAAGAAAAGGAATTTATCGATGGATTTGGGACCTGTCGGAAGACGCCGTGGATCGACCAAAACGAGAAGACGGTGATTCCGATGATGATGATGACGAAGAGGAGGAAAGAGGTGGAAAGCCTGTTTTGCCCGGGACTTATTCCGTGGTATTGACTAATGGGACAATCCGCTCCAAAGCCAAGATTGAGGTAGCGTTAGACCCTAGAGTGGAAGACTCAGAAGCGGCCTTTAAGGTACGATATGAAGCATTGACGCAATTGGAGAATATGACCGCACTTGCCGCAGAAGCGGTCCAACAAGTTCAAAATAGCCAAAAAGAAGTGAAAGCATTTATTCAAAGGTTAAAAAGCACAAGAAGTAGATGATAGTCTAAACAAAACCCCTCTGAGGTTCTAAAAAAATTAGAAGCCCTTGAGGCTTTGTTTTTAGGGGAAAAAGACGAACGACAAGGGATTGTTCGCAACTCAACTCCTCACACTATGACTCGTATACAAAGAGCGGAATACTACGTTAAAACGCGACCCAATGGGATCACTGATACCGAGAGACAATTAATTACCAAAGCTGAAAATCAATTGAATAATGCGCTAGAAACGGTAAATACTTTTTATGCTGATAGCTGGGATACTTTCATTAAAATCATGAAAAATTTGCCACTTCAAGAAAAACCTGAATTAAAAATATTTTATTGGCAGAAAACAAATTAGGAATAGGCAGAGCAATATTTCTAGCTCAAAAGGGATTGCACCTTCATAGCCAGACCCATATCCCCCCCAATTTTGACTTGACCACCCATTACAGCCATCATCGGATTGAGTTCACCATCTCGAAGTTTTTCCAATACGGATTGACTAACTGTAATACTACAATCAGCTTCTTTATCCTCTGAAGTGGTTTGGTTTTCGGCTCCAGTCCCGTCAATAAATATAATGGTGTCATCTACAACAAACTTTAGTGTTCCACCAATTGGACTAGCATTATCTGCTCTCTGTTTTAACTGGTCAAATACTTCTTGATTCATAAAAAATTTCTTTAAAATCAAATGTAGTAAAAAAAGTGACGAGGTGTCATATTTTTTATATTTTAGCCTACACCAAAAAAAATTTAATGAGTTATCGTATCAAAAAAGTAGCAGTTCTAGGTTCTGGAGTAATGGGCTCTGGGATAGCATGTCATTTAGCTAATATTGGAATGGAAGTTGTTATGTTAGACATTCTTCCTTTCGATATTGATACCAGTGAAACCAACCCTAATATTCGGAACAAAGTAGCTAATGATTCTTTGGCTAAAGCCATTAAATCAAAACCCGCAGCATTGTTTGACAAAAGCTATGCCCAACGAATCACCACAGGAAATTTTGAAGATAACTTTGATAAAATTTCCGATGCCGATTGGATTGTGGAAGTTGTGGTTGAACGTTTGGATATTAAACTATCCATTTTTGAGAAAGTGGAGGCCTACCGAAAAAGGGGGAGCCTAGTCAGCTCCAATACATCAAGTATTCCTATTCATTTGCTAGCAGAAGGGCGTTCCTCTGAATTTAAAAAACACTTTTGTGGAACACATTTTTCAATCCCCCACGCTATTTACGTTTATTAGAGATCATACCTATTCCAGAAAGTGATTCGAAAATGATCGATTTCTTTATGAACTTTGGCGACATCTACCTTGGAAAACAAACTGTATTGTGCAAAGATACTCCAGCATTTATTGCCAACAGAATTGAGTGATGTCTGGGGTGCGCATGATGGAACTTACACAAGAATATGGCATGACAGTCGAAGAGGTTGATTCTATCACTGGTCAATTGATTGGAAGACCCAAGACAGCTACTTTCAAACTACAAGATTTGGTCGGTATTGATACCGGAGAAAAAGTGACCAATTTTGTTCGAGATAATGTGAAAAATGATGCCTTCTTCGAAGCATTGAAAGGAAAGGAGGACCCAAAGTTCATGAGTTTTTGGCTGATAATAAATTCTTTGGAAATAAGTCGGGTAAAGGTTTCTATGAACGTACTAAGAAAAAAGATGATAAGGGGCGGACTGTAATTAATGTATTAAATCTAGACACCCTAGCCTATGTTCCAACTACACGGCCAAAGCCTCCAATCATTAAAGAAGCCAAATCCATTGATTTGATGTCTAAGCGATTTGCTTTCTTGATTTCTGGAGAAGATCAGGAGCATCAGTTCCTACGACACTATTTTGCTACATTACTTTCCTACACGGCTGAACGGGTTCCAGAAATTGCCGATGAAATATTTTTAATTGACGATGCAATGCGAGCGGGTTATGTCTGGGATTACGGACCGTTTGAATATTGGGACCTTTTGGGAGTATCTGCAGGAATCGATTTGATTGAGTCTTGTGGATGGTCGGTACCAGAATGGGTCAAAGAAATGCAATCAAAGGAATCGATCAATTTTACAAATTTGAAAATGGGACTAAAAAATGTTACAGCTTGTCCAGTCAGTCTTTTGAGCCTGTGAAAAGTGCAGAAGGACTTATTATACTAGACAGTTATCGTGAGCAAACACCAATTATCAAAAACAGTGAGTGTACCGTGCACGATATCGGCGACGGCGTTATGTGCTTAGAGTTTACCAGTAAAAGTAATTCGATAGGAGAAGGCATCGGAAAAGCAATGGTAGAAGCAATTGAAATTGCCGAACGCGAGCAATGGAGTGGAATAGTGATTGGAAATAACGCCAAGCAGTTTTCAGTTGGGGCCAACCTGATGAATGTAGGGATGCTAGCCATGCAAAATAAATTTGACGATTTGAATCAAATGGTCAAGGATTTTCAAGACATAAATATGAGAGTCCGTACCTCAAAGATTCCTATAGTAGTAGCTACACAAGGTTATGTATTCGGGGGTGGCTGCGAGATATCCATGCATTGCGATGCAGGTGTCTATGCTGCCGAGTCCTATATAGGCTTGGTGGAAGTTGGGGTTGGTTTAATCCCTGGTGGAGGTGGGACCAAAGAATTTGCTTTGAGGGCTTCCGACGCCTTTTTTGAAGGCGATGTGAAGATCCCAACGCTGATCAGCCATTTTAAAAATATTGCTACAGCAGCCGTAGCAACTTCGGCTACGGAAGCATTCAATCTTCATTATCTCAAAGAAGGGCGCGATTTTTTATTTGCTATAACACCCCTCGAAACATTGGAGAAGCTAAAGCGAAAGTGTTGGAGTTAGCACCCAACTATGTCCCCCCTTCCGTACGAAAAGATATTCAAGTTCTTGGACGTGGAGGAATTAGTACCCTCCACACAGCCATTAACGAGTTCAAATTGGGTGGCTATATGTCAGACTACGATGTTGTGATTGCCAACCAGATTGCTCACGTAATTTGTGGAGGTGATCTCACAAGTACACAAATGGTGGACGAACAATATCTTTTGGATATTGAGCGAGAAGGGTTTTTGACCCTGCTGGGGAACCAAAAAACTCAAGAACGAATTCAACATATTTTAATGCATAATCGCCCCTTAAGAAACTAATTGTTATGGAAGCATATATCATAAAAGGCTACCGTTCAGCGGTAGGAAAAGCAAAAAAAAAGAGGGTTTCGAAATTATCGCTCTGACGATTTGGCCGTGGATGTCATTCGGCATTTGGTGAATGAAGTGCCTCAATTGGACCCCAATACCATAGATGATGTAATCGTAGGTTGTGCCAATCCAGAAGGGGAGCAAGGATTACAAGTGGGTCGATTGATTGCTGCTCGTGCACTGGGAAAAGAAGTTCCTGGGATCACAATTAATCGGTATTGTGCATCTGGATTAGAATCCATTGCAATGGCTGTTGGGAAAATCAATGCAGGGTTTGGAGAGATTTTCATTGCCGGAGGTACTGAAAGCATGAGTTTGCTCCCGATGACTGGATATAAGTTATCCCCCAGCTACCAGGCCAATCAAGACAATATTAATTACCATGTGAGTATGGGGGTCACTGCAGAAGCGGTGGCAGGAAAATATAATATCAGTAGGGAAGCTGCAGATTCTTTCTCGGTTGCTTCCCACCAGAAAGCTGCTCAAGCAATTGATTCTGGGGTGTTTACAGAAGAAATAGTGCCCGTGACTGTGGAAGAAGTATTTGTTGAAAATGGGCAACGAAAAGCAACTTCACATACGGTCGATCAGGACGAAGGAGTTCGTAGAGATACTTCAATTGAGGGCCTGGCCCGTCTTCGTCCGGCCTTCAAACAAGGAGGTGTTGTGACTGCTGGCAATGCCTCTCAAACATCAGACGGTGCTGCTTTTACCTAGTAATGAGTGAAGCCAAGGTGAAAGAATTAGGCTTGGAACCCATTGCTCGATTGGCCTCTTGTGCCGTAGGAGGGGTTGATCCTTTGTATATGGGAATAGGACCTTGTGTAGCCATACCTAAAGCCCTAAAGCAAGCGGGACTAAATCTTGCGGAGATCGAACAAACAGAACTTAATGAAGCTTTTGCAGTTCAGGCTCTAGCTGTCATTCAAGAAGCTGGCCTAAATCCTGATACCGTTAATGTAAATGGAGGGGCTATAGCCATGGGGCACCCCTTGGGCTGTACGGGAGCTAAGTTGACTATTCAATTGCTTAACGAGATGAAACGGAGGGAGCAACGCTACGGCATGGTAACCGCTTGTGTGGGAGGAGGCCAAGGAATTGCCGGAGTTTTTGAGCGATTGTAGCGGTTTTGAGTGTTCGGGAATCCAATAAGAAGAAAATTCGAGAATCTCTTTTCTCCGAAGGGCTTCGTTTGTTTTCTGAAAAGGGATTGCAACAGACTACCGTCAATGATATAGTTCAATCTGTTGGAATTGCTCGTTGTACTTTTTACAATTATTTTGATGATGTTAATAGTCTCTTTGAAGCTTTGATTCATTCTATTAACAGTCGTATTCAAGAGGATGTAAAAGAGAAACGAAAAAAAGCGAATTCCACTTATGATTACCTATATAGTACTTTCAAAAGCTATTTAGACTTCGTATCAACTCCTCAGATGAAGAAATTTCACACCAAAAACCAAGCTGCAATTCGACAAAGTACATATCAAAGCGATACCATACAATCGGTAATTCAAGACATCAATCGTGATTTACGCAAGGCTCCCAATGTCTATGAGTTTGATGAAAACTATGAGTTCCTTCTGCTCAGTATCATGCTGGTGGGAGCCCCACCCGAATTGTTTTTGGCAACCCAATCCTCCGCCGCTGACTTTACCAGTGAGCAATTGGCTTCTTTTCTTGCTAAAACATTTTATCGGGTATTGATGAAGTAACTATACCTTCTTTACCACATAAGTCACCACACCCCAGATTTGGAGTTGGTTGTCTGCGGTCACTTTAATGGGGTGGTACTTTGGATTTTCAGGCATTAGATAGACGCAGTCTTTTTCTACTTTCAAGCGTTTAACGGTAAATTCCCCATCAATAAAACAGACGGCAATGGCATTGTTTTCTGGTTCTTGGCTGCGATCGATGACTAGTAAGTCGCCATCGTCCAGTCCTGCACCCTGTATGGACTGTCCTGAAAACTCTCGCATAGAAAGTTGCCTCTTCATTTTTAACCACTTCTTGATCAATACTAATGCGGAGCTCCTTAAAATCGTCTGCTGGAGAGGAAAGCCTGCCGAGACCCCTTCTTGTGCCAGATGAAGCATTTTTCGTTTTTGATCATTGGGTTTGAAAAAGAAAAGACCGGATTCGCTCATGCTTATTTTACTTTAATAATATCGTTAAGTGTGGTGGTGTAGCGTTTGGAAAGATGTTCTTGTCGCATCTTCCAAGTGCGTTGCAGGTCTTGATTCCCCAGTTTAATTTGGCGAGGTCCATAGCGGCGATGAATTTTATCGATGGCTTGCATTAGAGCTTGGTGCTTGCTTACATGCGATTCGAAAAGGGTGAGCTGTCGAGTTTGGGTGGGAGCAAGCCCCAGTACCAGGACCCCTGCTTTTTTATAATCAATGTCTTTGCGAAAAATACTTTTAGCCGCTGACAGGGCGTATTTACTCAGCTCCAAACTGGAATTAGAAGCATAGGGGAGAGTCACCGTGTAGCTATTGCGGTAGGGGGTAGCCCCTTTTTTGTAGGGATTGCTTCGTAGAAAAACATAGAGGGCACTACAACTGCTCTGTTGTTGCCTTAGTTTTTCGGCACAACTCACGGCAAAAGTAGCAATGCGTTCTTCCAAATCACTCCAGTTATTCAATGTATTTTCAAAGCTACGCGTGGTAGCAATTGATTTTTTGGGAGGGTTCATTTCTTCCAGCTGAATGAAAGGAAGCCCTTGCAAGTCTTTCTTTAGGCGAAGTCCCAACACACTCATATGCGCTCGAACCAGTCGTCGGGCAATTGAGTAAAGTCAAGGGCAGTTTGCACGCCTATGGCCTGTAGGCGCAGACGATGTTGTCGCCCGACACCCCAGACTTCTCCAATGGAGGTCCATTTGAGTGCTTTAATCCGTTTTTCTTCGGTATCAATGCAGTAAACCCCTGCTGTCTTCACTGTAAATTTTTTGGCAATTTTATTAGCAATTTTGGCCAAAGCCTTACTTGGTGCTAGGCCTACAGATACAGGAATTCCTGTCCATTGCTTAATTTGTTGCTTCATCTGTAAGCATTCGGCTTTTAGATCAAAGTGATCAAATCCTTTGAACTGCAAAAAAGGCCTCATCAATACTATAAATTTCTACTTGGGGGTGTACCGCTCTAGTATTTTCATCACCGATGGCTCATGTCGCCATAGAGCGCATAGTTGGACGAAAAGACTTGAATATGGTGCCGTTTGAATTGTTCTTTGTACTGAAAAGCAGGAGCTCCCATAGGGATGTCCAGGGCTTTGGCTTCGTTGCTCCGTGCAATAACACAGCCGTCATTGTTGGAAAGAATGACAACCGGACGCCCTTCGAATTGAGGCTGAAATACCCTCTCACAAGAAGCGTAAAAGTTATTACAATCAACTAAAGCAAACACTATTCAAAAATCTAAAAAAAACATTAGAAATCAGAAAGTGTTTTGGTTATTTATTAAAACCGGATTGATTTTAAAAATTTTTATCTTCTGCCTCCTTTAATTGTGTTATTTCGAACTCTAACGCCGGGGCTCTTAGGAAAAATTGTACTTTTACTAGTGATTTAGAATTGGCCAAATGGATAACTATTCATTTTTAAACGCGGCGCATACCGCCCATTTTTCAGAACTTTACGATCAGTATTTAAAGGAGCCAGACTTGGTAGAGCCCAGTTGGCGAGCCTTTTTTTCAAGGTTTTGATTTTGGAATTGACAATGGGAAATTGGCTGAGGAGATTATGGAGGTTCCGGAATCGGTTCGTAAGGAGTTCCAAGTAGTCAAGTTAATCGATGCATATCGAAAGAGTGGACACTTATTTACCAAGACCAATCCAGTTCGTGATCGAAGAAAATATAAGCCAACCTTAGCCATTGAGAATTTTGGATTGACCCAAGCCGATTTGAACACTACCTTTAATGCTGGTTCAATCATGGGAATTGCTCCACCTCACTAGCTCAAATTATTGAACATTTAAAAAGCGATCTACTGCGATTCTATAGGTATAGAATATATGTACATTCGAGACCCAAAGAAAGTGAATTGGATTCAGCAGCGATTAAATATTAACAACAATCATCCTCAATTCAATATTGATCAAAAAAACACATCCTGCACAAGCTCAATCAGGCGGTGAGTTTTGAAAACTTTCTACATACCAAATACGTTGGCCAAAAACGTTTCTCGTTAGAAGGAGGAGAATCTCTAATTCCAGCTCTGGATGCTGTGGTTGAGTCTGCTGCCGAAAAGGGGTGGAGGAATTTATTATGGGAATGGCTCACCGGGGTCGCCTTAACACCTTGACCAATATTTTTGGTAAGTCAGCTAAAGATATCTTTAGTGAATTTGATGGAAAAGACTACGAAGATGTGGTGTTTGATGGCGATGTGAAATACCACTTGGGATGGACCTCCAAGCGAACTACTGATACCGGTAAACAAATCAATATGAGCATTGCTCCCAATCCTTCGCATTTGGAAACGGTAGGAGCAGTTGTTCAAGGAATTACCAGAGCCAAAATTGAAAAACAGTTTGATGGGGACACCTCCAAAGTACTTCCTATTCTAGTGCACGGAGATGCCGCAATTGCAGGGCAAGGTCTGCCTTACGAAATTGTACAAATGGCACAATTAAAAGGTTATGGAACCGGAGGTACCGTTCATATTGTAGTGAACAACCAGATTGGATTCACTACCAATTATTTGGATGCCCGTTCGAGTACCTATTGCACTGACGTGGGAAAGGTAACCCTTTCCCCAGTGATGCACGTGAATGCAGATGATGCAGAAGCCGTAGTCCATGCCACCCTTTTTGCTTTAGACTATCGAATGACTTTTGGTGGAGATGTGTTTATTGATTTATTAGGCTATCGAAAATATGGACATAATGAAGGTGACGAGCCCCGATTTACACAACCTCAATTGTATAAGAGTATTGCTAAGCATAAAAACCCTAGAGATATTTACTCGAACAATTGATTGCTCAAGGGTCATCAATCAAGAATACATCAAAAAGCTAGAGACCGCCTATAAAGAAAGTCTCGCGGATGACTTGGAGGATTCTCGTAAAATCGAAAAGACTCTCATTACACCTTTTTATGCAAGACCAATGGGAAGGCTTGCATCGAGTGGAGAAACCGCTATGCGAGAAAGGTCAATACAGCTGTTACAATCTATCAATTGGAACAGGTGGCTAAGGCATTGTCTGAATTGCCAGCAGATAAAAAGTTTTTTGCGTAAAACTGAAAAACTAATTGGCGATCGAAAAAAATGTTTTTTGAGACTCAAAAATTGGACTGGGCCATGGGAGAATTGTTGGCCTATGGGACTTTGTTGCTGGAAGGGCATGGAGTTCGAATTTCGGGTCAAGATGTGGAAAGAGGAACTTTCTCACATCGCCATGCTGTATTGAAAGCCGAATCATCGGAAGAAGAATTTATTCAGCTTAATCAGATAGCTCCTAAACAAGGAAAATTCACTATTTATAATTCGCTACTTTCTGAATACGGAGTGTTGGGCTTTGATTATGGTTATGCAATGGCGAGTCCCAATAACTTAACTATATGGGAAGCACAGTTTGGAGATTAATCCAATTGCGATCAGATAGTGATCGATCAATACATTTCTGCGGCAGAGGATAAATGGAAAACTCAAAATGGGATTGTTTTGCTACTGCCTCACGGTTACGAAGGACAAGGGGCAGAACATTCTTCTGCGCGAATGGAGCGCTACCTCCAATTGTGTGCTAAGGATAATATGTTTGTTGCTAATTGTACGACTCCCGCCAATATGTTCCACCTGCTTCGTCGCCAACTCAAAGCAAAATACCGCAAACCTCTTATCGTTTTCACACCCAAAAGTTTGTTGCGTTTGCCGCAAGCGGTATCCTCTCCAGATGACTTTACCCAAGGGCTTTTTCAAACCTTAGTGGGAGATAGTCATGTGCTGGCCAAAAAGGTTAAGACAGTCGTCTTCTGTACGGGAAAATTTTATTATGACCTTGATAAAGTCCGAAACGAGCGAAAACGCGATGATATTGCTTTGATTCGTTTGGAACAATTATTTCCACTTCCAGAAAAGGAAATAACGGAAACAATCAATCAATATTCCAATGCGAAGGATATTGTTTGGGCGCAAGAAGAACCCCGCAATATGGGAGCTTGGGGTCATTTATTGTTACAACTGCCCAGCGCAGTAAACTGGCGTTGTGTCTCTAGACGTCCCTATGGGGCACCAGCGGCTGGAAGTGCTGCACGCTTTATAAGGCGTCACCAACAGGTGATTGAATATGTATTCGATGCTACCCAAAACAATCAAATTCGAAAAAATAAGTAAATACTGTCAGTCATGATATTAGAAATGAAAGTTCCTTCTCCAGGAGAATCCATCACCGAGGTTGAGATTGCCCAATGGCTTGTTGAAGATGGGGACTATGTAGAAAAAGACCAAGCGATTGCGGAAGTTGACTCCGATAAAGCAACCCTCGAATTGCCTGCTGAAGTCAGTGGAACCATCAGCCTCAAGGCAGAGGAAGGGGATGCTGTTGCAGTAGGACAAGTGGTTTGCCATATCGATACAGAAGGCCAAGCCCAAGCAGGATCGTCCTCCAGTCAAGTAACCGCTCCCCCTCAAGATACAGCTGTTGCTGCTCCCGTTGCTTCGGCTCCTACGCCAACTAATTATGCAACAGGAACAGCTTCTCCAGCCGCTAAAAAAATCATTGCAGAAAAAGGTTTAGACGCTTCTCAAATTCAAGGATCGGGAAGAGACGGCCGCATTACCAAAGCCGACGCCATGGTGGCAAAAGCGGCGATGGGATCAGTTCCAAATCCAGGAAAACGAGGGGAAGAACGCAAAAAGATGTCTATGCTCCGGCGTAAAGTAGCTGAGCGATTGGTCAGTGTTAAAAATGATACAGCCATGTTGACCACCTTCAACGAAGTGGACATGGCACCCATTTTTGCTTTACGGGAAGAATACAAAGAACTCTTTAAGGAAAAGCATGGAGTGGGGTTGGGCTTTATGAGCTTTTTTACCAAAGCAGTAGTTCGTGCATTGGAAGGCTATCCCGATGTAAACTCGATGATTGATGGCGATCACCAAGTGTCATTCGACTATTGTGACATAAGCGTTGCAGTTTCTGGACCCAAGGGATTAATGGTCCCCGTGGTTCGTCATGCCGAGAAGTTGACTTTTAGAGAAATTGAAAGCGAAATAAAACGTTTGGCCATTCGAGCCCGCGAGGGACAAATCACCGTTGACGACATGACAGGAGGAACCTTCACTATTTCCAATGGAGGCGTATTTGGATCCATGTTGTCTACTCCCATTATCAACCCTCCACAATCGGCTATTCTTGGGATGCACAATATTATTGAACGTCCAGTAGCTATAGAAGGTAAGGTTGAAATTCGTCCGATGATGTACCTGGCCTTATCCTATGATCATCGAATCATTGATGGGAAGGAATCGGTTGGGTTTTTAGTAACCATCAAAGAAGCTCTAGAGGAACCACTCACTCTTTTGATGGATGGTGATGCTAAAGCAGCGCTAGAGTTGTAAAGACAACTTCATAGTGGCGTAATTTATTTGCGCCTCCAATTGACTTAGTACATCTGCTCCTAGAATCCCTTCAATTGAAGGTGCTCCCTGTTTGGCAAGTGTATCATTGATGCTTTCCAGGTTTAATAGCATGATTGGAAACCGACCCAACACGTTTCCTTGAGTGTCTTCCCAAAGCACTTTTTGCATTTTCTGAGCTTCCAATCTCTCTGATCCTGCACTGGCTGCTTCAATAGGATCTTCATCAGCAATCAAGCCATAAAATTTTTGGCGTGATTTGGCAATACAGCTATTACTGGCACCTGTGTCAATTAGAAAAAACCCCTGTTGGCCGTTAATCATAAGCATACAACAAATATGATCGGTTTCAATTCTTTGAAAAGGGATAATACACTTCATAGATAATAACCGGCTTGACAACTCATGCGGCGTTACGAAAATACTACTTTTGTATTATGAAATTAATCGATTCACATACACATCTCTATGTTGAGCAATTCGATGAGGATCGTGAGGTTGTGATTGAAAGAGCCTTTGCTTCGGGAGTAGAACAATTTCTTATTCCAGCTATCAATTCCAACTATTATCAGCGAATGCAAGCTCTTCAACAACTGTGGCCAGAACGAATCCATTTAATGGCAGGCCTGCACCTAACCATGTGAAAGAAGATTACGAAAATGAATTAAGTATTGTAGAAACGGAATTAGACACAAAGCGTTATTGTGCGGTGGGAGAAATTGGGATTGATTTGTATTGGGATCAAAAATTCCTCAAGAAACAACAAGTGGCTTTTGCACTTCAAATAGAATGGGCCATAGACCGAGATTTACCAATAGTCATTCATTGTCGAGAAGCTTTTGATGAAGTTTTTGAGATTTTAGAAACTTTTGATTCCAACCAACTCAAGGGAATTTTTCATTGTTTTACAGGGAATTTGCAACAAGCCCAGCGGGTTATTGACAATAATTTATTACTGGGGATAGGTGGCGTAGTGACTTTTAAAAATGGAAAAATAGATCAATTTCTTATCCGAAATCTCCTTGGAATGCTTGGCATTGGAGACTGATGCACCTTATTTGGCTCCATCTCCCCACCGAGGCAAAAGAAATGAAAGTTCTTATTTGGGTTTTGTATTGGAACGTGTATCTGAAATTTACAAGATAAACCCAACAGAAGTAGCCCGTGTAACCAGTGCTAACGTCCAACGAGTTTTTACTTCGATTTCACTTTAGGAATACTTCAGTTTTTTTTAAAAAAGGCATAAACAAATTAATTTTTTTTGTTTCTTTTACACTCAATTTAGAGAGGTGGCCGAGTGGTCGAAGGCGCACGCCTGGAAAGTGTGTATACGCCAAAAGCGTATCGAGGGTTCGAATCCCTTCCTCTCTGCTAAGTTGAATTTTAATTTAATCGTTCTTTCGTATCGATTTTTTTTTAACTTTAGAAACTTTTTAAAACAGATAAATTCTTAACCAATGAAAAGAGTATTGACAACCCTCGTATTAATGGGGATTCTAACGACCACTTTTACAACTTATGCAAACACAACAGCTGAGGATGTAAATACAGTAGCAGCTGTTCAAGATACAGCCGATGATGTAAATACAGTAGCAGCTGTTCAAGATATAGCCGATGATGCAGCAATGGATGACGCGGACCAAGCCGCAGAAGAAATGCCTGCTGAATCTGCATCTTTCACCCAAGAGTTGAAAAAGCGTTTTATCGAGGGAGGACCTGGATTCATGGGAATCGTATTGATTTGTTTGATTCTTGGGCTAGCCATAGCGATTGAACGTATCATCTTCTTAAATCTATCTACCACCAATACGTCAAAACTCACCGCTGGTGTAGAAGAAGCCCTGGCTTCCGGAGGCGTAGATGCGGCCAAAGAATTATGCCGTAATACAAAAGGCCCCGTAGCATCGATCTTTTACCAAGGATTGGACCGTCTTGATGAAGGTGTCGAAAATGCTGAAAAAGCAGTAGTAGCTTACGGAGGTGTTCAGATGGGACAGCTTGAAAAGAATGTATCTTGGATTTCCTTATTCATTGCTCTAGCCCCCATGTTAGGTTTCATGGGAACTGTAATTGGTATGATCCAAGCCTTTGATAAAATTGAAGCCGCTGGAGATATGCAGCCTTCATTAGTAGCCGGAGGGATTAAAGTAGCCCTTTTAACTACTGTATTCGGTCTTATTGTAGCAATCATTCTGCAAGTATTTTATAACTATATAGTAGCTAAAATCGATAGTATTGTGAACAATATGGAAGATGCTTCCATCACATTGATCGATATTTTGGTCGCACATAAAAAATAAGTCAGACCTAAATTTATTGACAATGAACACGCAAAATATAATCAAAATAGTCAGTGGTATTCTTGGGATTTTGGGAATCATTTTCCTCTTTAGGATCATTAGTCTTGGCGATGAAGAAATTAAAATGGCAGCCAGTATGGGTGACTACGGTTCTGTGTCTGCATTAGTGAATTTGGCATTATTTATACTAGGTATTGCCGTAGTTATTACTTTAATTTTCTCCTTGTTTGGCTTAACCTCTGACGGTAAAAAATTAAAAAAGCACTCATCTCTATTGGATTGTTCGCCTTAGTTGTTGCCATCGGTTTTGGATTGTCCAACGGAGTTGAAACCCCATTAAAAGATGGAGATGTCCTTTCCGCCAGTGGATCACGCTGGGTTGGAGCAGGGTTACGCATCTTTTACATACTAACACTTGTTGCTATTGCAGCCATGGGACTTTCTGGAGTGCAACGAATCCTTAAAAGATAAAGCTGTATGGCAAAAAGAGCCGCACCAGAAGTGAATGCAGGTTCCATGGCGGATATTGCATTCCTGTTACTTATTTTCTTCTTGGTTACTACAACTATTGAGACCGATAGTGGCCTCAATCGAAAGTTACCTCCCATGGATGAGCAAGAACAAGAAGATATCATAATTAGACAACGGAATATATTTACCGTCGTGGTGAATAAGTACAATCAGCTGTTGGTTGAAGAAGAACCCACAGAAATTCAAGATTTACGCCAATTGGCAGTTGAATTTTTGGATAATGGTGGAGGACAAGGTGAAGAAGCCTGCGATTTTTGTCAAGGTAAAAGAGACCCTTCATCCTCTGATAATCCAGATAAAGCAATCATTTCATTAAAAAATGATAGAGAAACGTCATACAAAGTATACGTTGCAGTCCAAAACGAATTGGTAGCCGCATACAATGAGTTACGGGACAGAGAATTTCAACGTCTGAATCCCATGATGGGGATGACATTTGTAGAGGCTAACAAAACTTACAACGACCCTCGTACTTCGTTGGATACTAAAGCTTTGTTAAAGCCCAAGTTGGATGAAGTGAAGGTATTGTTCCCTCAAAAATTATCCGAGGCTGAACCCAACAAAAACTAAATTTTATGTCAAAGTTCAAAAAGAAAAAAAGTGGAGAATTGCCAGCCATTTCAACGGCCTCTCTTCCTGATATTGTATTTATGTTGCTGTTCTTTTTTATGGTTGCAACCGTAATGCGTGACAGCACCTTGATGGTAGCAAATACATTACCTGCTGCGGACCAGATTCAAAAACTGGATAAAAAAGATCGTATCATGTATATATATGCGGGGAAACCCTCTAGCCGCTATATCGATAAATATGGTGCTGCCGCGCGAATACAATTAAACGACAAATTTGCTACTGTGGAAGAAGTAGGCGCTTTTATTTTAGCCGAACGTGCTTCCAAAAGACAAGAATTACAAAATGTATTGACCACAGCGCTCAAGGTTGATGGGGAAACCAAAATGGGGCTTGTAAGTGATATCAAGCAGGAGCTACGTAAAGTAAATGCGTTGAAAATCAACTATACTACTCGTGTAGGAGATTACCGACAAAACATCAATTAAACTCTTTTCAATACTTATAAAATGCCTCATAATCGAGGCATTTTTTTTTACCTTACTTCCATGTATCATTTCAGTTGGCCGTGGTTTATTTTATCCTTGGGGATTTCATTGGGAATATGGGCGCAAGACGCTGAACAGAATTCGTTCTACCGAGAAGATCAACTCTATGTAGGGTTGAATTATTTAGTGAATCAAAGCAATTCGGAGAACTTCCAACAAGAAGGGCTGTCAAGTCAGTTCCAATTGGGAGTCATACGTGATTTCCCTATTCATAGTTCAGGCAGGTGGGCGGTTGGTTTAGGATTGGGATATGAACGCAACAGTTTACGAAATAATATACAATGGAATGTGGATGCCACAGAAGTTATATATAGTTATGATGAGGCACAACAGATATTTAAGTTTCAAAGTCTGAGTTTTCCGATTGAAATCCGTTGGCGATCTTCCACGTTGGATAGATACGCTTTTTGGAGAGTCTATACAGGGTTAAAGTGGCATCGAAATTGGACCTCAAACGAGCTATATCAGAGTCTGATTCAGACCTGGAGCCCGACAACCTATATTTCTCTGGGCTACAATACTTGGAATCTTCAAGTGGCCTACGCATTGACTCCGTTGTACAAAAAAACGGCAATGCTAACAACGGATTCTCTACGACTCCTATCGTTGGGTCTGATTTTTTATATTTTCTAGATTTGTTTTCGGAGCCGAGCAACTGGAAATTCCAGTTGTTCGCGATATTTGGCAACAGTTCTTCGAGCAACTGGATATCCTTCCTCCTTAAGTAGTTTCGAAAGTGCGCTATCTGTAAGTGGACTTTTTTTATCTTCATTTTTTATCAATTGCTCTAATATTTTTTTTTTATCTCAATTGTTGAAACATCTTCCCCCTTCCTCATTTTTCATCCCTCAGAAAAGAAGCTTTTTAGCAATTTGGTGCCATAAGGGGTGTCGATGTATTTACTGTTCGCTACCCTAGAGATAGTGGATATGTCCATATTAATTTTATCAGCAATGTCTTTTAAGATCATGGGTTTGAGATTTTTTTTCATCTCCGCTCAAAAAATACGCTTTCTGGTGTTCCACAATCGAATTGATGGTCATTAGTAAAGTATTGTATCGCTGTTCAATAGCTTCAATAAACCATTTAGCAGAATCCAATTTTTGCTTAATAAAAAGCACGGCCTCTTCTTGTGACTTATTTTTTTCAGAGCCCGTTTATATCCCGCAAACATTTCTTTGTAGGAATTTGATACGCGTAGCTCCGGGGCATTCCGACGATTGAGCTCTACATGTACCTGACCATTTTCTATGGTCATAATAAAATCAGGCACAATGTGAGTATTTTGAGATGTATTGGCCAGAGCACCACCCGGTTTAGGATTCAACTTAGAGACTATTTCAAAAACTTCTTTAAGTATTTCCTGATCCACTCCAAACTTATCCATCAACTTTTGATAGTGTTTTTTGAGAATTCATTAAAAGCTTTGGTGATAATATTAAGGGCTAGTATGACAGGCTTACTGGGGTTTTGTTTCCGTTCTAATTGAAGTTGCAAGCACTCTTGCAGCGACCTGGCGCCAACACCCGGAGGGTCTAATCCCTGTACTTTTTTCAGTACTCGCAAAAGGGTTGCTTGCTCAATGAATATATTTTGAGTGAAGGCCAAATCATCGATAATTTCGTCCACACTTCTTCGGATGTAACCACTCTCGTCTATACTCCCCACCAAAAAGGTGGCGATTTCCTCTTCTTGTTCATTGAGTATTAGGTTTTGCAACTGACTGCTCAGCATTTGATGAAAGCTAATACCACCCGACACAGGAATATTTTTTTCTTCTTGATCCGCGCTGTAATTTGATACTTGTGTTCGGTAGGCAGGAATATCATCGTCACTCAGGTAGCTGTCAATATCAATATTTTGAGCGTCTATAGTTTGATTCTCTTCATAGGCATCGGAATCACTTTCCGCATTAGTGATTTCTTTTTCCGTTTTCTAAGGCAGGATTTTCCTCCTATTTCGACTGAATCTTTTGCTCCAATTCTTGTGTAGACAACTGTATCAACTTCATTAGTTGAATCTGCTGGGAGATAACTTTTGCGATAGTTTTAATTGGAGCTGTTGTTTGATCATAGCTTTTATGCTATTTCAAAGATACAAATTGCCTAAATAATTCTTGGGGCTTAGAATGACGCATTCTGTGGAGTACGTGGAAAAGGAATAACATCACGAATGTTTCCCATGCCCGTACAGAACTGAACGAGTCGCTCAAAACCAAGTCCAAAGCCAGAATGAGGCGCCGTTCCAAAGCGTCGCAGATCCAAATACCAATCTAGTTCTTTGGGATCAATTCCTTGCTTCACCATCCGTTCTTCAAGCACGGATAATCGCTCTTCTCTTTGAGAACCTCCAACCATCTCTCAATACCTGGAAAAGAGAATATCCATGGCTCTAACTGTTTTCTGGTCATCATTCAAGCGCATGTAGAACGCTTTGATTTTCGCAGGATAATCAAAAAGAACAAAGGGACATTTATAATGCTTTTCTACCAAATAACGTTCGTGTTCGCTTTGAAGGTCTATACCCCATTCCTCTACAGGAAACTTGAATTTCTTTTTTTTATTGGGTTTGTAATTCTTTAATATTTCAATAGCTTCGGTGTAGCTAGTTCGCTGAAACTTGTTGGAAACTACAAATTGAATTTTTTCAACTAGTCCCATTTCACTTCTTTCGGCCTTGGGCTTCGTTTTTTCTTCTTCATTTAGGCGTTGGTTGAGAAACTGTAAATCGGAGTCGCAATGCTCGAGAAGGTATTGCAATACATATTTAATAAAAACTTCTGCCAGATCCATATTGTCGTTGAGATCATAGAATGCCATTTCGGGTTCAATCATCCAAAATTCAGCCAAATGGCGAGTCGTATTTGAATTTTCAGCTCTAAAAGTAGGGCCAAAGGTGTAGACATTCCCCAAGCCAAGGGCAAAGGTTTCTGCTTCTAATTGTCCTGAGACAGTGAGATTGGTTTCCTTCCCAAAAAAGTCTTCTTTATAATCGACATTTCCCTCTGCCGTTGTTGGAGGTTGTTGAGCAGGAAGGGTTGTGACCCGAAACATCTCTCCAGCACCCTCTGCATCACTTCCCGTAATTATAGGAGTATTGACATAATAAAAATCCTTTGTTCTAAAAAACTGATGAACGGCGAATGCAAGGGCGGAGCGGACTCGCATGACGGTACCAAAAGTATTGGTTCGCACCCGAAGATGAGCTTGTTCTCGAAGGAATTCAAAACTGTGTTTTTTGGGCTGTATCGATACTGATCAGGGTCGGCTTCCCCAAGAACCATTAATTCTTCAACGTATATTTCAACCGATTGTCCTTTTCCTTCGCTTTCGACCAATTTACCACTGATAGCTACAGCAGCTCCAGTGTTTATTTTTTTAGGAGATTTTTTTCTAGGGTTTCAAAATCAACAACGCACTGCAGGCTTTGCAGGCTGGAACCATCATTCAAAGAAATAAAGCGGTTGGCTCTAAAAGTACGAACCCAACCTTTGACTATCACTTTTTGACCGATCCAACTCGTGTCCTTAAACAGGGCATCGATTTTTACCATTTTTTTGAAATTTTGCAGCAAAGATAAAGTTATTTCCATAGCTACTCTAGCATTCATCTTTCTTGTTTTTCCTCTACTATTTTGATTTTAGGCTCTTTTAAAACTTTTTCGTTACTGAAGCTGTCTTCTAAGGAAATCAACAGGGATGGAAGTAAAATAAGGTTTGCAAGCATCGCAAAAAGAAGTGTAACAGCAACCAGTCCTCCCAAAGCTCGAGTGCCTCCAAAGTTGGAGCTCATAAAGACAATGAATCCAAAAAAGAGTACTACTGAAGTGTAAAACATACTGATTCCTGTTTCTTTTAAAGCTGCGTAAACTGACCGCTTGATTTTCCAATTGGATTCGATGAGTTCCTGGCGGTATTTGGCCAGGAAGTGGATTGTGTCATCCACAGAAATTCCAAAGGCAATACTAAAGACTAAGATAGTAGACGGTTTCAAGGGAATTCCCGTAAATCCCATCACCCCAGCGGTAATGATTAAAGGTAAAAGGTTTGGAATTAGTGAAACAAGAATCATTTTTAGGGAACGAAACATATAAGCCATGAAAAGGGCAATGAGAATAATCGCCAACAATAGTGATAAAAATAAATTTTTGATCAGATAATGCGTTCCCTTTAAAAAGAGTAAAGATTTTCCAGTCAATTCCACGGTATATCGTTTTTTAGGGAAAATCTTTTGAATGGCTTTTATCAGATCGGCTTCGATTTGTTCCATCCGATTGGTTGGAACGTCCTGCATAAAAGTTGTAAGTCGAGCATATTGCCCTGTAGAGTCTACATAATTAGCCAAAAGATCACTATTAGCCGATACGTTCTTGATATAGGTTAAAATAAATCTGTTTTCCTGAGTTGTGGGTAACTGGTAGTAATTTACATTACCATTGTAATAGGCTTGTTTAGCATATTTATATGCGTTCACAATAGAAACGGGAGTTGATAATTCGGGAATATCATCTATTGTCTCATGTAAGCGATTAATTCGTCGAAGGGTAGACAAACTGTAGGCTCCTTTTTGCCGTTTGGTATCGAATCGAATTTCTAAGGGGACGATTCCTTTGAACTCTTTTTCAAAGAAAATAATATCATCAAAAAGGCCATTTTTTTAGGCATATCCTCAATAAGACTGCCCGAAATTTTGATTTGGTATATACCGATGATTCCGAGTACTAGACTGATTACTGAAATAATATAGATGCCGATTTTCTTATTTTTTACTATGGTTTCCATTTGTCGAACAATTCTTTCGATCCACTTGTTTTTAAGTGCTTCAAGTGTTTTGAGTTGGGAGATGGAAGAAAACTATAGATGATAGGAATCATAAACAACGAAAGCAAAAATATCCCGACAATATTGAGAGAGGCCACAACACCAAATTCTTTTCAGAATTTTACTGTTGGTTAGAATGAAGGTGGCAAAACCTGATGCTGTAGTAAGGTTGGTCATCAGAGTTGCGTTTCCAATTTTGGTTATGACCCGCTGTAAGGATTTGATTTTATTTCCGTGTTTAGCAACTTCTAGCTGGTATTTATTGATCAAGAAAATACAGTCTGGAACTCCAATTACGATAATCAAAGGAGGAATTAGCGCCGTAAGAACTGTTATTTCGTAACCCAAAAACCCCAAGACACCAAAGGCCCACATAACACCAATCAATACTACTAGAAGGGAAATAAAAGTGGCACGGAAAGAGCGGAAAAAGAGAAAAAAGATTAGCGAAGTCAGCAGGGTAGCAAAAAGGACAAAAATACCGATTTCATCCACGATGTTCTGAGAGTTTAGGGTCCGTACGTAGGGCATTCCAGAAACCCGTAAATCTGTTTGATAGGTCTTTTCAAAAGAATTTATTTCTGGGATGAGATCATCAAAGATGAAATCCTTTCGGACTGCTGAATTCACCAGTTCTTTCTTCATATATACCAGTGATCGAACGGTTCCAGTCTCGGTATTATAAAGCAGGTCTTTATAGAAGGGTAGTTCTAGGAAAAGCGTTTGCTTGTATTGATCTAGAATGGCTTGGTCTTCAACAATAGAGTCCAAAGAGGTACCAAATCAAAACGTTCTTCTCGTGTATTTTTTTTAAGCCCTTTGAGGTTCTCCACTGAGAGAACACTTTCAACTTCTGGGTAGCGGGTTAGTTTCTCATTGAGGGATTTCCAAGCTTTAAGATTAGTTGAGTTAAAGAAAGCTGTATCTTTAAGGGCAATGACAATCAGGTTGCCTTCTTCGCCAAAGGTTTCTAAAAATTTTTGATATCGAAGATTTTCGGGGTGCTTGTCGGGTAGGAGATTGGCTTCAGTGTAAGTGAATTGCATATACTGCCAATGGGTAGACCAAAAAAGAGTTAATCCGAGAATTCCAAATAAAATTAGAATTCGGTTTCTAAGAATGAGTCGCGCCATGGCCTCCCAAAAATTAAACTGCCTTTTTTTTTTATCATAAATAGGGGAAGCCTTTGAAAGGAAACTAAACGGTTAGGATTTCTTTTTCTTTGTTTTGAAAGATAAGGTCTACTTCTTTAATAAAGCGATCTGTAAGTTCTTGGATATCTAGCTCATAGTTTTTTTGGAGGTCTTCAATAGCCTCTGATTTTTTCACCTCTTGGTTGGCCTCTTTCCTAAAACCTCGTATACTTATTTTGGTATTTTCGGTCTCTGATTTAGCGAGTTTCACCAATTCTTTACGTCGTTCTTCAGTCAAAGGAGGAATTGATATGATGACGGATTCACTGTTATTCGTGGGGTAAACCCTAAATTGGCAATAAGTATGGCTTTTTCAACGTCTGCTATCAAGCTTTTTTCCCAAGGTTGTACGCTTAGGGTTCTTGCATCTGGAGTATTAATATTGGCCACCTGACTCAAAGGAGTCATCGTACCATAATAATCAATAGTCACCATTGAAAGCATGACGGGGTTGGCTTTACCCGCCCGTATATTCAATAACTCTTTTTCTAAATGGGTTATGGATTGTTCCATTTTTTCTTTAGCGCCAGCTACAATAAAGTCTAATTCTTCTTTCATACAATGGATTTACAAATACACACGCGTTCCAATATTTTCTCCCAAGGCAATTTTTTGAGATTACCCCGATTGTTCATGTCAAAAACGATAATTGGTAACTCATTTTCTTGGCTGAGTGTAAAGGCTGTTGTATCCATTACTTTAAGCCCTTTTTTTAAGAACATCATCAAAAGACAGGGTATCAAACTTTACGGCTTCTTTATTTTTTTCAGGGTCTTCGTTATAGATTCCATCTACCCGTGTTCCTTTCAAAATTACATCAGCATTGATTTCTATGGCGCGAAGAACCGCCGCAGAGTCGGTGGTAAAGTAGGGGTTTCAGTACCGGATCCAAAAATAACAACGCGCCCTTTTCAAGATGCCGGGTCGCTTTTCTTTTAATAAAGGGTTCGGCGATGGCTTCAATTTTGATAGCGGTTTGCAAACGGGTAGGTACCCCGTTGTCTTCTAAGGCACTTTGAAGCGCCAAGCCGTTGATGACCGTAGCCAGCATGCCCATATAGTCGCCCTGAACCCGATCAATTCCTTTGCTAGCGCCTGAAATCCCTCTAAAAATATTCCCGCCACCAATGACAATGGCAAGTTCAATTCCCAACTCGTGTAGGGCTTTTATGTCATTAGCATAGTCATCGAGCCGCTGTGGGTCAATGCCTGAAGTTCGAGTTCCCATCAATGATTCCCCGCTCACTTTCAATAAAATTCGTTTGTATTTCATAGCCCTAAAGGTTCCAACAAATATAAGAAATCGAGAGGGATTCTTGAAATGGTAGTAAGGGCTCAACTTTTGGCTTTCAGACTTAAATCAATATTTTGAGCAGAATGAGTCAGTGCTCCCAGTGAAACATAATCTACCCCTGTTTCGGCAATGGCTACAATAGATTCTCTCGAAATATTTCCAGAAGCTTCTGTAGGAAATTGCCCTGCGTTGATAAGCAATGCTTCTTTTAGTTTTTCTGGATTCATATTATCCAAAAGCAAACGATTGATCCACGGGTATTTTAGACAGGTTGTAACTTCTTTCAAACTGCGGGTCTCTACAATCACAGGGAGTCTATGTTCTAAGGCATCCAGATAGATTTGGACTTTTTCGAGTGTTGTTTCTAAAGAGCCATTGTAATCTATGTGATTGTCTTTGATCATGATAGCATCATACAAGCCCATTCTATGATTAACGCCTCCTCCTATTTGAACGGCCCATTTTTCGGCGTGGCGAAAGTTTGGTGTTGTTTTACGGGTATCCAATAATTGACAAGAAGTATGTCCAATCAGTTGAGCTAAATCCTTGGTTAGACTAGCAATTCCGCTCATGCGCTGCAGACAATTTAAAACCAATCGTTCGGTAGCCAAGAGGGACTGTGACGATCCTTCTACCTCAAAGACTATGCTTTCCTTTTCTACCTTTGTTCCATCGGATATTATGGTCATCATAGTTAAGGATGGATCGAATTCTTTAAAAACCATGGAAGCCATCTCCACACCAGCAATCACACAATCTTCTTTTACCAATAATTGAGCGCGATGTTTTTTTGCAGAAGATAAGCAGGCCAAAGCAGAATGATCAGCATCACCGATGTCTTCCTTTAAGGCAGATTGAATTAATCTTTTTAGGGGTTCTTTATATTGATTTTGAAAACTTCTAGGGCATAGTCAGCATTATAAAAAGTCCCTTGATTGCTTTTGATTTGCTGGGATTGCTTGACCAAAATATACGCAACACTAACCATATTTCTCAATTCACAAAATTGAGGCGTCAATTTCAATTTTTGATACAAAGATTGACTTTCTTGATAGATAAAACCCAATTTTGTTTCCGCCTGCTCCAAACCCCCTATGGACTTGAAAATACCAGCATACTCTGTCATTACTTGTCTTAGTCTGAGTTTTAAATCGGAGATCTGTTCCATTTTTTCTACTGCAATCTCCAAATTCCTTTCCATACCGGGAGATTTTCGTAGAAATCATCCGACAAAGCCTCCTCACTTATATATATTTTACTATCTAGGGCGGCACGATGTGCAAATACAAGCGATTCCAGAAGGGAGTTCGATGCCAAGCGATTGGCTCCGTGCAACCCAGTGTAGCTGCATTCTCCAATCGCATAGAGTCCGTCAAGTTCACTTCGGCTGTATTCATTGACAGCTATTCCCCCACAAAAATAATGCGCGGCAGGCGCAACAGGAATGGACTGTTCGGGGACTTGAATTCCCAATTGATGGCAGTTTTGATAGATAGTTGGGAAATGTTCTTTAAATTGTTTTTTTCCAATTTTACTGCAATCAAGGTCTATGGATGTGGCTTGTGTGTTCTGCATTTCTTGAGCAATGGCTCTAGCAACTATATCACGGGGGGCCAAATCTGCTCTCAAATCATAGGCAGCCATAAAGGCTTTTCCGTGCTTATTTTTCAAAAACACCCCCTTCTCCCCGCACCGCTTCTGTAATCAAAAAAGTAGCTCCATCTACCTTTGGAACTAGAGCCGTAGGATGAAATTGCATGTAGGACAGGCCTTGGATTTTTACTTTAGCTCTGTAGGCAGCTCTAGGCCGTCTCCGGTGGCTCCTACAGGATTTGTGGTATGCGAATAGAGCTGACCGGCTCCTCCCGTAGTTAGTATTGTAGCTTTGCTACCGATGGTAATAATCTCTTCTTTCTCTTTGGAAATCACATAGGCTCCATAACATTTTTTATTCTTCGTTTTGGTGTGGTGATCGGTGATTAAATCGACTAAAACATGATTTTCCAGACAACGCACATTGGGGAAAGATTTGATTTTTTTTATCAAGGCTTCTTGGATTTGCAATCCAGTTTGATCTTTGTAATGTACGATTCGTTTTTCCGAATGGCCGCCTTCTTTGGTGAGGTGCAATTCTTCTTTCAAAGTGTCAAATTGAGTTCCCCATTCTTGTAATTCTTTCAATCGTTGATGCCCTTCTTCGATAACGAATTGAACCACGCTGGCCTCACACATGCCCTCGCCAGCAATGAGCGTGTCATTTATGTGTTTTTTGAAAGAATCCTGTTTGAAATCAGAAACTACTGCAATTCCACCTTGGGCATATCGCGTATTAGTCTCCAAGAGCTCATCTTTGGCAATTAGAACCAACTCAATCTCAGGAAGTTGCTCTGCTATTTTAATGGCATAGGTGAGCCCTGAAATACCACTACCGATAACAAGGATGTCTGTTGTCATAGTTTAGCCAAGGGCGAGCATCCGATCAATGGGTGCTTTAGCTGCAGCCATCAGTTGGGAATTCAGTTCAATTTCTGGAAGTTCATACCGCAGGCAGTTGTATAGTTTTTCGAGTGTATTGAGTTTCATAAATGCGCATTCACTACAGGCACAGGTTTCATCTTCCACCGGAGCAGGAATAAAGGTCTTTTCGGGGCATCGTTTTTTCATCTCGTGTAAGATACCTGCCTCGGTGGCTACAATAAAAATATTTGCCGGGCTCTTTTGAACATGCTGCAACAAGCCAGAAGTGCTTCCGACAAAGTATGCAATATCCAATACTTGGGATTCGCTTTCGGGATGAGCGATAAACTCAGCAGTGGGATATTCTTTAACTAAAGCGATAATCCTATTGAAAGAAAAGGCCTCGTGAACTAGGCACGCTCCATCCCATAAGATCATATCACGCCCCGTCTCTTTGATAAGATATCTTCCCAAATTCTTGTCTGGGGCGAATACAATTGGAGTTTCCTTCGGAATGGACTCAATCACTCGAGCAGCGTTGCTTGAAGTACAAACTATATCACTGAGTGCTTTTATTTCAGCTGAACAGTTGATATAAGTCCCAACGACAGATTCTGGGTATTGCGATAAAAAATTTTTTAAAGTCTTGGGAGGACAGGAATCGCCAAAAGAACACCCCTGCCTTTAAATCCGTAAAAGTACTTTTGCTTGGATTGACAATTTTGGCTGTTTCTGCCATAAAGTGAACACCCATGAATACAATCATTTCTGCTTCAACTTTTTCAGCTACTTGAGCCAGATAGAGACTGGGTCACCTAAATGATCCGACAACTTCTGAATGGCTTCTTCCTGATAATAATGGGCTAGAATAACAGCATTTTTTTCTCTTTTCAAGCGCTGAATTTCATCTACCAAAGAGACCTCAGGTGGAATAGGCTCGGCGATGAACCCCCTGCGCTGGAGTTGTGAAAGATGGATAGGAGTGTCAATGGCTTTCATAAAATCCTTGTAAAAATAACGAAAAAGCTACTTTCTAGCTAGGTCTTTCGAGTGATTAAATTAATCAACTTATCTAAGGGGTAGGCGTCATCAAGCTTATACTTTCCAATCTGGTTCTGCACAAACTTTTTCAAATGGGCACCGATTCCAAAGCCCGCCCCAAATCGTAGGCTAACGAACGGATGTAGGTGCCTTTGCTGCAGCGCACTTTGAAAGCCAATCACAGGAAACGTACGGCTATCCAATTCAAAAGTGTCAATATGAATTTTTCGAGAATCTACAGCTACTGTTTCCCCTTTTCTGGCATGCTCATACAATCGGACACCTTCTTTTTGATTGCAGAAAAGAGTGGAGGAAATTGTTCTTGGAACCTAGAAAAGTTTTTCGGATCGCTTCAATTTTATCTGAGAAATATGGTCAGTAGGGTAGGTCGTGTCAATGGCAGTTTCTAAATCATAGGAAGGTGTGGTAGCTCCTAATTGAAGTTGACCACTATATTCTTTATCCATTCCCTGAAATTCACTAATCCGCTTGGTCCATTTACCTACACAAATCAATAGAAGCCCTGAGGCCAAAGGATCTAAAGTTCCAGCATGACCAATTTTAATTTTTTTCAAACCCCATCTCTTTTTTAGTGCCCAACGAATTTTATTTACCACTTGAAAGGAAGTCCATTCCAAAGGCTTATCTACCAAGAGCAGTTGACCTGCCAGCCAGTCTTCAACAGCTAGTTTATCTAAAGAATTCATAACTCATTGCAATAACCAATCACCAAACAGTAAACTGCAAAATAAGTGAGTTGACTTTTTTTAACCAAAGCAATCATCCAACGACAAGCCATTATCCCAGTGAAAAATGCAGTGAAAAAGCCAATAAAAAAGAGGAGCGTAGGCTACTTCTGCTAGAAGCAAAATCTACATCCAGTAGGCTTTTAAACATGCTTCCAAAGATTAATGGAATAACCATGAGAAAGGAAAATCGAGCTGCTTTTTCACGTTCAATACCCAGCAAAACAGCCGTAGCAATCGTAGCTCCACTTCTTGATATACCGGGTAAAATGGCAATAGCTTGTGCGAGGCCTATAACGAATGCATTTTTGGGAGTTAATGAGTTTCCCTCGGGTTTGCTACTGTCGGTCAAGCGAAGCAATATGGCAGTGAGCACTAAGGCCACACCAACCCAGCCTAAGCGCCCTTCAAATAAAAGGGCAACCTGTTCTTCGAAAAACAAACCGATGCCAGCAGCAGGAAGCATAAAATGACAATTAGACCTGCAAAGAGCCAACTAGCATTCATTTTTAATTCAACGAGTCCTTTCAAGATCTCCAAAATGTCTTTTCTAAACACAATCAGAGTACTCAAAGCAGTAGCCGTATGTAATACTAAGGTGAGTAGGAGGCCTTCATGGGGAACGGAATCACCAAGTAGAATTTTGGTCAGCTCCAAATGACCACTAGATGAAACGGGAAGGAATTCGGTGAGTCCTTGGATCACTCCCAACATAAAAGCCGACAACCACTCCATTAAGACTTGGTTTGTGCAAAAATGGAATATACAGCAACTCCGAATCCTACAAGAACAAGTGTTGGAGCCAATCGGATTCTTTGAAAATTGAAAATTTCGGGATTGAAGATGGAAGGGTCTTCACTTCCTCCTCCGACATCAAGACAAATCCCAAAATAATGATTCCCAAGGCAAGGCCCAGAAGGCGATAGTTTTTTTTGTCAAAAATGAAATTTTTCTTTTTTCTATATTCCATTGGTAAGAACGTTAATATATGGCATTGGTATTTAGATTAAGATACCGTTGTGTTGCAAAATAGGTGCTAAAATAGGTAATGCTTACTCCAAGCAGAACAACAATTCCAAGAATAAGGGCCGGCTCTTCAGGACGACTTAGAATTTGCAATTCGGGAAAACGCTTGTTAAGCTCCCATACTACGGAGGTAACTCCGACGCTGGCGAGAAGTGATGCTATGGCTCCCAGCTGGACATGAGTTCGAATAAATGGACGGCGAATAAAGCGTTTGTGAGCACCAACTAATTGCATGGTTTTGATAATAAAACGTTTGGAATGTATAGATAGCCGTATCGAACTATTGATTAGTAACATGGCTACAATCACAAACAGAAGGGCAGTTAATAAAAACCAATAGGATATTTTCTGAATATTTGTGTCCAAAAGTTCAAGTAAAGGTTGATCGTAGGTGATTTCATTCACAAAATTATAATCTAGGGATTCACTTAAATTTTTCACGAAAATTGGAGTCGCATAGGAGGCATTAAAATATACATCTACCGAAGCCAATAAGGGGTTGTAACCTAAAAACTCCATAAACTCTTCACCAATTTCATTGTTGTAAATTTCTGCCGCTTCTTCCTTTGTGACCCAAACCACTTTCTTAGTTGCAGGATTCAACTGTAGTGTTTTGATCAACTGTTGAACTTCTATTTCTTTAGCAGTGTCATTGACATAAAGAGATAAAGCGATCTGTTCTTTAAAATGATCGGCCACATTTTTGGAATTTATCAAAAGGACGCCCAGGATACCAACCAGGAATAGGACCAACGCAATGCTAACAACTACCGAAAAATAAGTATTTCTGAGGCGGCGTTTTTGAAAACGATCTTCTGCGGATTTTTGCAAAGGGGTGAGTTTTTAAAAGTAAAAATAAGAAACAAAGCAGTACGGATTACTTTTAACGCTTTCAAACTTTTTCTTTCAGGGGCAGTAACGTATTTTTGGGCTATAAAAAATTGGGTGTGACCTACGACTTTGAGAAAATTGAAATTAAATGGCAAAAATATTGGGCCGAGAATCAAACCTATCGTGCCGATAATAATAGCTCCAAACCAAAATACTATGTGTTGGATATGTTTCCTTATCCCTCGGGGGCAGGGTTGCATGTTGGGCATCCATTAGGATACATTGCTAGTGATATAGTATCTCGGTATTACCGTCACAAAGGGTATAATGTATTGCACCCACAGGGTTATGATTCTTTTGGATTACCAGCAGAACAATATGCCATTCAAACCGGTCAGCATCCTGCCACCACCACCAAAAATAATATTGCTCGCTATCGAAAACAACTCGACCGAATGGGTTTTTCATTTGATTGGAGCCGAGAAATTCGCACTTCTAATCCAGATTATTACAAATGGACTCAATGGATTTTTCTTCTCCTCTTTGATCATTATTACTGTAAAAAATCAGATCAAGCAAAACCAATTTCGAGTTGACTGCAGGCTTTGAAAAAAAAAGGAAATACGGGGGTAGATGCTGTATGTGATATGGATACACCTGAGTTCTCTGCACAGGAGTGGATGGCGTATACAGATTCGCAAAAACAAGAACTGCTGCTCAAGTATCGACTGACATATTTGGCAGAAACACAAGAGAACTGGTGCCCAGCTCTGGGAACTGTCCTAGCCAATGACGAAATCATAGACGGGGTTTCAGAACGAGGAGGTCATGCTGTAACCAAGAAAAGTATGAGGCAGTGGAGCATGCGAATTGGCGCTTATGCCGAGCGATTGCTTCAAGGACTGGATTCCACAGACTGGCCCGAGCCACTTAAAGAAATGCAGCGCAACTGGATAGGAAAGTCTACTGGAGCAATGTACAATTTGCTATTGAAGGACATAGCCAACAAATTGAGGTTTTCACCACCCGACCCGATACCATTTTCGAGTGAGCTTTATGACCTTGGCTCCCGAATTGGAGTTGGTTCAACAAATCACAACTCCAGAACAACAAGAGGTGGTGATAGATTATATTGAAAAAACCAAACAACGCTCTGAACGAGAAAGACAAGCCGATGTCAAAACAATTTCGGGAGTATTTACTGGTGCCTACGCAATTCACCCATTTACCCAAGAACGTATTCCCATATGGATTGGAGATTATGTTCTTGCTGGCTACGGCACAGGGGCGGTGATGGCAGTTCCGTGTGGCGATCAGCGCGATTATAATTTTGCAAAGCATTTCAACCTTTCGATTCCCAATATTTTTGATGGAGTAGACCTCTCAGAAAGGGCCTATATTGAAAAGGGCAACATTCCTCTTTGCCATTCCGATTTCCTTAATGGAATGATTTATGCTGAAGCACTACCCAAAGTAATTGAAGCGTTGGAAATATCGGGAAAGGGTATGGCAGTATTACCTACCGCATGCGCGACGCTATTTTTTCACGCCAAAGGTATTGGGGAGAACCTATCCCGATCTACTATAAAAATGATCTCCCATCTCCCTTGGATCTTCAGGATCTTCCTTTGAAATTACCAGATGTGGAAAAATACCTCCCTACTTCAGAAGGGAATCCCCCTCTCGGAAACGCAAAAGAATGGGGCTGGGATGAAAAAAACAAGAAAGTCGTCAATATCGAGCATATCGATAACCAAACAGTTTCCCCTTAGATTTAAATACCATGCCTGGTTGGGCAGGAAGTTCTTGGTATTTCTACCGTTATATGGATGCTTCCAATGAGCGGGTTTTCGCCGACAAAGAAACCATTGCCTACTGGCAACAAGTCGATTTGTATCTGGGCGGAAGTGAACACGCAACGGGACACCTATTGTATTCGAGGTTTTGGCAAAAATTTCTTTTTGATTTGGGAATATTACCCGTAGATGAATACGCCAAAAAACTCATCAACCAGGGCATGATATTAGGCGAATCTGCTTTTGTATATCGAAAAACGGGGAGTGATACGTACTTGTCAAAAAATTTGATAGGAAAGCATAAAGTTGAACCCATCCGCGTAGACGTGAATCTAGTTAATACTTCCTATGAGCTTGATTTGGAAGCAATACGTTCTTGGCAGCCTCAATTTAAAAATGCCCATTTTGAATTGGAAGCGGGAAAATATATTGTAGGAATAGAGGTCGAAAAAATGTCAAAATCAAAATACAATGTTGTCAATCCTGACGCAATTTGTGATCGTTATGGTGCCGATACATTACGGATGTATGAGATGTTTTTGGGACCTTTGGAACAAGCCAAACCTTGGAACACGGCTGGTATCTCTGGCGTCCATTCGTTTTTAAAAAAATTGTGGCGTCTCTTTTTTGATGAAAAACAACTCTTATTAACGGCTGAGGAACCCACAGCTACGGCCTACAAGAGCCTACACCAGGCAATTAAAAAAGTCAATCAGGGAATTACTCAATTTTCCTTCAATACCTGTATTAGTACTTTTATGATTTGTGTGAATGAGTTGTATGCCCTTGCCTGCCATTCTAGAAAAATACTAGAACCCTTAGTCGTATTATTATCTCCTTTTGCACCTCACATTACAGAGGAATTATGGCAGCATCTGGGCCATGAAGAATCAATTACATTTGTCCCCTACCCTGAGCATGTGGAAAAGTACCTAAAAGAAACACAAAAAAAATATCCTGTTTCATTTAATGGAAAGATGCGATTTACCTTTAACTTGCCTTTGGATTTAGACCTGGCTGCAATAGAGAAACAAATTTTAGCTGAAGAACAAACACTAAAATATCTGAAGGCAAATCACCGAAAAAGGTTATTATTGTTCCCGGGAAAATAATCAATATTGTTTTTTAAATGACTGATTTTCAAATTGAGTTACTCGGATTATGTGCCGCGTTTCTGACTACTTTTGGTTTTTTACCACAGGCAATTAAGATATTTAAGACCGAAGACACCTCAGGTATTTCTTTAAACACGTATGTTGTTTTGATTATAGGTGTAATCCTCTGGTTAGCCTATGGGATATTGTTGGAACGTCCAGCCATAATTCTAGCCAATGCTATATCCATGCTTTTTCAATTATGGATTATCGTAATGAAGTTAAAACACGGTTAATAATTCACGGAGATTGTTACTTTAATCGTATTTTTAAAATAAAAAAATGTATTTAATTATTATTCTAGCAACGGCCGGTTTTAGTATGTGGGTGAGTAGTACCTTGAAACGGAAATTCAAAAAATACTCTCGTGAACTTTTGCAAAGTGGAATGTCTGGAAAAGAAATTGCCGAACAAATGCTTAATTGATCATGGCATACGCGATGTGAAAGTAGTATCTACTCAAGGGATGCTGAGCGATCATTATAATCCCAAAACCAAAACAGTCAATTTGAGTGAAGGGGTTTATTCACAAACGAATGCTGCGGCGGCGGCAGTAGCAGCGCACGAATGTGGGCATGCAGTGCAGCATGCAACAGGCTATGAATGGCTTCAGATGCGGTCCACCCTAGTACCTGCTGTGAGTGTCGCGTCCAATCTTTCAATGTGGGTGATTTTCGGTGGCTTGGCAGTTATGCAAACATTACCTTTGGGTCAAACCGTTGCCACGATTGGCGTGGGAATGTTTGGTTTGGGAACGCTTTTTAGCTTCATCACCCTACCTGTGGAGTATGATGCCAGTAATCGTGCACTGGCTTGGTTAAAACGCAAACGAATAGTTACTCAACGCGAATTAGTTGGGGCAGAGGATGCACTGAAGTGGGCGGCAAGAACCTATGTTGTCGCTGCCATTGGATCTTTAGCCACACTCATCTACTTAGCCCTGAGAGTGGCAGGGAACAGCCGTAATTGAGTTTCATAGCTGGATTTGCCGATGGATTTGCTGATCCAGTGAAATATAGGTTTCTGTTCGGGAGATGCCTTCTATTTTTTGTACTTTAGAATTTAATACCTGCATCAAATGCTCATTGTCTCTGCATAATATTTTTATTAAAATGCTCCAATTCCCTGTTGTATAGTGACACTCAATCACCTCTGGAATCTGTTCCAATTGCCGAACAGCTTCTTGATTCCGAATGGCCCGATCTAGATAAATACCAATAAAGGCTTGGGTTTTGTAGCCCAATACTCTAGGGTCTATTAATAATTGAGACCCAGCAATTAATTGAGAATTCTCCAATTTTTTAAGTCGCTGGTGAATAGCTGTACCCGAAATCCCCACCTCTTTAGCAATGCTATTTATTGGACTTCTGGCATCAGTCATAAGACGTTTTAAAATCATTTTATCCAGTCCGTCCAATTGTATTTTTTTTTCTGATAAGGTTGCCATTTATTTATTATTTACGCCACAAAGGTAGGTCATTAGTCATAATACAATATATTTACTCTTCAAGGATTAAAAAATAAATGGAAAAAAGCTATTTGATTGTCGGAAGTGTGTTTGTATTATTTAGTATTGTATTAGGTGCTTTCGGAAGTCATGCAATTCGCCCGCTGCTTCCCGATACTTCCTTTTATGGCTACACAGTAGCCACACAATATCTTGCATTTCAGGGATTGGGCCTTTTGGTCTTAGGTGCATTAACAGGAACCTATCAAATTCCAAATACCGTATTCTATTGCTTATTTGCCGGTACTCTTCTGTTCAGTGGAGTCTTCTTTTATTAACGGTGGGTAAATTATGCAATTGGAAGCTTGCTTTTCTTGGACCTGTTACCCCTCTTGGGGGCCTCGTATTAATTGTTGGATGGATTTGGCTTCTTCAACTGTTTATTCGGCTCTAATTCCCCCTTATTTAATTTAACTCTTTCTGGCTTCGCTAATATATTTCTCTATAGCCATTGTCATAGATGGAGTCTCGGGGGTTGGCGCTTTAATATCTACCCGAAGTTTTGCTTGATCGGCTGCGGCAATAGTAGAATTTCCATATACTGCGATACGGGTATCGTTCTGTTCAAAGTCTGGAAATTTTTTAAAAAGCGACTCAATTCCCGAAGGACTAAACAAGACTAATATATCATAGTATACATCTCGTAAATCGGATAGATCACTTACAACGGTCTTATACAGTTGTGCACGAATCCAATTGATTCCCATATCATTGAGTAAGTTGGGAAGAGAAGGCTTTAAAATATCTGAGGTAGGTAGTAAAAAAGTCTCTTTATTGTGTTTTTTGAAAGTTATTTCAAGATCTCCCACAGAGCGTTCACCAACATAAATTTTTCTCTTTCGATAGACAACATATTTTTGAAGATAATAAGCAACTGCCTCAGATTGACAAAAATACTTAGTGCTATCGGGCACTTTATAACGCATTTCTTCTGTAAGTCTAAAGAAGTGATCTACCGCATTCCGACTTGTCAATATAATGTTATCGAATTTGGAAAAATCAATTTTCTGTTGGCGTACGTCTTTGGCAGAGACACCTTCCACGTGGATAAATGGACGGAAGTCGATCTTCAATTTATGTTTGTCTTTTAGCCTTTGATAAGGGGACTTATCGGAAGCTGGCTCTGGTTGTGACACCAAAATTGATTTTACTTTCATGGGCTAATCATTTAATTCAGAGCGGCGTATCTATCCACCTGTATATCCATATCCAAGGGGCAATTTTGAAGCAACAAATATACAAAAATAAATATACAGTTTGTGAAGTACTGCCCTTGCCAATATCAATGTATTGAACCCCTTGAATAAGAAGATTACCCCCTCCAAGTACAGCTAATCCTAGCCACAATAGTGAAGAAGAGTTTTGCCAAGGCGAAAAATAGTAAAGCACACATAAACCGTAAACAATGAGTGCCAAGTAACCATAACTCGAAACACCTTTGAATAACAATTGTCTGAAAAGCATGTTCAAATTAAATATCCAAGCCAATGCCCAAAGTAACAGATAGCGAATCAAAATCAAAGCAGTAATAACCACTAAGCATTGAAAGAAAAAATAAAACCTCAAAGAATGACCCGAATAGTCACTCCATATCAAAGTGATGAGAAGACTAAATGTGAGCACTAAAAAAAGGGTGAGACCCATTTGAAAGGGTCGCCAAATAGATAAATCTCGGTCTTTTCCAAAAAGGCGTAAATAACTGTTGAAATCAAAAAGCCTTATAAAATAGGAAGCTTCAATTCGATACAATCGGTATAACTGACTGATTAATACAAACAGCAAAAAGACTAAGAGTAGGACCCAGTTTTCAAAGTTTTGTTCACGAATTTGCCACATAGTGTAAAAATACACGTTTCTCAAAATCAATTAGGGATTCCTCTCTTATTTTAGAGGAACTGGTTACTTTTGAAATAATGAATCCTTATTTAGTTATTGTTCCCACCTTCAATGAAGTTGAAAATATTGGAGAACTGATTCAAAAAATATTTTCACTGCCTTTGGCCGTGGCTATTCTTGTAGTGGATGATAATTCACCAGATGGCACGGCAGATGCGGTTCGTAAGCTCCAATCACAGTACACCGATCGCCTTTTTTTGGAACAAAAAAAAGCCAAAGAAGGCCTCGGACCTGCCTATATTCATGGGTTTATTTGGGCACTGCAACAAAAAGTTGAGTATATAATCCAAATGGATGCTGACTTTTCACATAACCCACATGCACTCGTCGATTTTCTAGCGGCTTTTGATAAAGGCGCAGATGTGGTTATCGGATCTCGTTATTCCGATGGAGTTACGGTTGTCAATTGGCCCATCAGCAGAATTTTGCTTTCTTATTTTGCTTCTCAATTTGTTCAATCAATTACTCGGATGCCAATCAAAGACCCTACAGCAGGTTATGTTGCTTATAGAACAAACGTATTAAAGTCTGTGGATTTGGCAAACATCCGATATATAGGATATGCCTATCAGATTGAAATGAAATACAAAGCCTGGAAAAAAGGCTTTCATCTAATGGAAATCCCAATTGTATTTAAAAATAGAATTAAAGGGCATTCCAAAATGAGTGGACAAATAATTTGGGAAGCCTTCATTGGGGTTCTATTTTTGCCTCTGCAAAACTTTTTCAAAAAAAAATGAAGCGAACGCTTATACAAAATGCGATCCTAATTAATGAAGGCCAAACTCAAATAACGGATGTGGCCATTGTGGGCAACCGTATTACTCAAATTGCTTCTCACATCCCTTCTGTTAAAGACGACAAGTGTATCGATGCGACTGGACTTCATTTACTTCCAGGACTTATTGATGATCAAGTTCATTTCCGGGAACCGGGATTAACACATAAAGCAGATTTGGCAAGTGAATCTCAAGCTGCTATAGCCGGTGGGATTACATCATTTATCGAAATGCCCAATACAAATCCGCAAACCACCAACTTGAAAGCTTTGGAAAACAAATTTGAAATGGCTGCAAATAAAGCAGCAGCCAATTATTCCTTTATGTTTGGCGGGACCAATGATAATCTAGATCAAATCCTACAATTAGATCATAAATCAGTGGCGGGATTGAAATTATTTTTAGGATCCTCAACGGGCAATATGCTAGTCGATTCTCCAGAGGTCTTGGAAAAAATATTTTCCAGTACAGACCTCGTTATTTCAGTTCATTGTGAAGATGAGCAAACCATACGCTCCAATACAAAACACTATAAGGAAATATATGGAGATGATATTCCAGTAGAACTTCATCCCATTATCAGAAGTGAGGAAGCATGCTATTTATCTTCTTCAAAAGCGATTGCATTGGCAAAAAAAACAGGAGCTCGGCTACATATTTATCATCTATCCTCAGCTAGGGAAACAACCCTTCTTGATAATTCAATCCCTTTGGCTGAAAAGAAAATAACGGCAGAGGTTTGTGTGCATCATTTGTGGTTCAGCGATGCTGATTACCCTGAAAAACAAACACGTATCAAGTGGAATCCGGCGATAAAAACACAGGCCGATCAAGACGCTCTCTGGGAAGCACTCAATGACGACCGTATCGATGTCCTTGCCACTGATCACGCACCTCATACGTGGAGCGAAAAACAAAACCCCTATACCCAAGCACCTTCAGGGGGGCCTTTGGTTCAACATGCACTTTTGGCTTTACTTACAGCTCATAAAAGAGGTATAATAACTTTGGAACGATTAGTTCAAAAGGCTTGTCACAACCCCGCTATTCTTTTTGACATCAAAGACCGAGGATACATTAGGACAGGATATTTTTGCGGATTTAGTTTTGGTGGATTTGAATAAATCAACAAAGGTCACTCCTGAATCACTCCTGTATAAATGCGGCTGGTCTCCTTTTGAAGGAACAAACTTTGAGGCATCGATTCACAGCACTTTTGTGAACGGGATCTTAGCGTATTCTGAAAATAAAATTAAAGACCCTTCAGCTGGTCAACGCCTTGAATTTAATCGATGAAAACGTATATTTCCTCCTTTTTCCTTTTTTTCCTTGTATTGGGGTGTTCTTCTGGTGGTCCAAAAAAACCCAACAACCTTATATCAATCAGTACGATGATTCAAATTCAGACAGATTTGAGTATCATGGAAGTTATTGAGAAAACCTATCAAGGGAAAGTTGTTTCTGATTCCATATTGGGATTGCCTTATATCTATTCCAAATACAAGATTGATTCACTACGATGGGCCAATTCTGAAGCCTATTACGCAGGCAATCCCAAACAGAATGTTCAAATTTTCACAGCAGTTAGAAAGGCCTTAGATCGAAAAATTGACAGTATTAATAAAGCGATTCAAAACCCTCTGAATCAAGAGTAATTTATGGGATAGTTAGCATTTAGATAGCTCTTTAGCCGCTTTCTAAGATTGGAATAGTTGAAGCTGGGAATGTCATGAACACTATTGTCTCCATCATAGGTACGCAACTCCGTCAAACTTTCAATTAATGCGAGGCTAAGTTTTCTCTTTCGACCCAAAAGCGATAAAAATAATTCCAAACGATAAAGAAATTGAAGCTGCCATTTAGAAAGCCAACGTAATCGATATTTTCTGTTTGACTTACTTAAAAACTGACGGAAGAGTTCTTCATAGGTCCAATTTTCTGAAACAAGAATAAATTGCCCTCGATTAAGCTCGTTCAAATATGCCAACCGTATGGCCAAGACCACATCTTCAACAGCAACAAAACCAGTACTTCCTTTTGTGAGCCATACATTTTTTTTGTTTTGCTGAGCCAATAATTGATTTAAGGGACTTTGTTCAGTTCCTAGACCCAAGACAACTCCTGGATTAAAAAAGCAACACTTAAGTCCTTCTTCTATTCCCCGCCATACTTCCAATTCAGCTAAATATTTTGAATAACCATAAGCTGTATATGTCTCTTCATCGCACCACAGTTCAGCATCTGTTAATGTCTCATGATTTTTACTAGCACCTAAGGCAGCAATGGAACTGATATGACCGAACCATTCAATATTATTTTTCAATGCCAAGTCAATGAGTTGTCTTGTTCCTTCTACATTCACAGCCATCATTTGGTCTTCTTTACGTTGGGACATACTAACCTTGGCTGCTGTATGAACTACATGTGTGACTCCTTCAAATGCTTTTTCCAATGAAACCCAGTCATTCATTGTTCCTTTTCGCCAATCAATGGAATCCATACGATCATTATCCGATTCTTTATGTTGTTTGAGAAAAGCAAGGGTTTCTTCTTTTTGGCTTCAGATCGATAGAGTGCAATAAGGGGGATAGGAACAGAAAGGAACTCTTTGAGAAGATGTCTCCCAATAAAACCTGTCGCTCCTGTAATTAATAGCATGGTCAAAATTACAGAATTAAACCCCTGTTTTTTTTTTTGCGCTTAGAAATCTATCTTTGCTGCACAAAGTCATAAGGATGTCAAAAAATTTTGTTGCCGAATTACGTTGGAGAGGGCTAATTCACGATATTATGCCCAATACAGAAAGCTTTTTGAATGAGAATGTGGTTTCAGGCTATATCGGATTTGACCCTACTGCCGATTCCCTTCATATTGGGAGTTTGGTTCAAATTGTGATTTTAATGCATTTCCAAAAAGCCGGTCACCGTCCTATCGCTTTAGTGGGTGGGGCTACAGGAATGATCGGAGACCCATCAGGCAAATCAGACGAACGCAATTTGCTGGATGCACCTACCTTAGAAAAAAATTGTGATGGCATTCAAAATCAATTAACTCGTTTTCTAGACTTTGATCCCAGTGCATCCAATGCTGCAGTGATGGTGAACAACTATAGTTGGATGAAAGATTTTAGTCTTATCGACTTTTCTCGCGACATTGGGAAACATTTGACAGTAAATTATATGATGTCAAAAGACTCGGTCAAAAAGCGATTGGGCTCCGACTCTAAGGTTGGCATGTCCTTTACAGAATTCACCTATCAACTCCTGCAGGGGTATGATTTTCTATACTTATATGAAACAATGGATTGTAAAATTCAAATGGGTGGGAGCGATCAATGGGGCAATATCACCACAGGAACTGAGTTGGTTCGTCGAAAGGGAGGAGGCAAGGTTTATGCGATCACTTGTCCTCTGATAACTAAAGCCGATGGGACTAAGTTTGGTAAAACAGAAGGCGGAAATATTTGGCTTGATCGCAAACGAACCTCTCCTTATAAGTTCTACCAGTATTGGTTCAATACTTCTGATGTCGATGCCGAGAGCTATATAAAAATCTTCACATTTTTGTCTCAGGAAGAAATTCAAGTTCTGATCCAAAAACATAAAGAGGCCCCTCACCAGCGTGAACTTCAAAAAGAACTGGCAGCATCTGTCACGCAATTGGTTCACGGACAAGAAGAATTGGATCGGGTTCACAAAGCGTCAGCTATTCTATTTGGAAAGTCCACTGAGGCAGACATCAAAAAACTCGACGTTCAGACATTTTTGGATGTATTTGAAGGGGTTCCTCAGGCTGAAATGAGCTTGGAATCAATTGAAAAAGGGTTAGATATGATTGCAGCTCTTTCAGCAGAAACCCATTTTGTTTCTTCCAACGGAGAAGCCCGACGGGCCTTGAAAGAAAAGTCTATTTTGGTAAACAAAAAAAAGATTTCTGAAGATTACCTAATTGGAACCACAGACCTGATCGCCAATCAATATGTCTTGTTGCAACGCGGTAAGAAAAACTACTTTATTCTAAAGTTTAGTTAGTCGCACCCACCATCAAATTGCATCCTCGAATTTCAGCGGCATCAAATCGACCAAGGACTTCAAACCCACCATTGCTATATTTTCTCCCCAAATCTTGCGTGGCAACAAAAGCACAACTGTTTTGATTGGCAAGATCTATTATATTGAGACCACCTGTTTGGCCCTCAGGTAGAATTTGAAAAGGATCCGTACTGTCTCGAACTTTGACTTGCATCCAGGCAGGGCAAAAAAACAACCCCTTCTTTTTTGCGTATGCTTGAGACAATAGTTCTGTCATTCCGTATTCAGAATGAATGGAAGAACAACCAAAGCCTTTTTCAAGAAAGGCGTGCAGTTCGCTTCGAACCCATTCTTTCTTTCGACCCTTCATCCCACCAGTTTCTATGACCTGAGTCTGTTGGAGTTGTTGAGGATAGCGAGTACAAAAATCCATCAACGCAAAGGATACCCCAATTAGTAAGGTTTTTTGGTGTTGTGCCTCCAGCTTTTTTAGTTTTTGACTAAGCCCTCATATTCATCAAGATAGAATCCACTTTCTTTTTTATTGCTTCTGGCAATAAGATCCGAAACCATGTAAACAAGCGAGGCATCTTGACGCTCCAAATAGGAAGGAAGTAGGGCGAGAATAACATAGTCATCAACTGCTCCATAGCAATCCTCGAAAGTTTTTCGAAAACTCCATTCATATAAAGTTAGATCACTAATATGGTGCTGTGCAGGCTTCTGTCCTGTGGTCCCACTTGATCGAAAAACAGTTTCAATTAGCGGGTTGCCTGTGATTATTTTTTTTTGGGTGAACAATGAAATTGGCAAAAAAGGGAGTTCAGCTACAGAATTAACAGTACTAGGATTTTGATTGATCAAATCACAATAAGCTCGGTAGGGTGCGCAGTGGTCATATTGATTTCGAAAGGTGTGAAGCGCTGCTTTTTCAAAAGCAATGGGCTTGTCAATGGCTTGTAAATCTGAAGATGAAAGCTTTTTCATTTTTTTGAACAACTAATCGCTGCACACCTGTTTTACGATCTTGTGTAATTCGAACCAGATAAATGCCGGTTTTAAGATGGGTTAGATTCAATTTGTTTTCCTGTGTTTGAATTTGGAAAACTACTTCGCCCATCACATTAAAAACATAAATCTCTTTAGGGGAGTCTGTGGGACAGTCTATGTGTAGTGGCCCCTGATTCAAAGGATTAGGGGACATTTTGAAGACCAGATCTGGGGGTTTAGCTTGGCGGAATGCCATTTGATCCTCAATACTATCACTAGCTAGATTCGGAAACACGAACAGACAAAGGAGAAAAAGTAAGGCCGAAATTTGTTTCACTTAACAAATATCATTTAAATAAACAACATTTTGGCATCAATAAAATTTAAAATTCGTTAACTTAATATTCAGTTAATATATGATTGTTAAATTTGAATGAATTGTATCGAGGAATTCTATAAAAAAACATTTCACCTAAATATCCATGCTCTTGGTGCATCAAATTTGAACAACCAACCCTATGAAGAAAAGCGAGATAAAAATTCTATTGGTAGATGATGAACCAGATATACGAGAAATCATTGGATTCAATCTTACCAATGAAGGCTATCAAGTATATGAAGCCTCCAATGGGGAAAAAGGCTGTCAAAAAAGCCATAGAGACCACACCACATCTCATTATTATGGATATTATGATGCCAGAATTGGATGGAATTTCGGCTTGTGAACAAATCCGCTCTCAACCCAACCTCCAATCTACCGTTATCATGTTTCTTTCTGCTCGAGGTGAAGACTTCTCTTATGTAGCTGCCTTCGATGCTGGAGCTGATGATTATGTCACTAAACCGATTAAGCCCAAGGTATTACTCTCTAAAGTCAAAGGGCTTTTGCGCCGCTTCAAAAATTCAGATAAGGAACCTTCTGTACTCAATCTTGGTGACTTAATTGTCGACAAGGAAGAGTATAAAGTCACTCATAATGGTACTTCTTTTGGACTCCCCCGTAAAGAATTCGAATTGTTATTCCTCCTCGCTTCACGCCCAAACAAAGTCCATAAACGCGAAAAAATAATGGAGAAAATTTGGGGAGCCGACGTTGTCGTTGGAGACCGAACTATTGACGTTCATATCCGAAAATTAAGAGAAAAGGTGGGGAGAAATTCTTTAAAACCGTTAAAGGAGTAGGGTACAAATTTGAATTTTAAAGCGGATATCCTTGTCTATTTTTAGAAAGTATCGAGTTGCCTTTCAGATTTCACTAGTCTTGGCTATTACTTCGGGCTCTAGTTTGATTATTTTTTTCAAACTCATAACCAATGAAATTCCAGTTACGTTCTATGTGAGTTTGGTTGCGGTGGCTTTTGGCATAGGCGTTCTTTGTTTCGGATTGATTTATTTTCGAATTGAGAAACTTATCGAACAGCGAGTACAAGAAGTGTACAAAAATCTATCCCCGGTAGATTCTTCACAATTAGATAAGTCAATTGCTTCTGATGTTACCTCCATTACCAATAGCCTACAAAAAAAGAATACAGATCAATACTTAGAGATAGAACTTCTGAAAGAACGAGAAGCTTATCGTAAAGAATTTATTGGAAACATTGCTCACGAACTCAAGACCCCCTTGTTTACTATCCAAGGATACATCTTAACACTACTCGATGGAGCAGTTAAAGATAAAAAGCTTCGTAGGAAATATTTGAATAGAGCTTCCAAAGGAGTTGAGCGACTAATTTTTATTATCAGGGATTTGGATTTAATTACACAATTCGAATCAGGGATTCAAAATTTATCACTCAAAAAGTTTGATTTAATACCCTTGATCAATAATGTTTTTGATTTGTTGGAAATGCAAGCCTCAAAATGTAAAATTACTATCAAATTGGATAAACCCTACGAACAACCCATATGGGTTTACGCAGATGAGGAGAGAATTATGCAAGTCATGACTAATCTAATAGTCAATTCACTCAAGTACGGGGTTACAAACGGAACTACCGAACTCCAATTGTCTATCAAAGATGATAAGGTGTTAGTGACAGTTACAGACAATGGGGAAGGTATTGAAGAAGATCATCTTCCTCGCCTATTCGAGCGATTCTACCGAGTGGATAAGACTGGTAATCGAAAGCAAGGAGGATCAGGCCTGGGATTATCCATTGTCAAGCATATTATCGATGCGCACAAGGAAAAATTATTTGTAAATAGTAAACCAGGAATTGGTTCTGAATTTTCATTTAGTCTTACGTTGACCGAAGTCTAACCGTGTCACATTTCTTACCTTAGAATTTGTAGTTTTGCTCGATGGGTAGTAAAAACAAACTAAGGCGTTTTCGAGAGAACGAAACCTTCACTCATGTTATCCAGCCAGAGCGAGAGATTCTTCAAAAGGATCAATTCGAATGGAAAGGACAATGGACTTGTTTTTTTCAAAATGAACACCCGATTGTTTTGGAACTGGGTTGTGGAAAAGGGGAGTACACTGTTTATTTGGCGGAAAAGCATCCTGATAAAAATTTTATAGGCATTGATATTAAAGGGGCTCGTTTTTGGCGGGGTGCAAAAACCGTCGCTGAAAAAAAATCCCCAACGTTGCATTTATCCGTGCTCAAATCGAAATGATTGCAAATTTATTTGCCGCTGGTGAAGTTGCTGAAATATGGATTACTTTTCCCGATCCTCAAATCAAATTCAAACGGAGTAAACACCGCCTCACCCATCCCAATATGTTGGCATTATATCATCAAATTTTGGTTCCCCAAGGCACAATCCATTTAAAAACAGACAGTGAATTTTTACATGGCTATACTTTGGGAATTTTGGATAATTCCAATTACCTAATTGAGTATGCACACCACGATATTTATAATAATCCATATGCTCCTGAAGCGGCTACTGCCATTCAAACATTTTATGAGAAAATGTTTTTAGATAACGGTAAGCCCATTACTTATTTAAAGTTTTACCATCGATGAAGCCCCAAGAGAATACCGTAAATTTTTTTCAACAGGTGTATGTTGTTGTTCGTCTTATTCCTCATGGGCGTGTGAGTTCTTATGGAGCCATTGGACGCTATTTGGGTGCTTCACAAAGTGCACGAATGGTGGGTTGGGCTATGAATGCAGCACATCAAGATGCTACTATACCAGCGCATCGAGTAGTGAATCGAGTGGGATTACTCACAGGAAAACATCATTTTCAAGGATCGCAACTGATGCAACAGCTTCTGGAAAATGAAGGTGTAGAGGTCGTTCAAGATCGAATTCAAAATTTCAATCATGTATTTTGGGATCCCGTGAAAGAATTGCCGTTATGGGAAAACCCTTTCTAAGCTTTTCTTTCTCCATTGTCCCACCTATATTTGTAGGCGATTCATAGGCTATGAAAATTACTAGAGATAAAGTCAAAGAGGCACTAAGAATGATTAGTGCACCTGGTGAGGGAGGTGACCTCATTGAGAGTGGTGCGGTCCAAAATATTCAGATTTTTGGTGATGAAATCGATATTAATGTGGAATTGGCCAACCCCAGCCTCCAAGCCCGTAAAAAATTAGAAGTTTCAATTCTCAAAACTCTTCATCAAGAGGTTTACGAAAAGGCTAAAATAAATATTAATGTCTCTGTAAAAAAGGCGCCTGTTCAAGAACCAATAAAGGGAGAGCCAGTACCAGGCATTGATTCCATTATAGCTATATCATCGGGTAAAGGAGGCGTAGGGAAGTCGACTGTAACTGCAAACTTAGCCATAGCCCTAGCGCAAATGGGATGTAAGGTAGGCGTTTTGGACGCCGATATCTACGGACCCTCCATTCCAATGATGTTTGATATGGAGGGGGCCCGACCGTTGTCTGTTCAGATAGATGGTGTGTCTAAAATGGAACCGATTGAAAATTATGGGGTTAAGGTGCTGTCCATTGGATTTTTCACAAAACCCGATCAAGCAGTTATTTGGCGTGGACCAATGGCTACAAAGGCGTTGAAACAATTGATATTTGATGCTGCATGGGGCAACTTGGATTTCTTGTTAATTGATCTTCCCCCAGGGACAGGAGACATTCACCTCAGTATTGTACAATCCCTTCCTTTAGATGGTGCTGTGATAGTAAGTACCCCTCAAAGCGTTGCTTTAACTGATGCTCGGAAAGGAATCTCTATGTTTCAGCAGGAAAATATAAATGTTCCCATTTTGGGAGTCATCGAAAATATGGCCTATTTTACACCTACAGAACTTCCTGATCATAAATATTATATATTTGGGGAACGTGGTGCTGAGTACATGGCAGCTGACAAAAAGTTCCTTTTTTAGAGCCCTCCCATTAATACAAAGTATTAGGGAAGCAGCTGACATAGGCAGACCCGCCGCTTTGCAAGAAGACACTTTGGTCCGCAAAACCATTGATGAAACAACTCGAAAAATGGTCGAAGAACTTATCCATAGAAACGACAAATTACCACCGACTAAAGTGGTCAAAATATCCAATATGGTGGGGTGTAGTGCCATAAAGAAATAAGTCTATGACGAAAACTGAACTTAAAGAATCGGTCTTAAAAGCGTTGGATGAAATACGTCCCTTCCTAGCTTCTGACGGTGGTGATATCTCGCTAGTGGGAATTGAAGAAAATCGGCGGGTTAAAGTTCAACTCCACGGGGCCTGTGTTTCTTGTTCCGTCAATCAAATGACCATGAAAACAGGCGTTGAAATGACCATTAAAAAATACGCTCCTCAAATTCAAGAGGTCATTAGTATAGAGGCATCGGAAATTGACTGACTTCATAGACATCCAAATTACCGTAATTGATCGGGTAGGCAATACCCACCAGCTTCAGGCTCCCACCGATATGGCATTAAACCTGATGGAAGTTTGTAAATCTTATGAACTCCCAGTTGAGGGAACCTGTGGAGGAATGGCACTTTGTGCTTCCTGCCAGTGTTATGTATTATCCAAACATACCCTTTCCGATATGTCTGTTGACGAGACTGCAATGTTGGCCGAAGCCTTACACGTAAAAAGAAACAGCCGGCTGGCGTGTCAAATTCCCATTACGAAAGACTTGGAGGGCTTAAAAGTTCAATTAGCTCCTGAAGAATAAATTTATGCTGAATCCACACACTTCTTTAACATTGTATTAAGAAATAAGAACATCAATTTCAGAATAATTATGAATTTGTGTATTTCTGCCTTTGGAGGTTTTATTAATTTTAATGTGGAAGTATGAAAGCAGCACTTTTTGATTTGGATGGAGTCATTGTAGACACGGCCAAATACCACTATGAGGCTTGGGCATCTATTGCCCAAACCCTCGGGTATACCCTTTCAGCAGAAAAAAACGAAGCACTAAAAGGAGTGAGTCGCGATCAATCTCTTATACGAATTCTAGACTGGTCTGAAGCTACAGTAAATGAAGAAACATTTCAAAGTTTATTAAAAAAAAAAATCGACATTATTTGTCATTAGTATCCTCCTTAGGGCCCAAAGACGCACTTCCTGGTGTCCTTTCTTTTGGAGACGCTTAAGTCCAAAACAATCTCAATCGGGTTGGGATCGGCAAGTAAAAATGCAAGACTAATATTGGAACGATTGAAAATTATGTCATTTTTTGATGCCATCGTAGATGGCAACGATGTGAAGCAAGGCAAACCGCATCCAGAAGTTTTTCTAAAGGGTGCAAAAGCCTTGGGCATTTCCCCGCATAATTGCGTTGTTTTCGAAGATTCTCAGGTAGGTATCGACGCTGCGGTATCGGCAAAAATGACTGCTATTGCTATTGGAAGTCCTGAGGTGTTGTCCAATGCCACTAAGTATATCCCAAGTTTTGCCTTTCATCCTTACGCCAAACTAGCAGAATATTTTCAAGAATAAATCAGATACATGGAAGAAAAATATTTGAAAATAGATCCTAGGAAAATTAAAGAACAGGAATCGAACCCCGAAAAGGTTATTGCCTCTGAAAGCATTTTCAGTTTGGGAAATGGAACTATGGGGATGCGCGCCAATTTTGAAGAAAATTATTCTGGAAACACCTTTCAGGGTTCATATGTAGGAGGAATCTACTATCCAGACAAAACAAAGGTAGGCTGGTGGAAAAACGGCTACCCAGAATTTTTTGCTAAGGTTCTTAATGCTCCCAGTTGGATTGGTATTGATGTTCGTGTCAATGGGGAGAGTATAGACCTAGCTAAAGCCAAAGTCCACAATTTCCAACGCATTCTTGACATGCAGAAGGGGTGCTACAATCGCAATTTTGAAATCACTACCCCAGCGGGAGTTCGTCTGCAGGTTAGCACCACTCGATTTCTTTCTCTTAAGCGAACCGAGGTAGGAGCTATCAAATATGCGGTCACTCCCATCAATCAAAATATTGATCTTGAGTTATGCTCCTATCTCGATGGGATTATTGTTAACCAAGATAGCAACTGGGACAACCCATTTTGGAAGCCCCTTAAACAGCAAAACAGTCCGTCTTTTTCCGCCTTGTTAAATAGAACCAATAAGAGCGCATTTGGAGTTTGTACTTTCATGACAAATACCTTTAAGGTAGCGGAAGAATCTCCATTAGAACCCTCAACGACAACAGCTTCAGATGAACGAATAGGTACTCATTTTTCACAATCACTAGCTGCCGGTTCTACTGCTACACTCATTAAATTAGGGGGGTATTTGACAACCTTAAATCATGACGAAAACGCATTGATTGACGCTGCTCAGGCGCTTGCTAGTCAAAGCATGAAAAGGGGCTTTGATACTTTGTTGGAAGAACATCAAGAAGCATGGGCTGAAATCTGGAATTCGGCCGATATTCAAATCGAAGGAGATGTTGCTGCTCAACAAGGCATAAGATTTAATATTTTTCAACTAAACCAAACCTACAGTGGTTCAGATGCACGACTCAATATTGGTCCTAAAGGCTTTACCGGAGAAAAGTACGGGGGAAGTACCTATTGGGACACCGAAGCCTATTGCCTTCCTTTTTACATGGCTACGAAGCCCCCGAGGTAGCTCGAAACCTTTTGAAATACCGCTATCAGCATTTGGATAAAGCCATTGAAAATGCAGAAAAATTGGGTTTTTCCAATGGGGCTGCTCTCTTTCCGATGGTTACAATTAATGGAGAAGAATGTCATAACGAATGGGAAATCACTTTTCAAGAAATCCATCGCAACGGTGCGATAGCCTTTGCTATATTTAATTATACCCGATATACCGGAGACCACAGCTTTCTATTGGAAATGGGCTTGGAGGTCTTGATTGCCATTGCTCGTTTTTGGGCTCAACGGTTAAGCTGGTCAACTCAAAAGAAAAAGTATGTTATGCTTGGAGTGACAGGACCCAACGAATACGAAAATAACATTGATAACAATTGGTACACTAACTATATAGCCCAATGGTGCTTACTCTATACCCAAGAACAGCTAGAATGGGTAGCTCGAACTCACCCAGAAGTTCATGCTGAATGTATAACTAAAATGGGTCTAGGTGAGGAGGAATGTCAACAGTGGGGAGCAATTGCAGGCGCCATATATTTTCCAATATCAGAAGAGTACGGAATATTCCTACAGCAAGACAACTTTTTGGAGAAAGAATTAATTCCTGCAAATCAATTAAATCCAAAGGAGAGACCGTTGAATCAACATTGGTCTTGGGATCGAATTTTGCGCTCTCCCTATATCAAACAAGCAGACGTTTTGCAAGGCTTTTATATGTTCGCACCCCATTTCACCCAGGAAGAATTAGAAAGACACTATGAGTTTTATGAACCTTTTACTGTTCACGAATCTTCGCTATCCTCCAGTATTCACTCTGTTATTGCAGCGCGCTTGAATCGTATGGACGAAGCCTACGATTTTTATTTACGAACCGCTCGTATGGATCTGGACGATTACAATAAAGAAGTTGAGGAGGGCTTACACATAACTTCTATGGCAGGTACATGGATAAGTATAGTGGAAGGTTTTGGAGGTTTGACGTTTGAAAATAACTGCTTGTCTTTACGTCCCAAACTTCCTGATTGTTGGGAATCGTTTACCTTTAAAATACAATTCAGAGGAGCAGTATTACAAGTCCACCAATCCAAAGAACAGACCAAGTTTCATTGGGGAGGCGACCAACCGCTCTCAATTTTACTCCATGATAAACCACTAACAGTAAGCCCGTCATGATTAACAAAATACTACTTCTATTAAGTCTAGTAAGTTTTTCAGCTTGTGATATTTCAACGCAACAGGCAAGGAAACCCGTAGTCTTTCAGCCCATTTCTCAAACCGATATTGCCCAAGCAGTTCTCTATGAGGCAAATATTCGTCAATATTCAAGTGAGGGAACCTTCAATGCGTTTGCCAAAGACTTGCCGTTACTCAAAGCAATGGGAGTAAAATTCTTTGGCTGATGCCAATCAATCCTATTTCTAGAATAAAGAGCAAAGGTCCGCTCGGGAGTTATTATGCGGTATCTAGTTATAATAAAGTAAACCCTGAATTTGGAACCTTAGATGATTTTAAAGCACTGGTTCGAAAAGCACATGAACTCGGAATTTTCGTCATTCTCGATTGGGTACCGGGACACACCGGATGGGATCACGAATGGATTAGTACGCCTCCAGAATTTTATTTGAAAAACGAAGTCGGTGAAATTATCGATCCCATTGACCCTCCACAGGAGAACCCTTTGGATGGACTGATGTTGCTGATTTGGATTACGACAATAAAGAGATGCAAGAGCAAATGCGACAAGCAATGCTCTATTGGGTCCGTGAGTGCAACGTTGATGGATACCGTATCGATCAAGCTTATGCTGTTCCACAGAAATTCTACAATATTACTTTTGCTGCTCTTAAGGAAATCAAACCTCTTTTTTTATTAGCCGAAACGGATGTCAATCACATTGGCGGTATTGAATTGGTCAGTAAATTTGATGCGTCCTACGACTGGCCTGGACATTCTCTGAGCAAAGAAATTGCTCAAGGAAAAAAATCGATGCAGGCTTGGGTAAAACACATTCAAGGGATTCAACAAGTCTATGGGAATGAGAACATTGTGGTCAACTTTGTTAGCAATCACGACGAAAACTCTTGGAATGGTACACTCCGAGAAAGCTATGGAGAGGCAGCCCACGCAATAATCGCACTTCAGTATATGAGCCCCGGAATGCCACTCATATATTCCGGTCAGGAATACGATCTCGACAAACGATTACTGTTTTTTGAAAAAGACAGCTTTCCCAAAGTTGCTGGTAAAACAATGCAATTATTAAAGGGTTTGGGTAAACTTAAAAACAATCTTGCTGTTCTCTCTGCGGGGAATGCTCAAGGGGAGGTTCGATTCATTCCAACCCAGCGAACAGCCTATCAGAAATCTTCAGAGAATGATGTCTTGGTAATGGAACGAACAAAAAATAAGGATACACTTCTCTTCATCGTTAACCTCAAAGACACCCACGCGCAGTACACCATGCCCTATGACGCCTCCTTCTATCGCTACCCAGATAACAAAGTTAAAAACCTTGCAACTCCCTATCAATATGACATGAAACCTTGGGAGTATTGGATATTGTCCAATAAAAAACTGCCTGTTTCATCAGAACCATAAAACCCCAAGAGTTATGAGACTATCTACCCTGATTGGTATCGTACTATTTTTGACTCTGAGCCATTGTAGCGATAGCTACACTCCTCTAATCATTGGGCATCGAGGTGCTAGAGGGCATGTCGCTGAAAACACCTTGCCTTCAATTCAAAAAGCCTTAAACCTTGGAGTGGACGGAATCGAAATAGATATTTTTCGTTGTTTTACTGGTGAACTGGTCGTATTCCATGACCAGAAGTTAGATATCTTGACAAATAGTAATGGATTGATTGAAAGTTTTTCTTTAGACAGTCTTAGAAAAGTAAGTGTTTTGGGAGGATATCAGATTCCTACCCTTGAAGAAGTCCTCCAGCTGGTCAACGGAGAAGTAATGCTCAATATCGAGCTCAAAGGAGACCAAACAGCCTTGCTAACTCACGAATTGATTACCCGCTATTTCGACCGAGAAGGAAGTCAGTGGAAGCCGGAACGTATTTTTATTTCCAGTTTCGATTGGGACGAACTTAAAATCTTTTATGAAGTCAATAAAGAAGTTCCAATAGCCATACTTACGGAAGATGATCCTTTAGATGCCATTCCTATCGGCCTGCAACTTAGTGCTTTTGCTATCAATCCCGATTTTGAAACGCTTACGCCCGAGGTAGTTCAGAAAATTCACCAATCAGGGTTTGAAATTTATCCATGGACGGTCAATACCTCTGAAGATATTGAACGCATGAAAATGCTTCGAGTAAAAGGGATAATTACCGACTTCCCAGACCGTATTAATCAAACATTTTAACCTTAGTTTTCTGAAGCGCTTAAATTTTACTTCAATTAAGAGCTATACAATATGATTATAGCTATTCTATTCTTTCAGTGGACAGTTCATTTGAAATATCGAATGATATAGAGTTGAAAATTTTAATGATAATGTTCTATTCCACTAGATTTTCGAAATGGTATGTGTTTTCTGTCCAAAACCCTAGGTTTTTCCCCTTCAACAATATGATAGAATTTATTAATTGATAGGTTTGTATAAATTTCAGTTAAGTTATCAGCATTTGGCCATCTAATTTTCAAATATTTGATTTCTTTAGCTTTTCCCAAACCAATTTCACTTTGAAGACTTCCAGCTCCAAATGAGCCACCTGTTCCTACAGTTCGCATTATCTTTCTAGACTCACCATCTTTTTGCTTAACAATTACTTCAATCCTTGCTCCAATTGAAGAACGGTTTGCTGTCTTCCCTTCGAGTTCTAGCGTAATCCAAGAATTTTCATTATGGTTTGAAGGATTTTCAAATAAAGCATTTGGAAAAACATCCCCCTCAACTGCTCCACCCATAACTGCATACACATCTTGATCTCCATCACGATCAAGATCTGCAAAAGCTATAGCGTGACCTTTTTGAGTATGTCCCATTCCAATATTAAATGTAATATCATTAAAGCTTCGTCCATTAAAGCTTTTAAACATCCGGTTGGGAACAATAGAACGAAGGTCAGGCGATCCGGTACCTACGTAAAAATCTAACCATCCATCATTATCTAAGTCTCCAAAATTACATCCCATACTATATAAAGCTTTATTGAGTTGGGTCTGCTCAGTAACATCAATAAAGGTTTCGTCTCGATTGTTTTTGTAAAGCCTTGGTATTTCAGACTGAAATGGCAGACCCATGTACTCGCTTGCAACATCATTGGTCAAGTCATTAAATTGACTGAAATCATAAGGCAATACTAGCAGGTCTTCCCATCCATCATTATCAAAATCCCAAAACCAGGCAGGGAAAGAGAATAAAGGTTTGTCAATACCAGCCATTAAACCTCGCTCCTCAAAATTCCAATTTTCAATTGATGTTCCGCCTCTATTAATGTATAACTTATTTGGTGAACCGATAATTGAAACAAATAGATCTGGAAGACCATCATTATTTATATCCCCCAAACAGCCCCTTTTATAAAACCTTCTGGTTCTATCCCCACTTTTTAGATATTTCTGTGAAAGTACCGTCACCATTATTTAAATACAATTCAGACGGATGAGGTTGTCCTTCTCCAACTCTGTTCTTTGCAAATATGTCCTGCCATTTACTATTTGACTCGTTACCGATGAATAAATCAAGGTATCCGTCAAGATTAAAATCAGCCCAAGATGCTGTTTGTGTAGGATGATACGAAAGAATACCTGAGGTATGAGTAACATCTGTAAATGTTCCATCACCATTGTTATGTAAAAGTGAATTTGGATGAGCACCTGCGTCAGCAAGCCATGCACCACGTAAGACTAAAAATATCAGCAAAACCATCATTGTCATAATCTGCATGAATTGAGTTAAGGCCACTAACAATCCCATCCAGGCCAGATTGAGAGGTAAAATCAATATAACCCCCATTTCCATCAGCTAAAAATGAACAGGATCATTTAATCCATAGGAAGTCATAAACAGGTCAAGGTGACCATCTCGATTAAAATCTTCCACATTAAGTCCACCCGAAATTCCATTTATTGCAACACCAAGTTCATTTGCAATATTTTCAAACTTGGGCATCTCGGCTAAGGGATTACCTTTAAGTCCTTTGATTAAAAATTGTTTAGGTACTTCATGGGGATATGATCCTATAGCCATATAAGCAATATTAAGCAACCATCTATAACCAATTTCATTGGGGTAACTTTTCAGAATTTTAAGGTAAAGGTCAATTGCTTTTTCTGTACTTTCTTTATTAAGTTGAATTGCATTACCTTCAATGGGCATTATACAAGAATTACCAGTATGATTTTCAATACAATTTAATTGCTCACCATAACGTAAATATGCTAGTGCAAGTTCATCAATCAGTGCTTTGTTTGAATTATTTACCTTATCAGTTCTAGAGCCGATATCACTTAAAATACTTTCTAATTCTGATATTGCTTCTTCTGATTGCCCTGCACGTAAAAATTCCTGTGATAGGTAAAACCGATGGGTCATTAATTTATGGCGCGGAAGATATTGGGCTTTGTCTTTCATCCAATTTATTCTAGCCTTATTCATATGATAGTATGATTTAGGACTCAGCATGGCTTCTGAATAAATTGAAGACAATTCCTTTCGCATGTCATCCGATTTTTGTTTTGTGTTACAACCATACAGAAAAATAAAAAATAACAAGAGGATTAAGGAGTATATTGCCCTGGCCCTGTAGGAGTTTTCAGACGCTATTCTTAAAGTGTTTTTTTTATTAATCATTTATAAAAGTTTCTGGTTAATTGAATTTCTTTTAAAATTGATTATTTGGAATTACTTTATAGTGTAATTAATAAACTATAGTTTTTTTAATCTGGATAATATTTTATCAGACACCTTAAATACAGATCCATGTCTAATTCCATTTGGAAATGAAATATCTCTTGAAATATCCTCCCAACTTGATAAATCACTTGACCTTATTGCTCCATATGATTGTTTTCTATATTGATCAAAATAAACAATCCAATTATTCTTAAATTTTGTAACAGTTGGGCCCTCTACCCACTTTCCAGAAATTGCCTCGGAAATAGGAACATTCCAGTCGTATAGATTGTCTGAAAAAAGAACATGTAGGCTTTTTTTTGGTTCAGGAAGTAAAGTTTCATTTTTAATTATCATAAAAAATTGATTATCACTTTTTGATATAGTAGCATCAATTATGTTGAAACCAGGTTCAACAAAAATTTTTGTTTCTGAAAAAACTTTAAAATCTTTTGTGGTTGTATAATAAATCCGGTGGTTCCAACTTTCTTCTGCTTGACCGGCTGTTTCATTAAATCTGTCTGCAATAGTACTTGCCCAAAAAATTAGATACTGCTCTTTTTTCTCATCATAAAATAATTCTGGGGCCCATGAGTTTTTGGTTTTATTCTCATGTTCCATTACTGGAATAAAAATTTGTTCTGACCAATTAATTAAATCCACAGAATTTGCATATCCTATACCCTTTTCTTCCCAACTTACAGTCCAAACCATATGAAATTTACCATCGGGACCCTTAATTATACAGGGGTCACGCATTAGTTTGTCATTGCTTAATTCAGGAATCAAAAAAGATTTGTCATTATTTAAAGCATACCACTTAAATCCATCGTTACTGTAAGCTAAATGAAGTCCGTCTTCTCCATTTTTTTTGAAATAGGAAAATAAAAGAACTTCGTTATCAGTATTAATTTGACATCCAAATAAAATAGACAATAACAGGATTAAACATATTTGAATTTTTCTCATATACTTCTATTAATATATCCGATGCTAGCATGAATTACAGAAGCAGGGTCTGAATACCCTAAAATCTCATCAGCAAAAGGTTCAATTGAAAAATAATCATCATACCCTCTACTTGTTAATTCTCGAATTTGATTTAGGCAATAGGTTATGTCATTTTCTTGAACAAAAAATCTATGGGCATCCAACAGATCGTCCATTTCTAGGCTTTTGTCAACTACGCTTGATAGGTGGACCAAACCTGTTCTTTTGGCATGGTAATCGACTTCTTGTGCTCCGGCATGATGAAAAGTATCATGTAGAATATTGAAAACATCTGATGTTCCAGAATCATCAATTGCATTAAGAGCGATTTCTTTTTTACGCAAAGTAGAAATCGGAAATCCAAGAGGTTCAACGTGACCTACCAAGCTTCGAGATTTCAGAATTGGAGATATTTTAAAGAGAGAATCACACGCTTTTTCTAGCTGTTCATGTTCTGAAAATTTCACTCTATCCGAGACTAATGGGCAGCACACTAGAGCTTTTGCTCCAACGGCATGACATAAATCCGCTAATCTTTGAGTTTCATCTTCTCTCTTTATTCCAAATATTAAATGGATAAAGAGCATTAATTGTCAAGATTTTAATTTCTTTTTCCTCAGCATATTGGGCTACAGTTCTAGCCATAGCCATGTTGGTTATACTATTTTCTTTTATATCGATTCGCAGTTCAACGGCAGAAACTCCCAATTTTTTTGATAGATCAATTAATTCTAATGGTTCTAACTGAGGGCAAGAACGATGATTAATAGCAAGTTTTAATTTTTTAACACTCATTTTGATTATATATATTTAAATAAAAGTTGCTGTAAATGTTTTAAACCTTTTGGTTTTATTTCTTCTATTTACTGTATTTGATTTTAAACTCATCCTCAAATTCCTCCAAGGTTTTTCCTCTAGTTTCTGGGACCATTTTATAGGTAAACCAGATGGCAAGTAAACCTAGGGCAAAGAAAACAAAGAAGGTATTTGATATCCCGAAAGCTTCGGCCATTGGGGGGAAAAAGAAACGCTACACAAGCATTTGTAAGCCATAGTATAAGTACGCAGAATCCAACAGCAAAACTTCGAATTTTTAGAGGAAATATTTCTGATAGTAATAACCATACCAAGGGGCCAATAGTGCCTTGCATGCTAAAGACAAAACCAATTATAAATATCATTATACAGTATGCTTTAAATATCCCTTCGGGAAATAAAGCCGCTGATAAACCAACTAATAAATGAAAAAAAGTGGTAAGGATGAAACCACTAATGAGCATCTTTCTTCTATTTATCTTATTAATAAGATATAATCCAACTAAAATCCCAATCAAACTAAATAGACCATTAAAAGTATTAGCTACAATAGCTGCTTTATTTGAAAATCCAACTTGCTGTAGTACTTGAGTTCCATAATACATAATGTAATTTATACCTGATAATTGCTGAAAAACACCCAGCCCACAACCAATCAGAGTAAGCCTTCTTATCCAAGGTATTTTAAACATTCTCCACCCCCAAATTTGATTTTTTTCTTTTTTGCCAGGGCATTTACTTCTTCTATTTCTTTACGTGCACGATCGTGACTCCTTACTTGCATAAGGACATTAAGAGCTTCTTCATTTCTGTTTTGTGAAACTAACCATCGAGGGCTTCTAGGCATTCTCAGCATTCCAAAAAGGAGTATTATTGCTGGTATTACCGCGACTACAAGCATATATCGCCAAATAAAAAGATCTTCTCCCCAAATATTGAAAATGATCGCATTTATTATGAATGCAGAGAATTGACCAACTATAATCATAAGTTCATTTTGAGTAACTAAACTTCCTCGTTTTTCATAGGGTGATAATTCTGCAAGATATATTGGTACGGTTACTGAAGCGCCTCCAACTGCAAACCCAAGAATGAAACGACCAACCGCAAGTAATTCCCATGAGGGCGCAAATGCACATGCCATCGTACTTACAATAAAAACAATTGCTAAAAGAGTTATATTATGTTTCCTTCCAAAGCTATCTGCCAACTTACCAGCAATCAAAGCACCAATAGCTGCTCCAAAAATTAATATACTAACAACAAATCCTTGCTTAAAGGAATCAAGTCCTAAATCAAGTTTCATTGGCTCCAAAGCTCCATTGATAACTCCAGTATCATATCCAAAAAGTAATCCTCCAAATGTTGCAATAACAGCAATAAATCGTAGTCTTTTTTTATGTTGACCAGTTGAGTTCATTATTGATTGAGTTTGAATTTTAGATTTTGATTGAAACATAAATCTAAAAAAAAGATTTTTTAGATCATAGGAAAACCAAATATAAACGTTTTTTATACGTTTATAGATGATTTATTTATTAAGTTTATCTAATGAAATTTTTTCTCCTAATTGTTACTAGTAGCTTTTTTATACTCCAAGGTCAAGATCTAAAAAAAGATTTTTACAAGGAGGCTGACAGAATTTTTTTGTATCCGGAAGGTATTCCCTGCAAAAGTGATTATGAGACTCTTGTTGAATATAATTCAACAGGTAGGACATTTAAAAAAATTGCCGATCCTGAAATGTGGTATTTCCCTTCGAAAGTTAAAAGTGAAAATAAACCTGCAATTCTTGTCATGCCAGGTGGAGGATATTATGATCTTTGGTTTGATAAAGAAGGTGTTGATATCGCAAAGTGGTTAAATAAAAATGGTATTAGTGCATTTGTGTTAAAATATAGATTACCACATTGGGAAACCGGTAAATGTAAAAGTAAAGTAGCCCTTATGGATGCTCAGCGTGCTATGCGGATAATCAGAAATAATTCAATAAAGTGGAAAATTAATCCAGAAAAAATTGGTGTATTGGGTTTTTCTGCTGGCGGTCATTTGGCATCAACAATTTCAACACATCATGATCAAGGTCTTTCTCAATCGAATATTGAAATTGATAGAACATCAAGTAGTAGACCAGATTTTACTATTTTGATTTATCCAGTAGTTTTAATGCAAAACTCTCCAGAGACACATTATGGGTCTAGACAAAACTTATTAGGGGAAATCCCTAGAAATGAACTTGTTGATTATTATTCAAATCACTTGCAAGTAAAACATGACACGCCTCCTGCTATATTAATTCATACAAATGAAGATTCATCAGTTCCCCCTGAAAATAGTATTTTGTATTACTTAGCACTAAGAAAATATAATATTCCTGCTGCAATACATATTTGGGAAAAAGGTCAACATGGGCTCGGATTAGCTAGATTTGGTGAATTTGCCTTCAAAAGTTGGCCTTCTACTGTTGAGGAATGGATGATTGAAAGGGGTATAATTAATACTAAAAAATGAAAAGTTTTTTACTTGATTAATTTTTAATTCAAAATCTTTAATGTTTATCAAAAAGAAAAAATATCTATTAATTGTGTTTATTCTGTTTTTAAGCAAAACACAATCACAGGATTATACACTAACCTCTCCTAGTAAACTTTTAAAGATTGATTTTTCTTTTTCTAATGAATCCTGCTTTGTTATTAAATTAAAGAATAAAACAGTAATTGAAAAAGTATGTATAGACCTCATTACAAGTGATGGGAGAAAATTTGGTAATAATCCAGTCATAATTAACTCAACTTCAAATAAAATAAGTGAAATACTTAGTGTAAGTATTCCAAACAAGGATAAAAATCTCATATCAAAGTATAATCAAACTACCTTTTTTTTCGAAGATGAAGCAGAGCTTGTTGTAAGAGCATATAACGATGGTTTTGCCTACAGGTTCATTGATTCTAAAAATAAACCTAAGGATGTAATTTTCGAAAAATTAGAATTGAATTTTAATGAGAAAACCAAGGCCTTTTTTCCATGGGAAAAATCTACTTATTCACATAATGAGAGATTATACAATAGAACTCAAATCAAAAATTTGAAAAATAAAGAATTTTGTAGTCTACCTGTAATGTTTAGTACTGAGAATGGAAAAATTCTCTTTACTGAGACATCACTTTTTAATTATCCAGGAATGTTTCTTGAGAAAAAAAATGATAATACACTGATTTCGAAATTTCCAAATTATGTATTAAATACTGTACCCGCAAAAGCTGACCCTACAAAAGGAGATCAAATAATTGAGGGGACAGAAAATAAATCTGACAGAACTCAAAAAATAACCAAATTAGCAGAATATGTTGCCAAGATTGATGGTAAAAAGGAATTTCCGTGGAGGGTTTTTATAATTTCTGACGATGACAGGGATTTTTTAGAAAGTAATCTAGTTACACAACTTTCTGAACCATCAAAAATTAAGGATACAAGATGGATAAAGCCTGGAAAAGTTGCTTGGGATTGGTGGAATGCAAATAACATATATGGAGTAGATTTTAGAGCAGGAATAAATCAGGAAACATATAAATATTATATTGACTTTGCTTCTATGAATAATATAGAATACATTCTTTTAGATGAGGGTTGGACAAAATCTACCACTCAAGTTTATGAAGCAAACCCTAAAATTCAAATTGAAGAACTTATAAATTATGCATCATCAAAAAATGTTGGAGTTTTCCTGTGGGTTCTTTGGAGACCACTTGATAATGATATCGATGGTTTACTGAAATTATATTCAAGTTGGGGAGCAGCAGGCATAAAGGTTGATTTTATGCAACGAAGTGATCAGTATATGGTTAATTCATACGAAGAGATTGCAAAGACAGCAGCCAAATATAAATTGTTAGTAGACTACCATGGGGCGTTTAAACCATCTGGAATTGAGCGAAGGTGGCCAAATGTTTTAACTTATGAAGGGGTTTTGGGAAATGAAAATAATAAATGGAAAGTCGAACATTTTCCATACTCCAATAAATTCTTCCCTGTTGATCCAGAACACAACCTTACCATTCCATTTATTAGAATGGTTTCTGGACCAATGGATTATACACCAGGAGCAATGACCAACGTAAATCGTTATGATTACAAATGGTCACCTTCCGATACCAGCCCACCTGGTTTTAATTCGCTTGGCAAGCCTTTAAAAACAGCTGACAACATGCATGCATTTAATTCACGTCCAATGGTATTGGGAACTCGAGCACATCAGGTTGCCATGTACACAATTTTTGAGTCTCCTTTGCAAATGATGTGTGACTCACCAACACTTTATAAAAAAGAACAAGAAACGGTAGATTTTATTACACAGATCCCGACTGTTTGGGATGAAACTCTTGTCATCCATGCTAAGGTTTCAGATTATATTTTGTTGACGAGAAGAAGTGGGGAAAACTGGTATTTGGCTGCGATGACTGATTGGAGTGAGCGGAATTTTCAAATCAATCTTTCTTTTCTTGACAGCAAAACTGATTATGATGTTCAGATATATAGTGATGGCATAAATACAGATCGTAACGCTATGGACTATAAAATCCAACAAAAAACAATGAATAGTAAATCATCTTTAAACATAAATATGTCAAGTGGAGGGGGCTTTTCGGCCATATTCAAAAAAAAATAGAATTTAAAATTTCTTAAAATAACTTGTTGTTCTAATATTTAGGAAATTGAATTATTATAGAATTATCTGTCAACTACTTTATTCTGATCTTGTTCCTCTACTTAATAAATAAAATCAGTTTCAAAAATTGAACTTTTTTTAATTTCAATAAATGCGGTCTCCTGACTTATAGGCATTAAAAAATGAATTTTATTTTAAACTATATTTGCATCAATTTTGACAAATGACATTTAAAAAATATAATAAAAATCAAGAAATTAGCGTAGCGGTTGATTGCGTTATTATTGGATACGATCAGAAAAAATTATCTGTATTATTGTTTAAACGCGAAGTCAATCCCTTTAAAGGTTCTTGGTCATTACTCGGGGAGGTTCCTGATGCCAAAACCTCAATGGATAAGAGTGCTAAAGATATAATTTTTAAATTGACAGGAGTTAAAGATATTTATTTAAGCCAGTTGAAAACCTATGGAGATCTTGATAGAGATCCTCTAGAAAGGGTTATATCAATTGTATATTATAGCTTAATCAGAGTGGATGTTTTTAATAAAATTGATCTCAAAATGCATAACGCAAAATGGTTTGATTTAAATGAAATACCAGAAATTATTCTTGATCACGAAATAATGATTAATGATGCTATTTCTAAACTAAGAGAAATTGCTAAAACTAAACCTTTAGGATTTAGATTACTTCCAAAATTATTTACATTACCACAATTGCAGAATCTTTACGAGTGTATTTACAATAATGAATTTGATTCAAGAAATTTTCGAAAAAAAATTCTTCAATCAGGTTTTTTGGAAAAAACTAGTAAAAAAGATAAATCGTCATCAAGAAAGGGCGCATACCTTTATAGATTTATCGATTCAGATAGTATAAATAAATCTAAAACTAAAGACACTAACATAAAAGATGTCTTTCAATTTTGATCAAAACTTAGATCATTTTTTCATATTCTTTTTCTTAACATAATAATTTCATGCTACACTGTATTTTGTAGAAATACATGAAAAGGTAATAATTATTGAAACAATAAATATTTAGCTGTTTTTTCTAGTTTTTTTTTTAAAAATATCTGTAAAAAATACATTTATTAAATAATTTTTATAACTTTGATTTATAAACGTCAATATTACATTTATTAAAAATCGAAATAATGTATGATATTGATCTAAACTTATTTGATATTAAAATTAAGGATTATGAAAAAAGGGCTTATTAGTAAATTAATGTTCTTGTTTATATTTTTATGTGGAGCAGGAATTTACGCACAAACTATTAATGGAGTTGTCAATGGCGAAGATGGTGCATTACCAGGTGCTACTGTTCAAATTAAGGGTACAGATACAGGAGTAACGACGGATTTTGATGGAAATTTTTCTATTAATGCAAGTCAAAATGATACTCTAGTGATATCTTTTATTGGTTATTCATCACAAGAAGTTACTGTAACTGATCAAAACGATTTAACTATTTTATTAACGAGCAATAGTATACTGGATGAAGTAGTTTTAACGGGTTATGGAACTCAAAAGAAAGAGGAATTGACAAGTGCGATCACTGCTATAAGCTCAGAGGATTTTAATGGTGGTAATATAAACGATCCACAACAATTACTTCAGGGAAAAGTTGCTGGTCTGAACATTGCACGAGTTGGAGGTGATCCAAACCAGCCATTCAATATTAGATTAAGAGGCCTCAGTACTTTTGGAGCAAATGCTGAACCACTTGTTATTATAGATGGTGTCATCGGAGGTTCTTTTGATTCTGTTGATCCAGCTGATATTGAGTCTGTTAACGTACTTAAAGACGCTTCTGCTGCCGCCATTTTTGGGACAAGAGGTAGTAGTGGAGTAATTATTGTTAAAACAAAAACTGGTGAGGGAGCAGCTCGATCAGGGCTTGAGTATCGTGGATATGTATCAAGTGAACAAATATCCAACCTAATTCCCATGGCTAGTTATGATCAATTTTTATCTAATGGAGGACTCGATTTGGGTTCAAACACTGACTGGGTTGATTTAACCTCGCGAACTGCAATAAGTCAAGTACATAATATTGCCTTTACAGGAAGTAGTGATAATGGTTTAACCTATAGAGCGTCTTTAAACTATAGAGATATTGAGGGTGTTCTTAATACTTCAGAATATGAGCAGATTAATGGCCGTATTAGTGTAAGTCAAAAACTGTTAGATGACAGGTTAAGACTTCAGGCTAATATTGGAATTACCAGTCGTGAAGCGAGCTTAGGATGGACTCCAGCTTTAAATTACGCCCTAATATATAATCCTACAGCTCCCGTTTACAATCCAGATGGTACCTTTTTTGAAAATCAAGTAGAACGAAATTACAATCCTGTTGCACTCAATGAGCAAAATATTAGAGATCAAAACAGAAATACTTTCTTGACTAATTTTAAAGCTGATTTTGATATAACAACTGATTTAACAGTATCTGCGAATTTCTCTACACAGTATAAAAATACTTTTCAAGGAATTTATTATGATAATGATTCTTGGTGGAGAGGAGTTGCTCAGAATGGAGTTGCTGAGAGGGATTACAATGATGAGAATTTTTCTCTTGCTGAAGTTACAGCAACTTATAGAGGTGAATTAAATGATTTAAATTATGAAATACTTGGTGGTTACGCATATCAGCAGTTTTCATATCAAGGCTCATTTGCTCGTAATACTGATTTCCTTACCAATGATATTACTTATAATAATTTATCTCTAGGATTGGGCATTAATAACAACCAGGGATTCATGAATACCTACAAGGAAGAAGCTAAATTAGCTTCAGGATTTGCAAGGTTAAATTTAAATTACCAAAATCTTGTGTATTTTTCAGCTAGTTATAGAAACGAGAACTCATCAAGATTTGGAGCCAACTTTAGATCAGGTAACTTTTGGGCAGCAAGCGCAGGTGTTGACTTGAATAAAATTTTGGATCTCAATGGAGTAGATCAACTTAAGTTAAGAGCTGGTTATGGTATTACAGGAAATGAACCGGCTCAAAGATATGCTTACATAGAAAAACTGGGCCAAGCAGGACTTGGTTTTATCAATAGCGAGTTTAGAACTGGAATAGGACCTCAATCAAACCCCAATCCAAACCTCAAATGGGAAGAAAAAGCTGAATTAAATGTAGGTGTTGATTTTATTCTTTTAGATTCAAAACTTTCCGGAACCCTCGACTACTTTAATAGAAATACTTCTGATTTGTTAAGAGATACGCCGGTTGCATCTCCACCTAATATATTTAATTCAACACTTTTAAACTTAGGTGAATTAGAAACAAACGGATTTGAGATCACATTGAATTATTCTGCTATTTCTTCTCAAGACTTAAGCTGGGATATAGGATTCAATCTGTCTAACTTTAAAGTTAACTTAGTAAATATCTCTGACCAAGATGAGTTCGTAACCTATAGTGGAAATTTAGGTTCTCCGGGTCTGAACAATACATATCCTGTTGTACTTGAGGAAGGAGCAGTTCTAGGAAATATTCGAGCAGGTGAATTTGCGGGGTATGATGCAGAAGGCCGAACTTTAATTATAAACCAAGAGACTGGTGAGCCTACATTAGAAAGAAACCTAGACAGGGACGGTATTATTGTAGGTAACGGCCTCCCAGATTATTCATTTGGTATAAATAATACTTTTAGGTATAAAAATTGGGATTTAAATCTTTTGCTTAGGGGAGTTACCGGCCATTCAATAATCAATATCCCAAGAGCTTATTGGGAGCATCCATTATTATCAGGGCGACAAAATTTTGTTGTGACAGAATACTTCAATCCTGATGATGGTGAACTAGATGCTTATCACTCAAACATGGTTGAAAAAGGTGATTTTTAAGATTAGATAATGCAACTCTTGGATACAACTTTGATTTACCTGAAACCAGTAAAATAAATAATTTAAGGCTATATGTAGCTGGTAACAATTTGTTTACCATAACAAACTATTCTGGATCTGATCCTGAGGTTAGATATCAAGACGGAGGAGACATTTTAACACCTGGTATCGATAGAAGGGAAGATGAATATTTTCCTACATCAACTTATACATTGGGTCTTAACATAAATTTTTAAAATATAATTTGAAATAACAACAACTAAATAATAGAAAATGAAAGAGTTTAATAAAGTCCGAAAAATATTATTAGGGAGTATTTTCGTTTTAATATTTTGTATCAATCTATCATGTGAAGTTGAGCCCGAAATCTACTCAGAGGTTCTACCTGAGGAGTTTTTTCAAACTCAGACCAATTAGCCTCAGCAACCTCAGTAGCCTACCTTCCTTTAGGATCATATTGGGGTATGGTAGCCGAAAACTCAGAAATAATATCTGATGTTGGTTCTGTAGCAGTGAGATCAAATAATGGCTGGGATGATGGAGGAGTATGGCCAAGATTAATGGCACACACTTGGACACCAGATTTAGGATTTATTGCTAACACATGGAATAACATGAGTAATGGTGTTGCAACCTGTAATCGATTGATTGAAGTTGTCTCTAATGCCGTTGGTGCTGATTCACCTGGAGTTGCAGAGTTAAAAACTTTGAGAGCATTTTATTTTTATAAACTTTTGTCAGGTTATGGAAATATACCTATTGAGTCACGTTTTTCTGATGCAGATCCTAACCCAGCTCAAGTTTCACCACAGGAGGCATTTAATTTCATTGAAAATGAACTTTTAACTTCTATAGATTTATTAAGCGAGGATAAAGGTTCATTATACTATGGTAAGGTTAACAAATGGGTTGGATATTCAATATTGACAGATCTATATTTAAATTCTGAGAGAATTACAGGAGTAGCTAAGTGGTCTGAAGCTGCTAGTGCTGCGAATGTAGTAATAAATGGTGGAGGATATAATTTAGAATCTGGATACTTCGCTAATTTTCGAGCAAAAAATGAAGGCTCATCAGAAAATATTTGGGTTGTGCCTTACGAAAGAAATATTTTTAACGGATTCATTATAAGAATGCAAGCTTTACATCAGTCATCTCCCGGAACTTTTGATTTAAATGCAACTCCATGGGGTGGTTTTGCTTTTCAAACAGAATTTTACGAGTCATTTGAAGAGGATGATTATAGAAAAGGAATGTTTATAGTTGGACAACAGTATACCTCGAAGGCTGGTCCTAACTGGTCTGATACAGCTGGTTTTAATTATTCAAATCCTGCAGACGAATTTAAGCTTGAAAATTGTATTGAGGATTTTGACAACTATACAGCAGAATTTCAAGCTGTACTTGATGGTGGCTGTAATATCTTTATTACCCCTGATTATAATGAAATTGATAGTAGATATCCTTATAGGCATGGACCCAGATGGGGTAAATTTGAATTGCCCGTGGGAGAAAATTTTGATATCAGTACAGACTTTCCAATATATAGACTTGCTGGTGTTATGTTAGCAAGAGCTGAAGCATTGTGGAGACTTGACAATACGAATGCAGAATCTTTAGTAATTGTTAATCAAATAAGATCAAGAGCTGGATTAGGTAATCTAGCTAGTTTATCTGAAGACAATTTATATCAAGAAATGAAAAAGGAGTTAGCACTTGAAGGTTTCTCAAGAGCAATAACGATAAGATTTGGCCATTGGGAGGATGATTGGTTTTTAAAAGGAATTGGAAACATGAAAGGTTCACCTTCTGTAAACCTTAGTGACCCAACTAGAAGATTCTTTCCTATACCAATAAATGCTCTTCAGTCAAATTCAAGCTTGACTCAGAATCCAGGTTACTAATTATTTTTCAAAACCTAATGTGAATTAATTTTCTATTGTCTAAGGTCCGAGTTAAAGATATTTTTTTCATTTTTTGTTTAATTATTTTTTGCTAAAAAAAACCTATTATCAAACTTGGACCTTTTTTAGTTATTAAAAGATTTCAAATTACACTACATGATTTGAAATCTTTTTTTTTACTTAGATTTTGTTTATTTAGAATTGATTTTGTTTAAAAAAATAATTTCTGAATTAAAATGGAACATTTTTTTAAATCTAAGATTTGCTGTTTCATCCAGCTTACGTTGTTTATAATTACATTTTCATGTGATAAGAAAAAAAATTATAACCAAACTACTTTCAGATATTTAGATCCAAAAAAATTAGGGATTAATTATGAAAACAATCTCTCATATACCGAAGATTTCAACACCTATCTATTTAGAGGTTTTTATAATGGAGCAGGAGTTGGACTAGCTGATTTTAACAACGATGGTAATTTGGACGTATTTTTCTCCGGAAATCAATCTGAAAACGCCCTTTATTTAGGAGATGGTAAATTTAATTTTACAGATGTTTCTAAAATTTCTGGAATCACTAGCCCTGATTCTTGGAGTACAGGAATAAGTGTTTTAGACATAAATGAAGATGGCTTTTTAGATATATATGTATGTAAAAGCGGTAACCCAACGGATATTAATCGAAGAAATGAACTCTTTGTAAATATTGGTTTAGATAATAACGGTGTGCCACGATTCAAGGAACAAGCTAAAGATTATGGAATTGATATACTTGGATATTCTGTTCATGCTCAATTTTTTGATTATGATTTAGATGGGGATCTTGATATGTATCTTTCCAACAATTCAATAAATACTTCTACAAATATTTTTGATGTAAAGAAAGGGCTGAGACAGCGAAAAGACGACTTAGGGGGTGACTTATTATATAGGAATGATAATGGTTTTTTTTACTGATGTTACACAAGAATCTGGAATATATACTAGTTCAATAGGTTTCGGTTTGGGGGTCTCAATATCTGATGTAAATCAAGATGGTTGGCCTGATATTTATGTGGCTAATGATTTTTTTGAAAAGATTATTTATACATAAATAATCAAGATGGGACTTTTAAAGAATCAAGTGAAGATTTAATTGGAGAGTTAAGCTTGGGATCAATGGGAGTAGATATTGTTGATATGAACAATGACGGATATCCAGAAATATTTGTTACTGAAATGCTTCCTGAAGTTGAATCAAGACTAAAAACTAAATCCCAATTTGAAGACTGGGATAAGTATTTTTTAAAGATGAAAAATGGCTATCACAGACAGTTTCCAAGGAATATGTTTCAGCTGAATAATTCAGTTGGGTTAGACGGTAAAGTATCATTTAGCGATATTTCAAGATATTCTGGTGTTAGTGCCACCGACTGGAGCTGGGGAGTCCAAATGGTAGATTTTGACCTAGATGGTTTGAATGAAATATTTGTTACAAATGGTATTGCTAAGGACCTTTTAGATCAAGACTATATTGATTTTTATAATAATACTACATTGATTAGACAAATGTTTCAGGACAAAGGGGAGGTAATTAAAGAATTAATTGATAACATTCCCTCTGAACCAATAGCAAACTACATGTTTTCCCAAACTAGTAAATTAAAGTTTGAAGATATTTCTAAGCAATGGGGGATGAATCAAAAGGGATTTTCAAACGGCTCTGCCTATGGGGATATAGATAACGATGGAGATCTTGATCTAATTGTAAATAACATAAACAACAAACCGTTTGTATATAGGAATGATATCGATTTGGGAGAAAAAAAGAATAATTTCTTAACAATTTCGGCCAAAAATAAGCACGGCGCACCATCTATTGGAGCAAAAGTGATTCTTAAAGTTGGTAATAAAAAGTATTTCAAAGAACTATTTGTTATGAGAGGATCAATGTCATTTATTGATTCTAGGCTAAATTTTGGTTTAGGGAAAGATAATGTAGTAGATACTCTAACAATTATTTGGCCTGACAATAAAAAAACAATCAAAGAAAATATAAAGGCTAACCAATTTTTATCCTATGTAGAGGGTGAGACAAATTTAACCATAGGTAATGATTCAATTGGAATAAAAAAACCAATTTTCAATGATGTAACTTATAAACTAGGTATAAGATACAACCATAAAGAAAATAATTTTATTGACTTTGATAGGGAACGGCTTTTATATCATATGAAGTCAAATGAAGGACCAAAAATGGCAGTTGCAGATGTAAATGGAGATGGATTGGAAGACTTCTTTGTTGGTGGAGCAAAAGATAGCCCTGGAAGCTTATTTATTCAAAATAAATCTGGCTTCTATTTATCAAATAATACTGTTTTTGAAAAAGATAAGGAGTCTGAAGATACTGGAGTGCTTTTTTGATGCTGACCGGGATAATGATATGGACTTAATTGTTTGTAGTGGTGGTATGGCTTTTTCTAAAAACTCATTTGCTCTGTTTGATAGATTGTACTTTAATGATGGGATAGGTAATTTCACAAAATCAACTCAGCTTTTACCTGATAAAACTCCTATTTGCACATCAACAGCGGTTGCTATTGATTATGATAAAGATGGCGATAATGATCTTTTTTTGGGTGGGAGGATGGAAATTTCAAAGTATGGTATTCCCGTTTCAAGCTATATTTTAGAAAATGATGGAAATGGAAATTTTAAAGATGTATCAGATAAGGTTGCACCAAACTTTAAAAATATTGGGATGGTAACGGACGCATTAAATTTTGATTATAATCGTGATGGTAATGATGATTTAGTTATTGTAGGTGAGTGGATGCCTATTAGCATATTTTCAAATGAACAAGGTAAGTTTTTAAATCAGACTTCTAGTTTAGGATTAGATGGTTCAAATGGCTTTTGGAATTCAGTTGAAAAAGCTGACTTAGATGGTGATGGTTATCAAGATTTGTTAGCAGGTAATTTAGGAGAAAATTCATTCTTCAAAGCTTCGGCCAAGAAACCTATAAAGATGCACATAAATGATTTTGATAATAATGGAAAGTTTGAACAAATAATATCAATTTTTAATGGTGAAAAGTCCTTCCCAATAGCACAAAAAAAAGGAGATTACCTCTCAATTACCCTATTTGTTAAAAAAGTATATAAAGCATAATGATTATAAGGGGCAGACCATAAATGATATTTTTGAAGTCCAAGAATTGGAAGAGGCAATTGAATTGAATATTAATAATTGTTCTACTTCAATTTTATGGAATAAACAAGGCAATAAATTTCGCTTGGATAAATCACCTATCAACTCTCAGCTTTCTCCAATTTATGCAGCGCTTTTAAGTGATTATAATAATGATGAAAAAATTGATATTATAATTGGAGGAAATCAATTTAGAGCCAAACCACAAACAGGTATATATGCAGCAAGTCATGGCGCAGTTTATGAAAATCATAAATAATGAAGAATTTAGGGCTGTAAGATCTAGTGAGTCAGGAATTTTTATCAAAGAGGAGATAAGAGATATTAAACAAATCCACGTTGGCAATAAAAACCATGTGTTGATATCATCAAGTAATGGAAAATTAAGATGTTATAGTGTATCTAATGAAAACTAAGTTTATGAAATTTTTAAAATTGATCATATGTTGTATTGGGCTTTCGATTGTTTTTCATTGTAACTCATCTTTGATAGATAACAAATCATTTGATAAGCTAGTTTATGAAGAGTCAAGAAAAACTATAAGATATGATAGTATCGTTTATGGAGTAAAACTAGGGATGACTTATGATGATTTTTACTATTATGTATTTAAGGGAAATCGAGAAGGTTTATTTCTTCCTTCTAGAGGAGGGACAATGGTTAAAATAGATTTAAATGAAGGTTTTGATTATCCAGTACAATTTGATTTTTCCCAAATAATATTCAAGGTAACTCAATACCTATAAATGAATATAAAGCCCATATTCATTTCAAAAACTACTCTATATACAATAAGGAAATGTCAATAGATAATTTACTAGAACAGACAATAAGGTTTTTTCTAAAGGGCTATAGAGGGAATAAATTTATTAAAGTCCCTAATACAGACGATATTTTTGTAAAATATAATTATGTCAAAATTGATGGTAATAGAAAAATATTAATCAAACCATCATCAGTAATGGGAGAATTAAATATATTATTTAGAGACCTAAAACCTAAAGTTGAAAGCTAAAAAAACTACTACAATAATTGAAAACATATGATGTAATGAATCTAAATGGAAGTACTTATTTTTTCTATCTATTAATATTTATTATCTCAATTTCTTGTAAAAAAATTATTGGTAATGATGATTTAATTTTTGAATTATTAAGTGTAGAAAAAACAAAAATTGATTTTGAAAATACGCTTAAATACTCGGATGAATTTAATATTTATAAATACAGAAATTTTTATAATGGTGGAGGTGTAGGCCTTGGGGACATAAATAATGATGGGTTATTAGATATTTATTTTACTGCTAATCAACTCCCTAATAGACTATTTATAAATAAAGGTGATTTTACATTTGAAGATATAACAAAAACAGCTAAGGTTGGAGGAAATCGTGCATGGTCAACTGGGGTTTCAATGGTAGACATTAACTCTGACGGCTGGTTAGATATATATGTTTGTAATTCTGGTGATATAAATGGAGACAATAAGCAAAATGAATTCTTTATAAATAACGGTGATGGAACTTTTACTGAAAAAGCAGAGCAAATGGGATTAGCCGACACTGGTCTCTCAACCCATGCTAGTTTTTTGATTACGATAAAGATGGAGATTTGGATGTTTACTTACTAAACAACTCATATACAGCAATAGGTAGTTTCAATCTTCAAAAAATGAAAGAGATATAAGGGATGAAAGAGGAGGTGACAAATTATTTCGTAATGAAGCAGGTCAATTTATCGACGTAAGCGAGGAAGCTGGAATATATGGTAGTGAAATTGGTTTTGGTTTAGGTGTTTCAGTTGCTGATCTTGATAAAGATGGATGGCTTGATTTATATGTTAGTAACGATTTTTTTGAAAAAGATTATATCTACATGAACAATGGCGATGGGACTTTTTCAGAAGACTTAGAAAATCAAATGAGATCAATAAGTGTTGCATCGATGGGATCAGATATAGCAGACATTACAGGTGATGGTTTTCCTGAAATTTTTGTTACGGAGATGTTACCAAAGGATGATGATAGGTATAAAACAACAATGACTTTTGAGAACTGGGATAAATATCAATACAATTTAAAAAATGGATATTATCATCAGTTTACAAGAAATATGCTCCATAGAAATAATGGTGTTTCTTTTAGAAATAAATTATCATTTAGTGAAGTAGGAAGATTAGCTGGAGTTGAGGCTACAGATTGGAGTTGGAGTGCTCTTATAACAGATTTTGATAATGATGGCCATAAAGACTTATTTATTGCTAATGGCTTGGCACAAGATATTCTTGACCAAGATTATTTAAACTTTATCTCTGATGAAGAAATCAAAAAAATGGTTATTGATAATAGGAGTGTTGATTATAAGAAGCTTATCGATATTATACCTGTTACAAGGATATCAAATTACACATATGCTGGTGATTCAAATCTTGGATTTAAAGATGTAACTAAATCTTGGGGTATGGACACCCCTAGCCATTCAAATGGTGCTGCATATGGCGATTTGGATAATGATGGGGATTTAGATTTAATTGTAAATAATGTCAATATGCCTCCCTTCATTTATAAAAATAACTCAACTAAAAAACACAGTGAAAATAGCTTTTTAAAAGTAAAATTAAAAGGTGAGAAGATGAATATAAATGGTGTTGGAGCTAAAGTAAAAATTAAGTCAAATGATCAAATTTTTTATTTAGAACAATCTCCCAATAGAGGGTTTCAATCATCAGTGGATAATATCATGCATTTTGGTCTAGGAGGTATTTCTATTATTGATTCTTTAATTGTCGATTGGTATTATGGTAAAAGAACTATTATGACAAATGTTTTAGTAAATCAAGAAGTAATAATAAGTGAAGCCCAGGCTGAAAAAATTAATCATCCAATAAAAACAATTAATCAAAAACCCACAATTTTAAAAAACATAACTAAAAAAGTTGATATAGATTATAAGCATGAAGAAAATAGCTATGTTGATTTTGATAGAGATCGATTGTTATATCATATGAAATCTACTGAAGGGCCTAAAATTGGTCTTGGGGATGTAAATAATGACGGAAATATGGATTTTTATATTGGTGGGTCAAAAGATATCTCAGGAAAGCTTTTTTTAAATGTTAGCCAGAATAAGTTTGTAGCATCAAATCAAGAAATATTTGAAGAGGATAAGGGTAGTGAGGATTCTCAGGTTGTTTTCTTTGATGCTGATAGTGACGGTGATAAAGATTTATATGTCTCTAGTGGCGGTGTAGAATTTTCTGGTTCTTCATATGCATTATTCGATAGACTTTATATAAATGACGGCACTGGAAAATTCTCGAGGTCATCTCAGCTTTTACCTGTATCAAAACCGGAAAGTACCTCTGTTGTTTTGCCTAGTGATTTTGATGAAGATGGAGACTTAGATTTATTTATAGGGGTTAGACTAAAACCGGGACTTATTGGGGTTCCACAAAATGGATATATTTTGGAAAATAATGGGAGAGGAGAATTTACGGATATAACATTAAACGTAGCACCAGAAATGATTGGCCTTGGAATGATAACAGACGCTGAATGGGCCGATTTTGACAATGATGATGATGATGATCTAATTATTGTTGGGGAATGGATGGGAATAAAAGTTTTTGAAAATAATGATTCAAATTTTATTGAAATTTCAGAACAGGTAGGTTTAAAAAACACTTCTGGTTGGTGGAACCAAATTACTTCTTCAGACATCGATAAAGATGGGGATATTGATTTTGTTATTGGTAACCATGGACTGAATTCAAGATTTAAAGCAAGTACAACTGAACCAATTTCATGTTATATAAATGATTTTGACAATAATGGTTCAATTGAACAGATTATATGTAATTATAATCAAGGCAAATCATATCCATTGGTACTGCGTCATGACTTGATTAAGCAATTACCTTATCTGAAAAAAAAATATGTAAACTATTCTGAATACAAAGGGCAAACAATTAATGATTTATTTACTAAAAAAGAACTGGAGAGTTCAATAGTTCATAAGGTTACAATGCTAGAAAGCGTTTTAGTTTTAAATAATGGAGATGGGTCTTTTAAAATTAAACCTTTACCAAAAGAATCTCAAATTTCACCTATATACGCTATTGAAGCATCAGACTTTGATAATGATGGTATAATTGATTTAGTAATAGGGGGTAATTTATATAAGGTCAAACCTGAGGTAGGAAGATATGATGCGAGTTATGGACATCTTTTAAAAGGATTAGGGGATGGGAATTTTATTGTCTCTAAAACTGATGAAAGTGGTCTTATTTTGGACGGTGAAATTAGAGATATTAAGATTCTAGACCAAAAACAAAAAAATCTGCTATTGATAGCAAGAAATAATAAAGCTATGGAGTTTTATGAATATTAAATTTACTTAAAATGATTAAATCAGAGTCATGAAAAATTTAATTAATACATCAGTGCTTATTGGTTTTATATCAATGATTTTTATTCGTTGTGAATTAAATATTAAAACTGGAGGAGAGGTACTTTATGAACTAAAATCACCAAATCAAACTAACATAAAATTTTCCAATAAAATTGTCGAGACAGATGAATTGAGTATTTTAAGTTATAATAACATGTACATGGGTGGCGGTGTTTCAATTGGTGATATAAACAACGATATGCTTCCAGATATTTTTCTAACTGCTAATCAAGAAACTAATAGACTTTATTTAAATCAAGGAGATTTTAAGTTTGAGGATATAACAGAAACATCTGGAATTGGAGGAGAGATTGGTATTAAGAGCTGGTCAACAGGTTCAACAATGGTTGATATTAATCATGATGGTTTATTGGATATATATGTCTGCATGATTGATGGGTTTAAAAACATAAAAGGATCAAATAAGTTATACATAAATCAAGGAGATAATACATTTATTGAAAGTGCTGCTAAATACGGATTGGATATTAAAACACATGCTCACCAAGCTACATTTTTTGACTATGACATCGATGGTGACCTAGACATGTTTCTAGTTAACCAAGCAATGCATACACCTAATGCATATCGTCCAGGTCAGATTCGCGAAACAAGAGATAAAATGTCTGGTGATTTATTATTTAAAAATGAAGATGGAAAATTTATCGACGTTAGTCAAGAGGCTGGTATTTATGGTGGTCCAAATGGATACGGTTTAGGGTTAAATATATCTGATTTCAATAATGACGGATATCCAGATATTTATGTTTCAAATGATTTTCATGAGAATGATTACTTGTATTACAATAATCAAAAAGGGGGCTTTACAGAAAATATTGTGGGATCGATGGGGCATACATCTACCTTTTCTATGGGAAATGATGCTGCTGATATTAATAATGATGGTTGGATTGATCTTGTATCTCTTGACATGAGACCACATAAAGAAGAATTATTGAAATCTTCAGCAAACTTCGAAGATTATGATATATACAAATTCAAATTAGATTATTCGTACCATTTTCAATATCCAAGAAATATGTTACAGCTTAGTCAAGGCACCTTGTTTAGTAAAAGTTCAGTAAAATTTAGTGAAGTTGGGGAATTTAGTGGTATATCATCTACCGATTGGAGTTGGGGAGCGTTATTTGCGGATTATGATTTAGATGGAAATAAAGACTTGATAGTAACCAATGGAATTCCACACAGACCAAATAATTTAGACTTTATCAATTTTGAATACGATAAACAAGACAAAACTAAAGAATTAAGTTATTCAGATATTATTAATTCAATTCCAGGTGGTGAGGTTCCAAATATTGCCTTTAAAAATAATGGATTCAAGTTTGAGGATGTATCTCAAAAATGGGGTTTGGATTTAAATGGAACTTCTAATGGAATAGCATATGGAGATTTTGATAATGACGGTGATTTGGATGTAGTTGTAAATAATCTCAATGCTCCAGTATCAATCTATGAAAATACAATTGATAAAAGGGAAAAAGGTTATTTGAAAGTACAGTTTAGTGGCAGTCCAAAAAACACCTTAGGTATAGGTAATAAAGTTATTATTAAAACTAAACATGGTAAACAATTTCAAGAGTTGTTTCCTACAAGAGGGTGGATTTCATCAGTTGAACCAGTTTTAATTTTTGGATTAGATAGTTTAGATATAATTGATGAAGTCAATGTAAAATGGTTCAATGGTAAAGAAGAGAAATTAAATGATATTCCTGCAAACACAACGATTACTTTTAATTATAACGATTCAAAATATTCAAACTCTCTAGATGTAGATTCTAAAAATGGGAATAAGATTTTCAAAAAGATTCAGAATTCAGGGGGCATAGGATTTAAACATTTAGAAAATGATTTTGTAGATTTTAAATATGATAAGCTGATGCCTAGAATGATTTCAAATGAAGGACCAAAAGTTTCAGTAGCTGATGTTAATGGGGACGGACTCGAAGATTTTTATATAGGTGGAGCTAAGAATCAAAGTGGTGCATTGTACCTACAAATACAAAATGGAAATAAAAACTTTAAAAGAAAATATATTAAAGATTTTTATAAAGATAGAGCATCTGAAGATGTTGGTGTAGTTTTTTTTGATGTCGATAATGATAACGACCAGGACTTATATGTAGTGAGCGGTGGCGGAGAACCTTTTGACGACTTGACTACGAAAGACAGACTATATATAAATGATGGTTTTGGGAACTTCAAAAAGTCTAATTTACATCCTGAGCTTAACTTTAATGGATCTTGTGCAGTTCCTGGAGACTTTAATTCTGATGGAAATATGGATATCTTCGTTGGCGCTAGATCCATCCCTAGGGCTTATGGTAAATATTACAGGAGCAGATTGTTACTGGGAGATGGAAATGGTGCCCTTTACGATTTTACTGAAAATACTTTTGCTAACAATGTAAATTTAGGTATGGTTACAGATGCTGAATGGTTAGAGGACTCAAAAGAATTAAATGAGGTTGGAGAATGGATGCCAATTACTATAATTGACTTTAATGTTGCACCACTTAATGAAAAAAAGATAGAGAACACATCTGGATGGTGGAATACTATTGAAAAAGCAGATGTAGATGGAGATGGAGATCAAGACCTTTTGCTTGGTAATTTTGGATTGAATACCAATTTAAAAGCATCTGTTGATTTTCCAGTAAGCCTATATATTAAAGATTTTGATGAGAATTCTCAAACAGATCCAGTCATGAGTTATTTCAAGGATGGTAATGAATACCCATATTATAGTTTAGATGAAATGGCTGGTCAGTTAGTGAAGCTAAAAAAGGAATATCGATCTTACCAGAAATATGCAAAAAGTAAATTTGAAGATGTTTTCCCTAAAGAAAGATTGAAAGGTTCAGAAAGGTTACAATCAGTAACTTTTGAGTCTGTGTTTCTAGAGAATAAAAGATTTGGAAAATTTGAAATTCAAAAACTACCAAAAGACTTGCAAATGTCACCGATATACAGTTTTGCTGTTGATGACTTTAACCGCGATGGTATTACTGATTTTTTAGCAGGTGGAAACTTTTACGCTAATCAGATCAGTATAGGAAAATGTGATTCTTCATATGGACATTTTGTTTCATTAAAGAGTGATTATAAAGGATTAAATTGGAAATCTTCATCATTATTAGAATCTGGATTTGCAATAGATGGAGAAGTTAGAGATATTAAAATTATAAAAGGTAAAGGAACTAATAAATTTGTTTTGGTCTCTATAAATAATGAAACTGTTGAGTTGTTTTCTTTTTAAAATTTAACTCATATATATTCCAGAGCTAAACTTTTGAATAATGAATATTGGGAGATTTCTTCAGATATTCAGCTGCTACTTCTGGAGTAATATCTCTCTGTGGTTCAGCGAACATCTCGTACCCAACCATGAATTTCTTAATATCTGCGGATCGAAGTAGAGGTGGATAAAAACACATATGAAAACACCAATGTTCATTGTTTTGTCCATTGGTAGGCGCTTGATGAATCCCAGCAGAATATGGAAATGATGTTTCAAATAAATTATCGTATCGAGTTGTTAGGTCTTTTAATATTTGAGCGTAATCAATAACTTCTTTTTTAGTAAAATCTAAAATAGAAACAACATGCCTTCTAGGGATAATAATTGTCTCAAATGGCCAACTTCCCCAGAAAGGAACAAGTGCAATAAAACTTGAATTTTTTAAGATAATTCGATCTTCTATCTTAAGTTCTTGTTTCAAATATTCTCCCAACAAGCTCAATCCATTTTGATCCCAATATCTTTTTTGTTGAATATCTTTTTTTCCTAGCCTCTGTGGGGATTGATTTTTGTGCCCATATTTGCCCATGGGGATGTGGATTCGAACACCCCATAATTGAGCCTTTGTTTTCAAAAATCTGCACATGATTGATATTTGGTTTTTTACCTAATGTTTGATACTCGTTTTGCCAAACTTTTATAATTTTTTCAATTGCATTTACTTTCAAAATTGGTAAAGTTGTTTTATGATTATCAGAATAACAAATTACCTTACAAATACCCGACTCACTCTTTGCCTCAAAAAGCCCATCTAGATAAAGCTGTGTTGGCTCATCTTTTAGTGCGCTAAAATCATTTTTAAAAACATATACGTCTTTGTATATTGGATTTTTTCACCATTATTTCTTTCATTCCCTGGACACAAATAGCAATTAGGATCGTAAGATAGTTGACTGTTACTTTGAGGTTTATCTTTTTTACCCTGCCATGGACGGGCTAAACGATGAGGAGAAACAAGTATCCAATCACCGGTCAGGATATTTTTCCTTCGATGAGTTTTATTTTGTAAATCCATTTATTTAAAATCTACAACACTAACACCATCTGAAATTTCGACCTCTAGCGGAACAAGATTTAAATTAAATTTACTTTTATACTCTTTAGAGGCCAAACCTATAAATTCATTAATGAATTTTTTATCAATTATATTAATTGTTGATCCACCAAAGCCACCACCCATCAATCGGCTTCAACAACATAAGGTAAGTCCTTTGTCAATTCAACTAAAAAATCCAGCTCTGAAGAACTCACTTCATATTTTTTAGATAAACCATCATGGGATTTATACATTAATTCACCAAACTTTACTATATCTCTTTTTTTTAGTTGAGATACTGATTCTAATACCCTAGCATTTTCTTGCGAAACATATATTGCTCTTTTGTAAAGTTTTTTAGATAAACGACCTTTTAGTGACTCAATAATATTTTCAGGCACATCTGCTAGATAATTATAGTTTGAATGGTATTTTTTGTATGATTTTGAGTGCTTGTTCACATTCTCTTCTACGAGAATTATATTCGCTTTCTGAAAGATTATGATGTACGTTGGAATTAAGTAAAATAATTGAGTAGTCACTAAAATCAAAGTGAAAAAATTCAGATTCTAATGTTGCACAATTCAAGAGAACAAGCTTTTGAGCTTTTCCTTTAAATATGGAATATTGGTCCATAATTCCACAATTATTTTTTACGAAATTATGTTCAGCTTTAACACATAAATTAATAAGATCCTGTTCATTTATTTTTAAATTAAATAAATGATTTAAACCTTTAGCAATTCCGCATTCTAGAGCAGCAGAGGACGCTATTCCTGCTCCTGCAGGTAGATCTCCAGTAATATTACAATTAAAACCTTCTAATTTATTGGGTCTTATTTTATTAATCCCGTCAATCACACCTAATATATAGTTCTCCCAGTGATTAGAACTTATATTTACAGTATCATTTATATCTATTTTGAACGATCCAAAACCCTCTGAAATTATTAAACATTGATTGTTTTGTGTCCTAGAAAATTTAAGTGATATATTATGATTAATGGTTGCTGGAAAGACATACCCTCCATTGTAGTCTAGGTGCTCACCGATAAGATTTATTCGACCTGGAGATATAATAACAATATTATCTGTCGTCTTATTTAGATTCATTTAACTTTTAGTTGACATTAACTTTTTAGTATTATTCTAAGGTTTTAATTTTTGAATATTTTTCAATGAATTAAGAGAAAAAGCCATAGACTTGAATAAAGTGTGCGAAAAGTCATTGCAAATATAAGCGTTTTTTTTACATTTATAAATCGTATTTAAATAAATATTAATCAAATCATTTTCAAATTGAATTTGACAGTGAATAGAATATATTAATCATAATTTAATCCAAACAAAAATGTATAAAAGTATGAGTATGAATATCTTTAGAAATAACCTCCTGAGTTTTTCATTATTTTCAATATTTCTATTTATATGTTACTCATGTGATAAATTTTCAAAAAAAAAACAATTATCAAAATTGACAACAATAACAAAGAAATCATTTGGTAAAACTAGTGATGGCAAAGAAGTTTTTCAATTCCTTTTAGGAAATAAGTTAGGGATGGAAATAAGTATCATTTCTTATGGTGGGATAATAACTTCTTGGACCGCACCGGATAGAAATGGAGATTATAAAGATATTGTATTAGGATACAATACTTTAGCAGAATATGAAACCGAAACTCCATATTTTGGAGCGCTGATTGGGCGTTATGGTAACCGAATAGCTAATGGAAAGTTTACTCTAGATGACCAAGAGTATACCCTTGCAGTAAATAATGGTGTAAACCATCTACATGGGGGTATGAAAGGCTTTGACAAAGTAGTTTGGGATACAAAAACAATAGTAAACGACACAACATCTTCTCTTGAGCTAACTTATTTTAGTAAAGATATGGAAGAGGGGTATCCAGGCAATTTGAATACAAAGGTAACTTACACTTTAAAAAATAACAATGAGCTTATCGTAAAGTATGAAGCAACAACTGACAAGCCAACCATTATAAATCTTACTCAACATTCCTATTTTAACTTAACATCGGACTTCGATAAAAGCATTCTTAATCACGAACTTGTAATCAATGCTGACAAATTTATACCTGTTGATAAAACACTAATACCTAAGGGTGACTTAATGGATGTAACTGAAACGCCTTTTGATTTTAGGAAGGCTAAAGCAATAGGAAAACAAATCAATAATGAAAACACCCAACTTAAAAATGGACTAGGTTATGACCATTGTTGGGTAGTTAATCAAGATGACAAATTCCCGTTTTGTTGCTTCCGCTTATGAACCAATTTCTGGAAGATTACTTGAAGTGTATTCTGATGAACCTGGTATACAATTTTACTCGGGTAATTTTTTGGATGGTACATTACCAAATAAGTTAGATGGTACTTATAAATACAGAACAGGTTTCTGCCTAGAGACTCAACACTTTCCAGATTCTCCAAACCAAGAAAATTTTCCATCGGTTAGACTTAATCCAGGAGATGTTTATGAATCAAAAACCAGCTTTAAATTATCAGTAAAGCATTAATTTATTTAAATTAAGTGTATCCAAATTAATTATTTTTTGATTTTATGTATTTGAGTTTTAAGCTTTTTTTATTATTTATTCTTTTTCAAACAGAATCTATCAATTCCGATTATCAACAATCAATACCTGGTACCAGTCAAAAAATAGATATGGTGTTCTTACCTGGAGGAACTTTTTCCATGGGAAGCAATAAGTCTGAATCAGGATATTTTGGGGATGAGGGCCCTAAACACCAGGTTGAAATTGCTTCATTTTGGATGGGTAAATATGAAATCACTTGGGATCTTTATGAGCTTTTTATTGCTAGGGAAATCGATGCAAAACAATCCAAAGCTTTATCCGGTAAAGAAGTAAATTTAGAAGTTGACGCAGTATCGGGTGCTACACAACCTTACACCGATATGAGTTTTGGTATGGGTATAGATGGTTACCCAGCTATCTGTATGACACAATTGGCAGCACTAAAATTCTGTGAATGGCTTTCTGCAATGACTGGTAATTTTTATAGATTGCCAACTGAGGCAGAGTGGGAATATGCTTGTCGAGCAGGCACAGAAACAGCATATTCTTTTGGGGAGGATCCTAAAGATTTGAATATTTATGCTTGGTACAAAGAAAAACAGTATGGGATCCTATCATAAAGTAGGACAAAAAAAACCAAATCCTTGGGGCTTATATGATATGCATGGAAACGTTTCAGAGTGGACATTAGATAAATATACCCCTACTGCTTATGTAAATAGAAAAGGAAAATCCACCATCAATCCCTACGAGAAGCCCTCTAAAACTTACCCTCGAGTTGTTAGGGTGGATCTTGGACAGATTCAGCTAGTAGGCTTAGAAGCGCTTCTAAAAGACCCTCTTCTAGCCAATGGAAAAAAAGAGATCCACAAATCCCTAAAAGCCTTTGGTGGCATACAGATGCACCGTTTGTCGGTTTTAGAATAGTAAGGCCATTAAAGACACCAACTCCAGAAATGCAAAAAAAATATTGGAATAACTAAATATATTAAAATGAAAAAAAATAATCTGACTAGAAGAAATTTTGTAAAAAATTCAACACTGGTTATTACAGGTGTTTTATCTACAGGTGCAACCGTTGAGGCTATGGCTAATGTAAACAGAGAAAAGAAATTAAAGTTAGCTCTTGTAGGTTGTGGAGGAAGAGGTTCTGGAGCTGCTGTACAGGCTCTAACTGCTGATGAAAATGTTGAGCTTGTAGCAATGGCTGATGCCTTTGCAGATAGAATTGAGAAAAGCTTAAAAGGTATCAAAGAGCATTTTGATGGTGAGAAAAAGATAATCGTTAAAGAAAAAAACCGATTTGTAGGTTTTAACGCTTATAAAAAAGCTATTGATTTAGCAGATGTTGTAATTTTAACTACACCTCCTGGTTTTCGTCCTTATCATTTTGAATATGCAATTCAAAATGATAAACACGTATTTATGGAAAAACCCTTAGCAACAGACCCAGTAGGAATTCGTAAAGTTCTAGCTGCTGCAAAAATAGCCAAAGCTAAAAAACTTAATGTTGTAGTTGGATTACAAAGGCACTATGAGTCAAAATATATTGATTTAAAACAACGTGTAGACGAAGGTGAAATCGGTAAAATTAGAGGTGGTCAAGAAGTATATTGGAATGATGCAGGTGTATGGACAAAAAAAAGACAAGCTGGGCAAACCGAGTTGGAATACCAGATGAGAAATTGGTATTATTTTAACTGGCTTTGTGGAGATCATATTTTAGAACAGCACATTCATAATATTGACGTTGCAAATTGGTTTATTGGAGATTATCCTATTTCAGCTCAAGGTATGGGAGGACGACAAGTAAGAACTGGAAAAGACCATGGTGAAATTTTTGATCATCATTTTGTTGAATTTACATATGCCAGTGGTGCTGTGATTTCAAGTCAATGTCGGCACATTAGGGGTACAATGAGAAGAGTAGATGAAGTCTTCCAAGGTACTAAAGGGAGTATTGAGATTGGTAAAGGAGAAATTACTAACCTAGACGGAAACTCTAAATACAAGTATCCAAAAAAATGGGGTGATGATCCAAACCCTTATCAAGTAGAACACAATAAGCTATTCGCGTCAATTCGTAATGGGGGAGTAATTTCAGATGCTGAAAATGGAGCAATGAGCACCTTAACAGCAATTTTAGGAAGAATGGCAACTTACACTGGTAAAAAAATAACAATGGAAGAAGCATTAAATTCTAAGTTACATTTAATGCCAGAAAAAGTTACTTGGGAAACAACTCCTCCGTCATTACCAGACAGCGAAGGAAATTATCCTATTCCAATGCCGGGAAAAACAAAAATGATTTAAAAATGAATCGTAGAAATTTTACAAAAGCTTCAATAATCGCTGGTATTGGTCTCGCTAATACAAATCTCTTTGCAAATAATTATACTAAAGCATATAATTATAATTTAAAGTATGCACCTCATCTAGGCATGTTTCGACATCATGCAGGCAAAAAAACCCAATTGATCAGCTCAATTTTATGGCTGATCAGGGTTTTACTGCTTTTGAAGATAATGATATGCGAATTCGTGATGTTAGTCTCCAAGAAAAAATGGCCAAAACCATGCAAAAAAGGGGGCTTAGTATGGGTGTTTTTGTAGCTCATGAGATTTATTGGCAAAAACCTAATCTTGCAAGTGGTGATTTAAATTTAAGAGCAGAGTTTTTAGATTTTATAAAGAAGGCAATACCAGTAGCTAAACGTGTAAACGCCAAATGGATGACTGTTGTTCCTGGTCATGTGGACATGAGGCAGAATATGTTTTATCAGACAGCCCACGTTGTAGAAAGTTTAAAACAGGCTTCTTCTCTGCTCGAACCTCACGGCTTGGTAATGGTTTTAGAACCGTTAAATTTTAGAGATCACCCAGGTTTATTTTTATCTGAAAGTCCTCAGGCTTATGAAATATGTAAAACTGTAGATTCTCCTTCTTGTAAAATTTTATTTGATATTTATCATCAACAAATCCAGGAAGGAAATCTGATTCCTAATATAAATAAATGTTGGGATGAAATTGCTTATTTTCAGATAGGTGACAACCCTGGTAGAAATGAACCTACAACAGGTGAAATAAATTATAAAAATATATTTAAATATATTTATTCCAGAGGTTTTAAAGGTGTTTTGGGGATGGAGCATGGAAATTCCTAGACCCTATAAAGCAGGAGAATTAGCCGTAATTGAAGCCTATAAAAAAGTGGATAATTTTATTTAGGAATATTTGAGTGACTTAATATCTCCCTTTAAAATCAATTAATACAAAGCTTAGATTAGAAGCATAAGTATTTTGACCCAAACACTGAACGATTTAATCTATTAAATATCTATTCTTATGGCTATTAATTAGGAATAATTTCTGATTATGACATCATTTCTTAAGTATTAAAGAAATGGGAAACTAATTACAATTATAATGAACAAATACAATGAAAAAACTAATAAATGTAAAAAAAACGTTTATATTTATTTTAATTAAACATTCACATATATAAAAGCTAGCGCAATGACCAAAATAATTGAATTAAAAATTCTGATTCTTATAATCACAATAAGTATATCATCTGTAAAAGCTCAAAGGATAAAAGATTATCCCTTCTCACCTGTTCCTTTTACGAGTGTTTCTATTAACGACGAATTTTGGGCGCCTAGAATAAATACTAATAGAGAGGTCACAATTCCAGATACTTTTAAAAAAGCGAAGAGACAGGGAGAATTAGAAATTTTGCAGTTGCAGGCAGATTAGAAGAGGGAGAATTTGAAGGGATTTTTTATAATGATTCTGATGTATTTAAAATTGTAGAAGGGGCAAGTTACTCACTAAGTGTTAATCCTGACCCTGAATTGAAGGAATATGTTGATAGTGTAATTTTTAAGATAGCTGCGGCACAAGAAGAAGATGGGTATCTATATACAAATAGGACTATTGATCCTTCTAGTGTTCATAAAGAGGGTATACCAGGAGACATGCCTTATCATATGAGAACCGGTAAAGAACGGTGGTCTTATTTAATTCATAATCATGAATTATATAATGTAGGACATATGTATGAGGCGGCTGTAGCAAACCACCTTGCAACAGGAGAAATGACTTATTGAATGTAGCAATTAAAAACGCAAATTTAATATACAGTGTCTTTGGACCAAATAAAAACATGGGAGTGCCTGGTCATGAAGAAATAGAGATTGGTTTGGTTAAACTCTTTCGTGTAACTGGTGAAAAAAATACCTAGATCTTGCAAAATTTTTCGTAGACCAAAGAGGAAATTCTGAGGGGCACAAACTTTATGGACCTTACCATCAAGATCATAAACCATTTGTTAAACAACGTAAGGCAGTGGGACATTCAGTAAGAGCTGGCTACCTGTATGCTGGTGCGACTGATATTGCAGCATTAACAGGATCAAATGAATATAATGAAAGTCTTTTTTCGATATGGAATGATATAGTTAATCACAAGACATATCTAACCGGTGGGATTGGATCAGAACCACATATTGAGGGATTTGGCCCTGATTATCAATTACCTAATAAAACTGCATATACAGAGACCTGTGCTGCTATTTCGATGATGTTATGGAATCATAGATTATTTCTTCTTACTGGTGATGTAAAATACATGGATGTTTTTGAACGCACACTATATAACGGATTTCTTCCTGGGATATCTTTAGAGGGAGACACTTATTTCTATCCAAACCCATTAGAGTCTGACGGAATCTACAAATTTAATCAAGGTATGATCAAAAGATCTCCTTGGTTTGATACTTCATGTTGCCCAGTAAATATTGTAAGAGTATTACCTTCTCTTTCTGGATATATTTATTCATTAAAGGAAAATGATATTTTCATAAATCTATTTATTGGAAATACTGCAGAATTTGATATTAATGGGAAAAAAATAAAATTGAGTCAAACAACAAAATATCCTTGGGATGGTTCAGTTAAATTAATTATTGAAGATGTTGATAAAGATTTAACGGCTGGTTTAAAGATAAGAGTACCTGGTTGGGTTAGAAACGTAGTACTCCCAGGTGATTTATACAAATATATAGACGGAAAGAAATCAAATATTGGTTTATTAATCAACGGCAAAAATCAAAAAGTACAAATTGAGAATGGATTTGTTATTATAGGTAAAAACTATTGGAAATCTGGTGATACTATTGAAATTTCATTTGATATGGAGGTTAAAAAAGTGATATCAAATAAAAATGTAGCTGCAAATAAAGGGAAAATTGCTTTTGAGAGAGGGTCCACTAGTTTATTGTGCAGAACAAGTGGATAATCCAAACGGAGTACTTGACATAAAGTTAAATTCAAATGATCAATTCAAATATTCTTTTGACGAAGAATTACTCAAAGGATGGGTAAAATTCTAGGTAAAGCAACTGATTCAAAAAATAATGTAGTTGATTTTACAGCTATACCATATTTCGCATGGGCACATAGAGATGAAGGGGAGATGTCTGTATGGTTAAATCTTAAACAATAATTAAACGTATATTATAATGAATAAATGCATAAAAGATCACTATCTTTTTTTGATCTCCTGTTTGATTTTAAGTTGTGGTAATGAAATATCAACTGTAGATTCTCCCGAAACGTTTGAGACAAATAAACATTACGTAAGTAATAGACTTCCTTTGCAGCCAAGTAAATTAATTAAGCTTCCTGTAGGTTCAATCAAGCCTGAAGGGTGGCTTCTGGAATATTTTAATAGACAAAAAAGGGTCTTACAGGCAATTTGGGAGAAATCAGTGCTTGGTTAGATAAAAAAGATAATGCTTGGTTATCTAAATCTGGAGAAGGCAAATGGGGTTGGGAAGAAGTCCCATACTGGTTAAAGGGATATGCCAATATTGGATATATTACTGAGGATAAAGAAATTATTGATGAAGCAAAAATTTGATTGAGGCAGTATTAAAAAGCCAGAGGGAGAATGGCTTTTTGGACCAAATTTCGCTTGGGAAAGCTATATAGATGAAGATAGTAGGGATAGTAAATTAGAATTGAAAAAAAGGAAAGCAATTGATTTTTGGGCCAAATATGATAATGTTATATTGTCTTCAGTCCTATTACGAATACTCCAAAGATGACAGAGTTATTGACTTAATGACAAAATATTTCAAATTTCAATTTGATATTGAAGAGAAAGATTTATTGTCCGAAGATCATTATTGGGCTCGAGTTAGAGGAGGAGACAATTTTCATAGTGTTATATGGCTATACAATCGAACTGGTGAGAAGTGGCTATTATCGCTGGCTGAAAAATATATAGAAAAACAGCACCATGGACTAGTAGAGGACACAAACTAGATAAAATCAAGAATTGGAAAGAAAAAAGGGAAGGTTTTGAATGGCCAGCTTGGTATCGAGATTTAATTGATTGGCATAACGTAAATATTGCTCAGGCTTTTAGAACACCTGCTCAATATTATTTATTAAACGGGGATAAAAAGTATTTAAAAGCCACTTATGATAATTTTAATATTGTCAGAGAACATTTTGGACAAGTACCTGGTGGAATGTATGGTTCTGATGAAAATTCAAGACCAGGTTATGATGACCCTAGACAAGCAATTGAACTTTGTGGTATAGTTGAACATATGAATTCCGATGAACATCTATTAAGAATCACTGGAGATCCTTTTTGGGCTGATCACATAGAAAACATAACGTTCAATGCATTCCCTGCGTCAGTTTCTCCAGATTTTAAAGCAGTTAGATATTTGACAAGTCCTAACATGGTAGTAAGCGATTCAGAAACACATTCACCAGGCATCCAAAACCCTGGACCATTTTTAAATTTTAATCCATTTAGTTCAAGGTGCTGTGAACATAATCATACACAAGGACTACCCTATTTCACTGAGAATTTATGGATGGCCACACCTGATAATGGAATAGCAGCTGTTATATATTCACCATCAAAGGTTAAAGCCTTAGTAGGAGACAACACAACTATTTCAATAACTAATCAAACAAATTATCCGTTTAGTGATGATTTAACTTTTAATATATCATCAAATAAATCTGATTTTTCCCCAATATATTTCAGAATTCCTTCTTGGTCAACAAAGTCGAAAATATTGATCAATGGAAAAGAAATTAAAACACCTATTGAAGCGGGAAAATATATTAAAATAAATAGAGAATGGACTGATGGAGATATAGTCAAACTTATTTTTCCAAAAGAAATTTCTGTAAAGAAATGGGAGAAAAATCACAATAGCGTAAGTGTAAATTATGGTCCTTTAACTTTTTCATTGAATATTAAAGAGAGATATGTCGAAAAATCAAGTGATAAAACAGCTATTGCGGACTCAAGATGGCAACAAGATGCAGATAGAGATAGCTGGCCAACATATGAAATTTATCCAGATTCTGATTGGAATTATGGATTAATTTTAGAAGATAACTTTGATAATTCATTTGAAGTTATAGAAAGAGATTGGCCTAAAAATAATTTTCCATTTACAAATAATTCATCTCCAATATTGATAAAAGCAGTTGCTAGAAAAATACCCAATTGGAAAATAGATGAAACAGGTTTAGTTGGGGAATTAATGGATAGCCCAGTAGAATCTGACGAAATAGATGAAATAATTGAGCTTGTTCCAATGGGGGAGCTAGGTTGAGGATATCATCATTTCCAGTGGTCAATAATTAATCCCGTAACCAAATAGTTAAATATTCGATTATGCATAGATTATTCATAAAATACATGTTTGTATCTACATTCGTCTTCTTAGGCAGTCTAGAGATAATGGGTCAATCAAAGATACCATTACCAGATCATCCTCGTCCAGATTTTAGTAGGTCAATTTGGGAAAATCTAAATGGGGTATGGGAATTTAGATTTGATCCAAATGATATTGGTTTAGATCAAAATTGGCACTTAGGAAAAACAAAATTTGACAAAAAAATCATCGTCCCTTTTCCTTGGGGCTCTAACCTGTCTAAAGTTAAAGATGAAGGAAATATTGGGTGGTACTCTCGAGTCATAAATGTTCCTTCTGAATGGAAAACAAAAAAGACCTTTATTACAATTGGTGCTAGTGATTGGGAAACTACAATATGGCTTGATGGTAAGCTTATTGGGGAACATCGTGGCGGGTATGTTCCTTTTTCTTTTAATTTAACACCTTATTTAAAATATGATTCAGATCAAAAATTAGTAATACGAGTTGATGATGATGCAGGTGATCCAGATAAATTTAAAAAGGGGGTATGCTCTATATGGAAAACAAGGTTATGGAAACGCAAGAGGAATTTGGCAAACGGTATACCCTAGAGTCTAGAGGCCAAGATTATATTGAAGCAGTTCACTTCACTCCAGATATTGACAACAAAAAAGTAAATGTTTCAACTTATCTAAAAAATGATTCAAAAAATGAATTACCATTATCGCTTAAAATTAAAACTGACAAAGGTTTTATAATTCATGACATTAAAATTAAACCAGGGCAACAAAAAAGAAATTTTGACATTGAAATTCCTAATACCAGATTGTGGTCTTTGGAAGATCCATATCTATATGATGTCGAAGTTACTTTTTCTGATGATGCTATAAAATCCTATTTTGGTATGCGTAAGATTTCTACTGAAATTTTACCAGGAACAGATTACCCTTATGTTGCCCTAAATAACAAGCCAATATACCTTCAACTAGCACTAGATCAATCCTACCATCCCGATGGATTTTATACATTTCCAAGTGATAATTTTATTAAAGAGGAGATTTTACGCAGCAAGTCTATAGGATTGAATGGTATTAGGGTCCACATAAAAGTTGAGGTGCCAAGGAAATTATACTGGGCAGATAAATTGGGGCTCTTAGTTGTAGAGGATTTACCTAACTCTTGGGTGAACCTGATGAACTAATGCGGAGCGAATCTGAATATACATTGAAGGAAATGATAAAAAGAGATTATAATCATCCCTCAATTTTTTCTTGGGTTATTTTTAATGAACAGTGGGGCCTATATACAAAAATCGATCCTGAAGATAAAAAGCAAAATGAAAACGAAGAAAACGCTTGGTCCTCCAAAATTTTACCAGAAACATATCACTGGGTGACTTCTATGTATTATCTAGCAAAATCACTTGATCAGTCTAGGCTTATTGAGGATAATTCTTTATGTTGTGGAGGGTTGCACACAGCAACTGATCTTAATTCCTGGCATCAATACTTACCTGGTTTTGAATGGGAAAATTATTTAAAGGATCAAACAGAAAAAAATTTCAAAGGAGGAACTCATTTATACTATGATGGATTTAAAACAAAAAAATCAACCCTTTTTAAACTCTGAATCAGGTAATGTATGGGGTTACAAAGGAAGTACGGGTGATATCGATTGGAGTTATGATTATCACGCGATGATTAACAGTTTTCGAAAATTCCCAGAGGTTGCAGGTTGGTTATATACAGAACATCATGATGTGATTAATGAGTGGAATGGCTATTGGAAATTTGATAGATCTGAAAAATATTCAGGAATAGAAGAAATATTTGATGGAATGACATTGAATGATTTTCATTCACCAATCTATTTATCAACAGGTGGTGAGATTTGTCTTACTGTAAATGGTGGAGAAAAAAATAAAAGTCCCATTATATATTTCTTCCATGACTCCAAAAGATTATGGAAAAGAATTAATTATTGATTATGAATTAACACATTTGAATTCAATTGCTGATCAAGCTATTCTCGAATCCAATCAATTTAAATTTGAATATAAACCTTGGATTCAAAAAAATCTTCCACCTTTAGATTTAATCATGTCAAAAGTTAGTGGGCTCTCGAAATTAAAGTTGACTCTAAAAACTTCTCAAGGTGAAATATTACACAGAAACTTTATGCATTTTGAGGTTAAATCAGACAATAAATTGAATGATGTTGAAATAATAAGTGTACCAGCAAAATCTTTTTCAAATTCTAATTGGTCAAAAAAATCATGGCTCGTTTTTGACGGAAAAAAATTAAATGGCACAGGGACTGGCCTATTTGAATATGAATTTGAAATTCCAGAAAAAATTAAAAAAAGAAATCACAAAGATGGTTTTTTTATTATTGAAGTATCATCTAAAGAACTATATGAGAAAGATAAAGATGAGAATTTCAAAGATGAAGGACTTGATTTTATGAAAGGTTCTAAACAAAGTCCTAGTAAAAATCCAAACTCTTATCCAATGACAGATACGAAATTATTTAAATCAACAATTAAGGTGTTTGTTAATGATAAATATAATCGTGAAGTTACATTGATTGATGATCCAGCTGATCATAGGGGTATTCTATCTTGGCATAATCAAATAAGATCGGAAGAACAATTTTCTTCAACCTTAAACGAAGCTGGTTCATATGGGTACCTAATCAAAATTCCAATAAGCAGACAAGAAATTGAAAAATCAAAGTCAAATGGTAAATTGAAAATAAGATTAGAAACTAAAGATCAAGGCGGAATTGCAGTATATGGGAAATCCTTTGGCAGATACCCAATTGATCCAAGCTTTGTTCTTATTAAATAAGCTCAATAATTTATTTATCAAGTTCATACGGTTAAATTATGATTCATCCTCATGAATTATTTAAAAAATGTTATTCAAAGTATGCTATCCCAGCGGTTAATGTATTTACTATGGAACAAGTTCATGGTCTTTTCCCGTGCGGGTGAAAAAGCAAACGCTCCATTTATTGTTCAAATTACACCAGTAGCAAGAAATTATGCTAACCCTCATATGCTTTCTGGGATGATAACTGCCGCATCAAAGATTTATCCAAAAGCTAAATTTGCAATTCATTTAGACCATGGCGTAGAATCTCATATATATAAAGCCATAGAATCTGGTTTTTACAATTCAATAATGATTGATGCTTCTCACGATTATTTCGAAAAAAACGTAACTAGAACAAAAGCGGTTATTGAAAAGGCAAAAGTTAAAGATATTTTTGTTGAAGCTGAATTGGGTATACTTAGCGGTGTTGAAGACGATATTACTATAGATGAAAAAATGGCCAGGTATACCCATCCGGAAGAAGCTTTAGAGTTTGTGAAACTCACACAATGTGACAGTCTTGCTGTTGCTGTTGGAACTAGTCATGGAGCATATAAATTTTCAGGTGGACAAGGAATTCAGTTTGAGATTCTTCAAAAAATTCAAAAGTTACTTCCCTGAATTTCCTCTTGTTTTACATGGAGGTTCTTCTATAAATCTTGATGACATAAAAAAAATTAATAATAATGGAGGTAAGCTGAATGAAATGGCTGCTGGTGTAAATGACGATGATATTATTAGATCTATTTCATTTGGAATATGTAAGATAAATATTGCAACTGATACCAGAATTCTTTGGACTAGAGTTCACAGAGAGTTTTTTAAAGAGGAACCAGATCAATTTGATCCAATTATTCCAGGGAAACAATATATGGAAGAATATGAGATTTATGGTAGAAAAATTCGATCTTTTGAAAGCAACAGGAAGAGCAACTCAATTTAATTAAAGCTTAAATGAAATCTAATTCCCCATTGTTACAAAAACCAAATATGTCATTGGAGGTCTATCAAAGCATTACTCCGCAATCAGCAAAGTGGAAATACCTAAGTTTTGAAGCCAGACAGCTGAAGTATGGATCAGGGTGGAAGCACAATACTAAAGAAAACGAAATGGTTATTGTTTTGCTAGGAGGTAATTATAAAATTACTAGCAACAAAGGGAAGTGGGAAACAAAAAATGGAAGGATTAATGTTTTTAGTGGTATTGCTCATACACTTTATTTACCTCCAAATTCTGATTTTGAATTAATTTCAACTAGTGAAACCTTGGATATTGCTTATGGGTGGTGTAAAGCGAGTGATGAATTTCCTCCAAAATTTGTTACTCCTGAATAAACCCAAGTTGTAATTTTTGGAGGAGAAAATGCAACTAGACAATTTAATGATTTAGTTCCTCCAGGTTTTGGGTGCGATAAAATTGTGGTCAGAGAAGTATACACTCCATCTGGAAATTGGAGTTCATTTCCTGCTCACAAACATGATGAACGAATCCTAGATAGCAATGGGAATGTATTGGAACCTATTCAGGAAGAAACTTATTTTTACAAGTTTCAAAAACCTGAAGCCTATGCAATACAACAAGTTTATACAAAAGATAAATCTTTGGATGAAATTATAAGGGCAAGAAACAATGATGTTGTTAAAATACCTAAAGGATTTCACCCAGTAGTTGCAGAACACGGTTTTCATTGTTATTATCTAAATTTTTTGGCTGGAACTGACCAATGCTTAGCGAATACAACTGATCCTGACCACAAGTGGATATATGATTCTTGGTCATATAAAGACAAAAGATTACCTATGGTAACTTCACAGATGAATGATTTATGACAAAAAAAAATATGATATCATCACTATTGGAAGATCTTCAATAGACTTATACTCTCAAGATATTGGAGCCAACTTTACAGATATTAATGGTTTTGATGCATTTGTTGGTGGTTCACCACTGAACATTTCAGTAGGATGTGCCCGACTTGGTCTGAACTCAAGTTTACTAACAGGAATTGGTAATGATAAGGTTGGAGAATTCATTTTAAATTTTTTAGAGAAGGAAGGAGTTAATATAAAAAGTATTCCTATAATCGATGGTTCTAGAAGTAGTGCTGTATTATTAGGGATTAAACCACCGGATAAATTTCCTTTAGTTTTCTATAGAGACAACGCAGCTGATAGTCAAATTACTATTGATGATGTTATAAATGCTGAAATTGGTTCCCACAAAATTGTAGTTTTAAGTGGGACTGCACTTAATATTGAGCCTAGTAGAAGTTCAACCTTTTTTGCTGCTGAGATTGCAAGCAAATTTAACACTGATGTAGTATTAGACCTCGACTTTAGAGCAGATCAATGGCATGATTATCGTTCCTATGGTATCACAATCAGAGCTCTATTGTCTAATGTGAAAATTGCTATAGGAACTGAGGAAGAGATTTTAGCTGCCACTATCAACAGCAGTTCTCAGGTTAAAATTACAGATCAGCAAATTTCTGCCCCTGAGATAAAAGGAGATATAAATTCTTCAATCAGACAGTTACTTGATTTAGGGATTGAAATTCTAATCGTTAAAGAGGTTCATTAGGAGCTAGTATTCATTATACTGATGGGTCAAAAGAAGATGTTCCAGGTTTTACAGTTGACATATTAAATGTTCTAGGGGCAGGTGATGCATTTGCAAGTGGTTTTTTATATGGTATAGTTCAGGGATGGGATTTATACAAATCTTGTAGAATGGGAAATGCTAGTGGTGCACAAGTTGTTACTAAAAAAGGATGTGCAAACTTCATGCCCTATCTCCAGGAAACCATTTCATTTATTGAAGAAAGAGGTGGATTTTATAATTAACCAATTAAATTCAAATTCTGATGAATAAGTAATGTGATTACAAATAAGAGAATCAATGAATGTATTAAAAAACTATATCGGTGGAGAATGGTTGAATAGTAGTTCACCACAAACCATAAATGTAATTAATCCAGCTAATCAAGATATTTTAGCAGAGGTTCCTTTCGGTAGCTCAACTGCAATTGATGTTGCGGCTGCTTGTGAATCTTCTATTAATGCTCAAAAAGAATGGGGTAAAGTATCTGTAATCCAAAGAGTACAAGTTTTATATAAGTTAAAATCACTTTTTGAGAGCCATAAAGAAGAAATAGCAAAAATTATTACAGATGAATCAGGGAAAACAAAAGATGAATCATTTGGAGAGATTCAAAGAGCTATAGAAAATATTGAAATGGCCTGTGGTACACCATCATTAATAGCTGGTGACGTAATCGAGGATATCGCATCAGGAATAGATGAGATGATGATAAGGCAACCTTTAGGAGTAACAGCTTGTATTACACCTTTCAATTTTCCATGTATGATTGTGTTTTGGTTTTTACCCTATGCAATTGCAACAGGGAATGCCTTTATTGTTAAACCTTCTGAAAAAGTTCCACTTACAATGATGAAAGTTTTTGAACTCATTGACCAATTAGATATTCCAAAGGGTTTGATTAGTTTGATACATGGAGGCAAAGAAACGGTTGATGCTATAGTTAAGGATCCTCGGATTAATGCAATTAGTTTTGTTGGAAGTACCCCTGTAGCAAAATATATTTATTCTAAAGGAACAGCCAATGGCAAAAGGGTTCAAGCTCAAGGCGGTGCAAAAAACCCTATTATTATTTTACCTGATGCAGATATAGAGATGTCAACTAAAATAATTGCGGACTCGGTATTTGGCTGTGCGGGACAGCGATGTCTTGCTGCTTCAACAATTATCACAGTAGATGATAAAAAAGGGGAAGCAAAAGAAGCCTTGTATGAAGTGGCAAAATCTAAATTAGTTGGTTATGGTTGGAATGAAGGAATAGGTATGGGTCCAGTAATTACACCTGAGAGTAAAGCCAGAATTGTTGACCTTATAGGATTAGGAATAACTGAAGGAGCTAACGCTTTACTAGATGGCAGAAATATCAAAATTCCTGGTTACGAAAAATGAAATTTTATTTCCCCTACGATTCTAGAAAATGTCAGTTTAAAGAAAAAATTAATTAATACAGAAATTTTTGGTCCAGTTATGAGTCTTATTTCGATGAAAGATATTGAGGATGCAATTTCATTTACAAATTCTGGAAACTTTGGAAATATGGCCTGTTTGTTTACTAGTGATGGTGCAAGTGCTAGAAAGTTCAGAAATGAAGCTCTTGCTGGAAATATTGGTATTAATATTGGAGTTGCTGCTCCTATGGCGCAATTTCCTTTTAGTGGCTGGAAAGATAGTTTTTTTGGAGATCTCCACGGGCAGGGAAAGCATGCGATTGAATTTTTTACTCAAACCAAAGTCATAATTGAACGATGGCCCAAGATTTGGTCTAGAAAATTTTAAATTTCAACAAATGATAAAAATAGCCAACGCACCTTGTTCCTGGGGCGCTCTCGAATTTAACTTGGAGGAGAAGTCAAAACAAATAGGGTTTGAACAAGTCTTGGACGAGATAAAAGCTACGGGTTATTCGGGTACCGAACTAGGTGATTGGGGCTTTATGCCCACTAATTCAAAAATCTTGAATAATGAAATTAAAAAAAGAAATTTAGAATTATTAGGTGCTTTTGTTCCAGTAGACTTATCAAATAAAAAAAAGCATCAAAATGGCGTTTCACATGCACTAAAAGGTCTCTAAACTTATGTATGAAGCAGGTTTTGAAAATTCATTAATTGTTTTAGCCGATGATAACGGAACAAAATCTCTCAGGACCAAAAATGCAGGGAGAATTTCATCTGATATGATGTTAAATAAAGAACAGTGGAATATTTTTGCTAATGGGGCTCAACAAATTGCAGAGGCAGTGAAGTCAACCTATGGTATTAAAACCGTATTTCATCATCATTGTGCTGGTTTTGTCGAAACTCCCATGAAATAAACCAACTTATGAGTTTAACTGACCCTGAACTTTTAGGATTATGCTTAGACACTGGGCATTTCTCATTTGGAGGAGGTAAACCTGAAAACATTATCAAGCAATATGCCAATCGAATATGGCATGTTCACTTTAAGGACTTTAATCCATTGGTCGCCCAAGCATCAAGAGATCTTAATGATAATTATTTTGATGCTATAAAAAATGGGGTATTTTGTGAGCTTGGAAAAGGTAATGTAGATTTTAAAACTATTATTCACCTTTTAATCGAGATTGGATATGATGATTGGATAGAGGTGGAACAGGATATTTTTCCTGGTATGGGTCATCCTAAACAATATGCAAAGTCTAACAGAGAATACATAAAAACACTAGGAATTTAATAAAATGAGAAAAATAAAATTAGCAATTGCAGGATTAGGGAGAATAGGAAAAATTCATTTAGAAAACCTCCTTCAAATTAATGAAATTGATTTAGTTGCTGCTATGGATACCTATTCTGATTCTCTCAATTTTGCATCTCAAAAAGGCATTAAAAATTTATTCACCTCCTATAATGAGATGATTCAACAAACAAAAATTGGATGGAGTTGTTATTTGCTCTCCCTGATACTCACGCAGATTATGTAGAAATTGCTGCCAATGCTGGAATTGACATTTTTTGTGAAAAACCCCTTGATCTTAATCAAAATAGGGTTGTTGAAGTGTTAAAGCTTATAAATAAAAAAAAGGTTAAGCTTATGCTTGGCTTTAATCGAAGATTTGACAACGAATTTTTAAAGTTAAAACAAATGGTTACTGCTGGTGATATTGGTATACCTCATTTGGTGAAGATCACCAGTAGAGATCCGCAAGCTCCTCCTATCAGTTATGTTATTAATTCAGGCGGATTATTTTTAGATATGACCATACATGACTTTGATATGGCAAGATTTCTTGTCAATAAAGAAGTTGAAGAAGTGTATGCTAAAGGAGCAGTTTTGATCAACCCAGAACTAGCCAAAGTAGGTGATATAGACACCGCAGTAATTACATTAACTTATGATGATGGGACTATTGCTATTATTGATAACAGCAGAGAAGCCGCATATGGCTACGATCAAAGGATAGAAGTTTTTGGTTCAAAAGGGATGATTAAAGTAGATAATAACATTCATGACACTCACCAACTTTATGACAGCAAGGGTAGTCATGGTGCACTTCCACTTCATTTTTTCTTAGAAAGATATTCAGATGCTTACAAAAAAGTAATTAATGATTTTTCTAATTCAATAGTAAACGGAATAGATTTTTCAGTTAACGGGAATGATGGACTTCAGTCGCTAATTATAGGTCTCGCAGCTATAAAATCAATGAAAGAAAATAGACCAGTAAAAGTATCTGAGATCGATCATCACCAAGAAATCACAATGATAACTTAAAAAACAAATCTAATGGCCTAATTAATTATAAAGTTTTACTTATGAAATCAATTAGATTAACAGTAAATCAAGCTGTTATAAAATATCTAAATCAGCAGTACGTTGAACGCGATGGTAATAACAGCAAAATTTTTGCAGGGTGTTTCGGAATTTTGGGACATGGCAATGTTGCGGGTATTGGTCAAGCTATTCAACAGCAAAATGAGTTGAAATATTATCAATGTCGAAATGAACAATCTATGGTTCATACAGCAGCGGCCTTTGCAAAAATGAAAAATAGATTGAGTACGTTTATATGTACCTCCTCCATCGGTCCAGGTGCAACTAATATGATCACTGCTGCCGCTGGAGCGACAATAAATCGACTTCCAGTATTGTTGATTCCCGGAGATATTTTTGCAAAAAGAAATGTTGCGCCTGTTCTACAACAACTAGAATCATCTTTTTCACAAGATATTTCAGTAAATGATTGCTTTAAACCCATATCAAAATTTTGGGATCGTATAAATCGGCCAGAGCAGATTCTTCATTCACTTCCTGAAGTAATGCGAGTATTAACTTCTCCTTCAGATACTGGAACAGTTACACTTGCAATACCTCAAGATGTACAAGCTGAGGCATATAATTTTCAGATTGATTTTTTTGAAAGTAAAACTTGGTTTATACCAAGGTTAAGACCAGACATAAATCAACTCAATCAAGCAGTTCAAATGATTAAAGAGAGTAAAAAACCACTCATTATTGCTGGTGGAGGAGCTCATTATAGCTGTGCTTTGGACTTACTCAAAAAATTTGTAGATAAAACCCATATCCCAGTTGCAGAAACATTTGCGGGTAAGGGCGCTCTGAGATTTGATAATCCTCATCAATTAGGTGCAATAGGAGTAACAGGAACTCCTGGAGCAAATAAAATTTCACAAGAAGCAGACTTAGTTATTGGCATCGGAACACGTTATAGTGATTTTACGACAGCTTCTAAAACAGCTTTTCAGAACCCTAAAGTAAGATTTATTAATATTAATATTACTGAATTTGATGCTGCAAAACATGGTGGATTAATGTTACAAGGCGATGCAAAAGTTGTTTTGGATGAATTAATGATTTGTTTAAAAGACTATAGGGTTTCAGAAAATTATCGGAAATCTGTTGCTGATTTTAATCGATCCTGGGAAGAAAAAGTATCTGAAATTTATAATTATCGCAATCCAAACCTTATGAGTCAAGGGAAATTATAGGGGCAGTAAATAATTTTGCAGATGATAATGATGTTGTATTATGTGCTGCAGGTAGCTTACCCGGAGATCTTCATAAACTTTGGAGAACAAAAAGCAATAAAAGTTTTCACTTGGAGTACGGATTTTCCTGTATGGGTTATGAAATTGCGGGAGGTTTAGGAGCTAAAATGGCAGACCCGAATCGTGAAATTTATGTTATGGTGGGAGATGGGAGTTACTTAATGTTGTCACAAGAAATAGTAACATCTATTCAAGAAAACTACAAAATCACAATTGTATTAATTGATAATAATGGATACAAGAGTATTGGTTCACTTTCCAGAGAATTAGGAAGTCAAGGTTTTGGCACACGCTTTTTATATAGAAATCAAAAAACTCAGAGAATTGATGGTGATGAAATAAATAATGATAACACATTACCTGTTAATTTAGCACATAATGCAAGAAGTTTAGGAGCTCACGTTATAGAATGCTATGATTATGAAAATCTCAAAAATGCCCTCAAAACAGCAAAAGGTATTGACAAGACTACAGTAATTTATACAAAGTGTGATCGTCATTATGAATTAGAAGGGTATGGTTGGTGGGAAGTTCCAACTGCTGAGACTTCAGAAATGCAGGATGTAGATAAAGCTCATAAAATAAACTTGAAGGAAAAGAAGAAACAAAGACTTTACCACTAGTATTATTATCCTCAATATGATAAAAGTGAACTTTATATGATTGTGAATATATATACCACATTAAATGCATAAAATATGATATTAGTAACAGGTGGTTTAGGCTATATAGGTTCACATACTACTGTTGAATTACTTGAACAAGGTAAGCAAGTTCTAATCGTTGATAACTTATCTAACAGTAGTCTCAATACGCTTGAAGGAATTGAAAAAATAACAGGACAAAAAATAGATTTTTTGGATTTAGATATTAAAGAGTCAAAAAAGGTTAAAGGACTTTTTGATAATTATCCACAAATAAATGGGATTATTCATTTTGCTGCATCTAAATCTGTCGGACAAAGCATACATAACCCAATAGAATATTACAAAAATAATATTGGAGGTATGCTTAATATTTTAGATAATGTATCACCTGGTACAGATTTTATATTTAGTTCATCATGTACTGTATATGGAAATCCAAAACAACTCCCAATCAATGAAAATACACTTTTAGATAGACCCCAATCCCCTTATGGCAATACCAAAAAAATAGGTGAAGAAATCCTTGAGGATTTCACTTTATCAAAAAGAAAATTTAAATCTCTTAGTTTGCGCTATTTTAATCCGATTGGCGCACATCCAAGCAGCCTATTTGGTGAAAATCCTAAGGGTATTCCTCAAAATTTAGTTCCTTATATAACCAAATCGGCATTGGGTAAAATCCCTCCTTTGACTGTATTTGGTAATGATTATCCAACTCCAGACGGTACCTGTATTCGTGATTACATTCACGTGGTTGATCTTGCGCGAGCACATGTTGCGGCACTTAATTATTTGAATAATATATCTAAAAATTCTATATATGAAATATTTAATGTGGGTACTGGAAAAGGACATTCCGTCATGGAGGTTATTGCAAGTTTTGAAAAAGTTACTGGTAAAAATTTTGATTTTAAAGTTGGTCCTAGAAGAGCGGGAGATATAATTTCTGCCTACGCAGACGTTGAAAAGGTACGTAAAAGTTTAGGCTGGTCTGCAAAATTCGGATTGGAAGAAGCTATTCAATCTGCTTGGGACTGGGAACAAAAAAAAAAATTCTCTCTGAATTAAAGACTCGAAAATGAAGAAGCTGGTAAGCCCTCAGAATTGAAAAGGGGCCCATTAAACCAATTTTCCCAACCGTATCGAACATGAACAGGCTTTTTAACTTTTTGATGAGACTATAATTTTATTATTTTTAATTTTAGCTATAGCAGGATAAAAAACACCATCGCTATTTGCTATCTCAAAGCCTCTAAGTTTTCCTTTAGAAAGAAGACCATTTGCCGTATTGTCGAATGAAACCTCAATATACGATCCTTTAACTACGTGAACTTTATACAATGGTCCATTCGCAACAAGGTCAAAATTGTATTGATTTTTAAGGGCATGAAGCGCCAAGCGTTCCCCTACATCTTTTTTATTTTCAGGATGAATGTCATTCTCCTCACCAATGTCTAATAAAACTGCCATACCTGTATTTTTGACTTTATCAAGTATTTTTCGTTGAGAGTCGCGTAAACCTTGAGAAGTCTGGCTTTATCATATTTAAATGGTGCTATTTGAGCAAAATAAAATGGTAAATTATCAGAAGACCAAGCGAATCGCCAATCCTCAATCATAGCAGAAAATAAATTTGTATACTCTTGGTAATTGCGAACATTTTCTTCACCCTGATACCAAATCACCCCTTTAATACCATAGGGAATTACAGGTGACAACATAGTCTCGTACATTGCAGAAAATCCATTTTGATTAAGTAATTGGGGTACTGCCTTAATATCGGATTTATTTTTTTCAGATAGAAAATTTAGTTCATCACTTTTATGATTGTGAACAATTATACTGCCACTGTGAACAAAGCCATGATGCTTAAACTTAAAACTCTGAAAAGGAACTTTTATAACATTATTTTTATTTTGAATAATTACAGGACTATTAAAACCCCCAGGACCTCCATAATCTGTAATTCGGAACGAAATTAAATTTTTACCTTTTTTTATAATTTTCTTAGGAATAATATAATTTCTTTCTGCTGTTGGATCAAAAAGTATTACCAATAAGCGTTCCATTAAAAAAGGTCTGATCAGAATCGTCAATACCATTTCTCACATGAAGAAAATAATCCGTTGAAGAATCAGGAATACTTACAAAAGACCTAAACCATATTGTACCGTTTGAGATCAACGGGTCTGACTCATCAAAAACAGCCTCAAATCTTCCCCTCCACTTGTAAGGTTATAAGTATCAAAATTTGGATCCCATTTTTCCCAAAAAACTATCATCAAATTCCAGGTCTTTATAGGAGATGTCAAGTAAATCTAGCTCTTCCCATTTTTTCACATTAAATGGAAAAGGTAAAGGGAAATAATTATATCCATATTTTTTTGCGTTAACTTTTTCCAGTGAATCATTTTGCACTTTGATATAATCTTGACTGCCAAAAAAACTGTAATCTTCGGGGATAAGACTTTTAGTTTCATCTAATAAATTTAATTTTCTGGGGCTCATCCAAGCTTCAACCCTTGTTCCTCCCCAGCTAGTATTAATAATTCCAATGGGAGTACCCAGTTTATTATAGAGTTTTTTTGAAAAATAGTAAGCAGCTGCGCTAAATTTTCCCGTAGTAAAGGGGCTGGCAGCCATCCATTTAGCTGATTTTATTCTTTCTCCTGAAAAATCTTGAGGGACTGAAAACATTCTAATGTATTCATTTTTAGAATTTTTAATTTCATAATCTTGGTAAATTACACAATTTTCACACTCATTCATTTTCCATTGCATATTTGATTGCCCAGAAGCCAACCAAACTTCTCCTATTAAAACATCATTTATAATGATTGTTTTTTTACCGTTTGTGATTTTGATTGAATAGGATTTTATACTTTCATTGAACTTAGGCGTATTTAGATTAACAATCCATTGTCCTTTATTATCGGTTGATGTTTTAATTTTTTCACCCCATGATGTAGTAATTATAATTTGAGAATTAGTCGGTGAGGTACCCCAAATTGGATTAGATTGATTTTGTTGTAGCACCATTTGATCTGAGAAAACAGGAGCTACATTAAATTCATTATTTGAAAAGTTACACGCAATTGATAACTTAACTAAAACAATGGTTGGTATGACATAAAACCTTGACACTGTAATGGAATCTAGTATTAAATATACAAAATTCATTTTGTAATTGATTTTAAAACATCCAAGTTCAATAGTGCCAATGCAACCTGGATAAATTGGTTTATGTACTGAAAAAATCCAACATTAGTAAGGGAATTATGGGTGCATGGAGATCTTTCTTAGCAGTTGTAAGCTTTTGAGCAGGATAGATTTTTGTAAGACAATATGAAGAAATTCATACTAGAATTGTGTACTTCCTTATTAATTAGTAAAAAGGAATTTGTGATATTTTTAGAAGATTGACAAGTAGTCATTAATTAAAAAAAACAAACAGTTAACCATGTGGTATTGTAACGATTTTGTTGTTACAGAAGGAACACTCTATAAATTTAGAACGCAGGTTTGAGAGGGCTAAAACAATTTACAAAACGATATCTTTGTAAAATGAATTCTTCGTTTGAATGTCCCCCAATAAAGAATCTTCCTTGGGGGAAGCAATGTTGGCAAGCCCCTAGCAATATTGCTTTGGTAAAATATTGGGGAAAGTATGGTCTTCAGTTTCCAAAGAATCCCTTTGAGTTTTACACTTCAAACAAGTGTAACCACTACAGAAATATCCTACAAACCGTCCTACAAAAAGACCCCAGGTGTTTCGTTTCAATTTTTATTTGAAGGGGAGACTCGTATTGATTTTCATCCCAAACTCAAAACTTTTTTGAACGAGTCGCTTCCCTACCAGCCCTTTTGCAGAAGCTTGATCTGACGATTTCCAGCTCCAATTCCTTTCCCCACAGTAGTGGAATAGCAAGCTCTGCTTCAGCCTATGCCGCCTTAGCTGCTGCCCTAGTAGGTATGGAGCAAAGTTGTTTTCCCGGCAGCGATCCTTCCTATTGGGAGCAAAAACGCTCTTTTTAGCCCGTTTGGGATCGGGCAGTGCCGCACGGAGTCTTCAAGGACCAATGATGCTCTGGGGAGAACACCCGGCCTTTACTGGAAGTTCCAACGAATTTGCCATCCCTTTTGGCCACAAATTACCAGCTATTTTTTTGGAATACCAAGATTGTATTTTACTGGTCGATAAAGGACAAAAAAAAGTAAGTAGCACTGTTGGGCACGACCTGATGAAAGGACATCCTTTTGCCGAAGCACGCTTCGATCAAGCGCACACCAACATGCAAGCCCTAGCTACTGCAATGGAAGCTGAAGATTTGGAGGCTTTTATTCAAATTGTTGAGTCTGAAGCACTCACCCTTCACGCTATGATGCAAAGCTCCCACCCCTATTATTTACTGATGCGCCCCAACACATTGCATATTATAGAAGCCATATGGGCGTTTCGAGCTGAATCCAAAATTCCCTTGTGTTTCACTCTCGATGCTGGAGCGAATGTTCATCTGCTCTTTCCCAAGCAATATCAGACAGAGGTGAATGTTTTCATTTCAGAGCAACTTCTGGTATACTGTCAAGACAAAGAGTACTTGATGGACTGCGTTGGCTGGGGGGCAAAAAAACTGTAAATTGTAACAGCTATGAAAGGTCCGTTATTTTATTCTAAAATTTTACTCTTCGGAGAGTACGGAATTATAAAAAACTCCAAAGGTCTTTCAATTCCCTACAACCATTTCAAAGGTGGTTTGCAAATACCCGATTTGCCAACTGGTGCTCAATTGAAATCACACCAGCAACTACTTGCTTTTGCCGACTATTTAAAGCAGATGGATAACGATTTGGTTCAATTTGATTGGAACCGATTTGAAGCCGACCTCAATCAAAAAATGATTTTTGAGAGCAGCATCCCCCAAGGCTATGGCGTGGGAAGCAGTGGTGCTCTTGTCGCTTCCATCTATGAGCAATATGCGATCAATCGAATTACTGTTTTAGAAAATTTAACCCCTCAAAAACTCCAGCGCCTCAAAGTCATTTTTGCAGCGATGGAATCCTTTTTCCACGGTAAATCGTCGGGTCTAGACCCTTTAAATAGTTATTTGAGCATTCCCATACTCATTTCTTCTTCCCAACAAATCCAAACTACAGGCCTGCCTTCACAGAACCCAGAAGGCAAAGGCGCCGTATTTTTATTGGACAGTGGAGAAATAGGAGAGACCGCTCCCATGGTTGAAATTTTTATGGAAAATATGAAGCAGGAACGCTTTAGTCGAATGATGAAAGAGCAATTTATCAAATACACAGATAACTGTGTGGATGCTTTTCTTAAAGGAAACTTTAAAAGTCTATACCGTGAAGTAAAACAATTATCTGCATTAGCCCTTCAGAACTTTAGTCCGATGATTCCCCAGCAATTTGTGAGTCTTTGGCAGCAGGGAATTGATACCAATAGCTACTATCTTAAGCTCTGTGGTTCGGGTGGAGGAGGATATATTCTCGGGTTCACTGAGGACCTTGAGAAAGCAAAAGCGGAATTAAAGGACTACACACTGCAAGTCGTCTATAATTTTTAAGTCATGACGGCTAAGCGCGTGCAACTGCGTTTTTGGATTAAATTCTTTGGGGTATTAAACCTTATTCGCGGGGATAACATTGTTGTACTTGCCCTCACACAATACCTAATTGCTCATTATATCGTCGCACCCAAATTGACGCTCACTGAAGTCGTTTTCGATTTCAAGTTGTTTTGTTTGGTTTTTTGCTTCTTGTTTGGTGGCTTCCGCCGGTTACATCATCAATAATTTTTTTGATGCAGCAAAAGACCAAATCAACCGTCCAAAAATATCTGTTGCGCCATCTGCTGTCCCAACAAGAGCAGCTTGTTTTATTTTTTTTACTCAACTTGTCTGCTGTCATAGTAGCAGCTTCTGTTTCTTTTAAAGTAGTTCTTTTTTTTGGTGCCTTTAGCCTAGCTATTTATGCCTATAGCCTTTTTCTAAAAAGGCTTTATTGGATATGTAATTGGGCCGCAGCCTTTTTAATTTTATTACCCTTCTATGTAATTACCCTTCATTACAACAACCAAGACACCGTGCTCTATAGCTACGCCTCTTATTTTTATTTGCTTTTGCTCTGCCGTGATTTGATCAAAGACCTGGAAAATTTCAAGGGCGACTTTGCCCAGCGCTACCAAACCCTTCCCATTGTATTCGGGCAGCGCCCAACCAAAGCCATAATAAGTCTGCTAATTGTTCTGGCTGTCCTTCCTTTATTTTTTCTTTTACAAGAACCTTTGGGCAAACTCCAATGCTACTTCTATTATTCCTATCCGATCCTGTGGGTACTAGTCTTTTTTTTATGGTTTCGCTCCACTCAAAAGTGGTATCTTTGGCTGCACAACGCCATAAAAGCTATAATTTTTTTGGGCGTCTTAAGCATCTATTGGATTAACAAATGAGACCCAAAAAACCGACTAAAAAATTCACGCTCCGTTCTAAGGATTCATTGCCCTCAGGCTCAAAAAAAAAGGTAGGAACTCGTTTAAATAAATTGTTGGCCAATGCGGGTATATGTTCCCGCCGTGAAGCAGACGACCTAATTGCGATGGGAATGGTTCAGGTTAATGGGAGGGTGATTGTGGAAATGGGATATAAAGTTCAAGTTACGGATGAGGTTCGCTTCGACGGGCGTCGGATTCTAGGACAAAAACCCGTTTACTTGCTTATGAACAAACCAAAAGGTTTTGTTGCTACGGCCCAGGGAGGTGCTGTCAAAAAATCTGTTCAAGAATTAATTCAAACAGCGGCCCCCTTCAAAGTCCCCCTATGGGAGACATGGGACGTCTTATGACAGGTCTTTTATTCTTTACCAACGACAGCCAGCTTCGAGCCAAAATCAACCATTCTAAGCAAGGGGTTGAGATGCTATACCAAATTGTTTTGGACAAACCCCTAACCGCCGCAGATTTCAAAAAACTTCAGGGACAGCACACTCTCTATGGAGAAACGCACACCCTATCCAAACTGGCTTATGTGCATGGTAAAACCAAAAGAGAATTGGGGATAGAAGTCATCAATTTAAGTCCGAGTGGTATCCGTAAAATTATCGAACAATTGGGATATAAAGTCCAACAATTGGACCGCGTAACTTGGGGGGGATTGACCAAAAAAGATTTATCTAGAGGGCGCTGGAGACACCTAAGTGAACAAGAGGTCAATCGATTGAAGATGCTGTAAAGCGTTTATTGAATAGTGTTTCAGCAAAGAGTAGGGCAAAGACGGGAAGGTATTCTACCCACACCAGCCAAGGAGGCTCCACCACCGGTTCGGTACGATAGGCAACATAACTCAACAGTACGGTCAAGGACCAAACCAAGGCATAACGATAGGGAGTTAAAACACTCAAAAAAACCAATTGGATCAAGTACCATGGATGCACGGTAGTCGCCATCGCCAAATAAATGGCAAGTAAGCCCATAGCTCGGCGCCATAGATGATCGGATGCATTGAGTTTGGGCCAAATCGTAAACAGGATAACCATCCCAACCAAAAACCAAGGCGTAATTTTCCCTACTGTGTGAATGATATTATACCCCTTATATAAATATCCTACTTCTCGGATGAGATAATACAAGCTGGCATTGAATTCAAAAGCAGAAAACCAGAGGCCCACACTATCCAAAAAATGGTTCATTTCTTCAACAGTGATGTAAGGCAGCCAAAAGAGCAAGCTAAAGAAAACACCATAGCCTAACAAGAGAGCACGTTGCTTCCATAGCATTGGACGCAGAAGAAGGGGCAGCCAGAGGAGGGTAGTAATTTTAGCGCCACTGCTAGGGCAAATAACCCTCCGCTCATAGTCCAATTTTTTTGCAGATAGAACCATATCCCCCAAGCCACTGCCGCCATCATTATACCTTCCCCATGCAAACTACCCACACCTTCAAGGAGCAACAAAGGGTTTAAGAAATACAAAAAGACCAAGCTTTGGGGCTGCCGATAGTGGCGTAATATTTTCCGAAGCCCCAAAAGGGCGACAAGATCGCCAAGCATAAGAAAGCTTCGAAGTACGGCGAGTTGGGACATCAGGGAAGACCCTCCCCATAGGGCGGATGCCCAAAATAGCCACTGACTCGCAGGTGGGTAGTTGGAGTAGTGTTGCTGACTAAGCTCACCCATGCCTTCAAAAAGCAGCTGAAACAGAGGAAAGTTCAATTCCCCAATCAGTGCATTTGGCCTATTCGCATAGGGGTTCATCCCCAGTATTTGCAACTGGCCGTCCCAAAGAAAACGATAGAAATCTTGTGAAAGGATGGGGGTACTGTTCCAGAAAAAAAAAACGAAATCCCATTCCCAAAACCACTAAGACGATAAAGGGAAGCGACTGACGAAGCAAACAATAGTATCCTAGAAAAGCCAGGGTACTATATCCCATCAAAGCAACAAAGTCGGAGCGGTCAGTCAGCTGTGCCAAACTGAAATAAGCTCCAGCGCTTAGAAACAGGCCGAGCATCGGCCACAAGGTAATCCGAATGTGTCTAGTGCCGATCACGAAAAGATTGAAAAACGATAAAACTAAATCCTATAAAAAGCAAACAGTGAAAAGGGAGTAGTCCCCATTCCCCAGCAACTCCTAAATGAAATGCGCTGTAAATACCAAACAAAAAATAAAGAGCCAATACAGCTTCCCACAATACATTTACAGAAAGTTTCGTATGCAGATATTTGTTGTTTTTCCAAGTGTCCGAAACGATTTTAATATTGAATTTTGGGGTTCGTACAAAAGGGGATTTTTACCCATGTGCCCCTCTATAATTGCCCGGGTGTTTTGCAACGAAAAGCCCATCGCTAGAGTGTAAAAAAGTGCGAAGCGAGGTAGGTAATTGACAAAACCCTTCCATCCGCTCCGATATCGCTCTTGGTACATGAGCCAATACCCTATAAAAAAGAACAAGGTAGAAACAAAAAATAATGCACTCAGGTTGAAATACCAAGCGAATCCGATCCAATAGCTTTTGATGTAGAGCATGGGTACACTGAGAAGTGCCAAGCTCAGAACCCCTAAGAACATGCTGCTACTGAGTAAGTGAATACTTGCATGAAACTTCGTCGCCAGCGAGAGTTGGGGATGAGTCCAGACCTTTCGAATCATTTTCTGAAAATTTTCGGCTCCGCCTTTATTCCATCGAAATTGTTGAGACCGAACGGCACTGATTGTCACTGGAAGTTCTGCAGGTGTTTCTATTTCTTCTAGGTATTTGAATTTCCATTGTTTGAGCTGCGCACGGTAGCTCAAATCCAAGTCTTCTGTTAGTGTGTCCCCTTCCCAATTCCCAGCATCCAGAATACAGGCTTTGCGCCATATTCCAGCAGTGCCATTGAAATTTATAAAATGGCCTTGAGAGTTTCGTCCTGTTTGTTCCAGGGTAAAATGGGCATCTAACGCAAAGGCTTGCACTTTGGTTAGAGGGAATAATTAGCATTCAAATGTCCCCATCGTGTTTGCACCACTCCTATTTTTTCATCTTTAAAATACGGCACTGTTCTCAGTAGCCAATCTTTTGGGGGAATGAAGTCTGCATCGAAGATAGCGATGAGTGTTCCTTCGGCTGAAGTGAGCCCAGCTTTAAGAGCCCCTGCTTTAAAACCAGTACGTTCTTTTCTTCGAAGGTGTTCTATGGTAAAGCCTTGGTTTTGATAGTCTGCAACCAATTGGGCGGTGAGAGCCACTGACTCGTCTGTGGAATCGTCGAGGACTTGAATTTCCAAGAGCTCTTTCGGGTATTCCAATGCGGTGATTGCGGTCAATAAACGTTTTATAACATAAAGTTCGTTGAAGATAGGCAACTGAATGGTTACAGCTGGAAAGGAGTCCGTGCCATTGAATTTCAATTGAGGCGATTCGGACTTGTATTTCTTTGAATGCGTATATTTCAAAGCGAGATAGGCTTGGGTAGCGCTGAAAACAAACACCATGACAAGGGCGAGGGTATAAAGAAAAATAACAATCCAGGCAATGCCCAAGCTGATACTATACCAATCCATAGTGTTCTAAAAGTAATACTTAATGATCCAACCGATGATCTTCACGCCCGCTAATATAGTCCCTTTCACCGTACCAGATACTTTCGATTGCCCAATGCGTTTTTTGTAGCGCACGGGCACTTCCCGATAGGGAATTTGATACCGCAATACTTTCAATTGCATTTCCACTGTCCAGCCATAAGTTTTGTCTTCCATTTCTAGTTCTTGCAGCCGATCCCAGCGTATGGCGCGGAAGGGACCTAAGTCTGTGAATTGTCCTCCATATAACCAACGCATCAGGGTACAAGCCAAGTCATTACCAAATATCTGTTGCGGAGTAAGCGCCCCTTTTTCGCGGCCTGCTACCCGTCTAGCTCCCACAACAAAATCCACCGCTCCCGAAGCGATAGGTTGGGTCAGTAGGGGGAGTTCTTCTGGGTAGTCTGAATAATCTCCATCCAAAAAACAACAATTGCAGGCGGGTCTTGCGCAAGGTATTTCAGTGCCTTCAAACAGGCATATCCATAGCCCTTCCGGCTTTCATGAACGACCGAAGCACCACCTTTTCTAGCTTCTTCTGCAGTTCGATCTGTAGAGGCATTGTCGGCCACCACCACACGAGTGACTGAGGCAGGAATGTCGGCCAAGACTTTTCCGATCGAGCGTTCTTCATTAAAAGCAGGAATCACTACAGCCATCGACATTTTGTTAGTCATTCAATAGATCCATTAAATTCCCCAAAGGATAGTCGGGGTGTTCAGTACGTTTTTCTACTGGGCCATTTTCGAGCTTAAGTACACCTCGGGGGCAGACTTCGGAACAGATGCCACAACCCACGCAGGAAGAACGAACAATGTTTTGTCCTTTTTGGGCGTAGCTACGAACGTCAATACCCATTTCACAATAGGTGGAGCAGTTACCACAGGAAATACACTGCCCTCCGTTGGTGGTGATTCTAAAGCGAGAAAGCAGGCGTTGTTGCAAGCCGAGGATTGCGGCCATAGGACATCCAAATCGACACCAGACACGACTCCCCAAGATCGGATAGAATCCAACCCCAAGAACCCCGAAAAACAGCTCCCACGCCAAAGCCATACCATTTGCGGACCGTATAGCTTGAAATTCCAAGCAAGTTGTTGTTGTTGGAAAAGGCTTGAAAACAGAAAATACCAAGAAGAATCAGGCCGATGCTTACTAGGGCATATCTGGCATCGGCATCCAGCTCCTGACGTTTCCAGAACCAAATAGCGCCCAATACCACGCTGAAAAAAGGATAGCGCTCACACTAAAAGCCCACTGGCTGATCCCCGTTGGATTTTTGGGTGACCCCAATAGCGTCCATAGAACAGCCAAGGTGGTGAGGGTGACAAAGACCAATACCCCGTGAACCATCCAGCGTTCCAATTTCCACACACTCATTTTTTTACTTGACAATTGTCGGAAGGGATCTCCAGCCGTTTCGGCCAAGGCGCCACAACCGCACACCCAAGAGCAATACCAGCGTTTACCGTGACGGTAGGTGAGCAGGGGAGAAATAACAAAAATCAGCACCAAGCCCGTGCCTAGGGTGAATGCCCCAATGTACCTCCGTTGAGCATCCCTTCCAAATGCCATTCCTCGAAAAATAATAATTCAAGGGCCACATATTCTTAAAATCTTTGCGAAATAGGGAATGTCGGGATTGAGCAGGGTCAGCAGCTCCGGTAGCAGAAAAGCAAACCCCAATTGGAAAAACATGGCTGTTAAAGTGCGAAAGGTTTGGTAGCGACTGTGTCGATATTTCAGAAGAAATTTAACACCAAAAAGAAGGATGGCGAGCGTGTATAGCGTCCCGTAAAGAAACCATTGCGTGGCAGGATTTCCATTGAGTCCTCGGCTCAAAGGATCGAATAAGGCAACCACACCCACATTGTTCCCATCGCTTCGATAGCCCAAGATTTCGGGATAGAAATAAATGGCGATATAAAATGCGGTGAGCAGCAGCCCTACCCCCCAGCCCCAGAGGCCTCGGGCACTCACGCTTTTAGTAAACACGCCATTGTTTTTAATCCCAGGCAGTTGATTGCGGTATTCTGTCCAGCTATAGCCAATCACCCCTAGGCTCATTAGCCCGAGAGAAGGCCATAGGGTATCGATGGATGCGGTTATGGGAGAAGACAGCGGAACGAATAGGAGCAGCAAGCCAAGCCATCCTAAGGTGCTGAAAAAATGTTTGATCTGGAAGTTAAAAAGAAAAGACATCAGTGACTGTTTTGCGGTTGAAAAACCCTTTGAATTTCAAGCAGGTCATTTCGAGTGAATTCGGGATCGAACTGGGCCATTGCGAATTGGGCTACTGCGGCTTCGATAGCTATTCCCTCTTGCAGCCAGCGGTGCAATACCTCATGTCGTAGGCGCATCCCAAAGCTATTTACCCCCAACAGATGCTGTGTTGTTGGATTATATGCGAATCGCAGCATTCGGTTTTCACTGGGATGTTGCCAGTACCACTGCATTTCATGGGAGGGATTCGGTTGGGCACTCACTTGCCCATAGGTTTGGTACTCAATATCAAAAAATTTGGCCGAGTTGAACCAAGGACCCGGTTGATACGCTGTGGGTTGCCCACAAAGTGTTTGGGCAAGCGTCTCTCCCATCATCCGCCCCGTATACCACACCGCTTCAACAGCCCCACGTCCGGGAAGGGGTTCTTGTTGTTGTGCACAATCTCCTAAGGCATACACCTGCGGAAGGTTGGTCTCCAAATAGCGATTCACCAGCAACCCACGATCGGTTTTCAGGGCGGTCTCTTTTAGAAAATCAATGTTGGGTCGTACCCCAACGGTAAGGCCAACATATTGGCAAGAAATCGCTTCTCCGGCTTTGGTGATCACCCCAATGGCATTCCCATCCGCATCGGTTTCAATCCGTTCCAGTTCTGTTCCCAAGCGCAAGTCTATCCCGTGATTTATAATGTGTTGGTTGAGCAGGGCCGAATCTTCAGAGGGTAATACAGTATTCCAAAAGGAATCCTCTCGCACCAGAAAAGTTACTTTTTTCCCGCGGCTATGGAGCATTTCCGCCAGTTCGATTCCAATCAATCCGCCACCTACAATCACGGCCTGTTCTATTTCGGGCGACCAGGCTTCCAGCTGATCCAAGTCCTGCTTGTGATAGAGTCCTTGCACCCGACGAGCACGCTCTCCGGGCCAACCCATACGATTGGGTTGAGACCCAACGGCCCACACCAGATCACTATAGGCAAGCGGTTCGCCTTGGCTGAGAAATAGTTGTTTTTGTTCTGCATCGAAGCCGGTAACGCGATCTTGCAAGCAAGTAATGGCATTTTCCTCCCAAAAAGACCGCTCATAGGGCTCGAGTTGCTCGAAGGGCATGTGCCCCATATAGACATACATCAATGCCGTTCGAGAGAAAAAATAGGGATGTTCCTCTGAGACAATGGTGATGGGTCTCCCACTGGATTTTCGAACCTGCCGGGCAAGGGTAGTCCCTGCTATTCCATTGCCTACAATAACTAAAGCTGTTTGACCTACCATCGGTGATTAAAGGTAGTTTTTTTTGGATGGAGCCTCCTTTTTTACCTTGAGGTAACCCAAATTTTATTAACATGTATATCTTCCTGTTCATTGGTTTTCTGGTGGCGTGTTTTATCCTTTTAATTTTTTTTAAAATTCGACTTAAATGAATTTGATTGGTCTTCGGGAACGCTTCACCTACTTATCTATGCTATTTTTTGTGCTTTGATCTACCTTATCATTTTCACCTCCTACTAACTGCTTACTGAATGATTTGGGAACAGCCAATAACTGTAATAGCGGTCTAACAATCGGGGCCCAACTCCGCAGTAATGTAGGAAATGGATGATACGAAAATGAAAAAATGTTGTTCCAATACCCTGCGATAGGAATCGTCGGCTAGAAGTGGTGATGGAACCAGAAAACACCTTTAATTCCTCTTTTTTCATCAGACGGCCAAACAAATCTAAGTCTTCACAGACGGTGTAGCGCTCATCAAAGCCACCTACGGCTGCCAACAAATCGCTGGAGACCAACAAGCCTTGATCTCCGCCTCGAAATAATAAGTGCGACCAGCGGCTCCCATAGGCCGCCAAGCGAAAAAAGGGGTGACTGTGGTCAAAGGCAAGCCGAAAACAAGCCAGCGGTACACCGGCTTCAAGAGCCACTTCCAGTTGTTTCCAGGCGGTAACGGAGACCACACTATCGACATGCAAGAATAAAAGATGGTTTCCTTGAGCCGCTTTGGCTCCTCGATTTTGCTGGAGGGCGCGTCCTCGTGGGCTTTGCAAGGCGGTCACTCTTTTTGTTGCTGAAGCCAGTCCCAGCTACCGTCGGTGCTTTGCCCATCCACCACAAGCACTTCCCAAGCTTCCTTGTTGGGAAGCTGTGCCAGTAATTTTGGCAATACCTCCCGCTCATTGTACACAGGAATGACAATCGACAGCTGAGGGCTATTCGTTGAGCGACCAGTCATAGGGCAGATAGCGAAGACTCACTTTATCATCAAACGGAATGGGGCTGTAGCGAGCGATAAAAGCCAATTTTTCTTTTTTTAAAACCAAAATCGAAAGTGAACCAAAGCAGAATTTTAGACAGGCGAATGCTATTCGCTTCAAAACTATTTTTAGAGGGATTTTGAAAAAAAGCTCGAGTAACTGCCTCCAGTTGGTATTCCAATTGAGCCCTTTTAAAAGCCGAACGGTAGAGGTTTGGGCAGGAAACGGAGGCGCAATTGATTGCGAAGTGAATCCGTTTCTCATTCTGTTTCCGCAAGATTTTGTGTTCGATGTCGTTCAGTGAATAGGTTTTTCCCCCAGCGGTAAATACGGGGATCGACCAGCGGCTAGGGATTTCTTTGATGCTTTCTATGGGGTAGTGATCCAGAACCAATTGCACCGTGAGGGCGTTGTAGGCATTGATCCAAAAGGCCAATAAGTCGTTTTTGGGCCACTGGGCTTGCGGCGGATTTTGGGCTAGCAAACCAATGTAATTGTCCAAGCCCTCACGGTCTTGTGCCCAAGCAGAGTAATTTACTTTTCCGTCTGGGGATACAAAGCGTTGGAGTTGGCTTTCCCATAGGTCATGCCGGCTTTTGCCTTGCCGCAGGGCGGAACTCGTGCCCAGAAGAGTGCAAAGCACTAGGGCGAATGTTCTAGCAGCAACCGCCCCCATCGTAATGAAAAGTTGCTTCGGAAATAAACAGATCGTTACGACCTAAGGCCGCAAGGTTCCCAGCGGTTTTGTCGCACACGGCCAGCGGCTGATTTTGGAGGAGAACATGCCCTTTTGGTCGTCGAAGTAGTCTTCTTTCCCAAAATAAATGGCATTTTTTCCAGTGAAGATACAGGGGCCATCGGCGGGCACGGGGTCTTTGATGGCGCAGACTTCAACGCTTTCAATATAGATTCGCTCGTCGGTGGGGTAGTGGGTAGGATCCAAAATACGATAAGGACGTCGGGCTCGCACTTCAAGGGTGCCAAAGCCTACTTCCACAAGCATTTGAAGATAGTCATTCAAAGCAAGGGATCCAGAGAGGCACAAGGCCCGCAGGCGCTCATCGTTGCGAAGGCTTTCGTTCATAGGTTGTTCGCAAGTGGGGTCGCTCATCACCAATCGACCGTGGGGTTTAAGCACTCGATACATTTCTTGAAGGGCCTGCTTCAGTTCTTCTTGTTTGAAGATATTGAAGAGGCAATTTTGAGCAGCCACATCCACGCTGTTGTTGGCAACAGGAAGATCGAGCGCGTCTCCTTTTTTAAGGGTGATAAAGGATGGATCAAACCAATCGTTCTGCTCGGCGGCTTGTTGGCAATTTTCATGACTAGCCGCTAGCATTTCATCCACTACATCCACGCCAATCACTCCGTTTTTTTGTCGAGAGAAATATGCAAACTGGAGCAGCTCCATGCCGCCGCCCACACCCACATGGAGGATGTGGGGATTGTTCACCAAGTCGCGCGGGTGCACGGTACTCCCACAGCCGTAGTTCATCTCCTGCATGCGGGTGGGAATGTGGAGTCCTGGGAACTGCCAAATGGGTGTGGTAGTGCAGCAAAGCCCCACATCGGGGGTGAGTGCCGCTTCTTTGTACAGGTCGTGGGTGGTGTCTAGATAACTCATTTGTTTCTTTGTTTAAGCCAGCTTCGCAAGAGGGCGAGCAGTCGCTCTTCGCCACGCTTGGCTTGGGTAAATATATCTGGTAGGTTTATGGGGGCCAGCTGATCGGGATTACACACATCGGTGATGACGGCACAGGCCAATACGTCCAACTGCAATTGACGGGCCACAATCACTTCGGGTGCGGTGGACATTCCCACCGCATCGGCACCGATGGTTTTGAGGTAGCGGTATTCGGCAGCGGTTTCCAATTGGGGCCCCACTACTGCGGCATACACGCCTTGGTGCATAGGGGTATTTTGGGCTTGGGCTAAGCGTTTAAATTCCCCTCGCCAGTTGGGGGAGTAGGGTTGGCTCATGTCCACAAATCGCGGACCTAGATCCGCTACCCCAGGCTCGGCTAGGGCGAACCGCCTTGAAGGAAAATATGATCGTCAAGGAGCATCAAATCTCCTTTGGCATAGTTCAAATTGATGGCGCCAGCGGCATTGCTCAGCAGGAGTTGATTCACCCCCAAGGCGTGGAGCACGCGAACAGGAAAGCTGATTTGAAAATAGCTATAGGCTTCATAGCGGTGGAAGCGCCCCTGACAAACCAGCACGTCTTGTCCTTCCAAGCGCCCGTAGAGAAGACGCCCTTCGTGCGACTCAACCGTGGCTTCGGGGAAGTGAGGAATGTCTTTGTAGGGAAATACTATGAAGAATTTCCAAAGCATCGGCCAGGGCTCCCAATCCAGTTCCTAAAATGATGCCGAGTGCGGTGGGCGGAATGCCCCGCTGCTGGACAAAGTCAGCAGCGGCATCGATCTGTTGTTGCAGGGTATTCATAGCCCTACGAAGCTATCAAAATCCATTCAAATTTTAGTGGGATTTGCTAAGAATTATTCTCCGAGGGGCGGAAGTGATTGTAGAGATCGGGATGGGCTTGGAGGTCGGCCAGGGTATCAATGTCGTTTTGTTCGCGCAGGAGATGCTGGCGGGTGCCTTTGGGCAGTCGGGCTTGGCTTTGTTGCAACAGTTCGGGCTGGCTCCAAGGAAGGTTGTAAAACAGTTCGGGTTGGGGCTGGGTGAGTCCGAGCAGGTAGTAGCCCCCATCGGAGGCGGGTCCCCACACTACGGACTGGCTATCAAGGGCGGCAAAGGCCTGTTCCAAATCACTAGGTTGAAGCGTCCACAAGTCAGAGCCAATCAAACAGACCTTGGTGGCGCCTTTTTCAAAGGCCCAACTGCTGGCCTGTTCCATCCGTGCGCCCAAATCGGCACCTTGCTGTATTTGGTGCAACCAGCCGGGATGAGTCCAAGCATTGGGGGTAGCGGGGGCAGTAGCGTGAAACACCGCCACGGCTCCCTCCCAAATTCTGAGTACGTGGCGGGTGTGACGCCCAAGAGCTTCATACACAGCGAGCGCTGCTGTTTCACCTAGGTCGGCGGCCAGGCGCGTTTTCACTTCGCCACGGACAGGGTTTTACAAAAAACAAGCAGCATCTCCATACTGCTTAAAAGTACAAAATCTTCCCTTAGCCGGTGAAATTTTCAAGGGCTCTATGCGATAGGCAAAGGGAACAGAAGGCGTTTCAAAATCGTATTCGTTGACTTAGTCTCCCTCTTTGGTAAGGGTCACGGCTAGTTTTTTCGGATACAACTGCCTCCAATTCGGCGGAGTATTCTTTCTCCAAATAGAGTTTGAGTTCTCCAAAATAGAGCTCGGTAATCAACTGGCAGCCGAACAAAAAAAGATAGTGGACCTCAAAAAACAACTCAAATAAAAAGGCCCTCGGCTTTGAGGGGTGGTACTATTTTTATTTCTTTAGGAAATGAAAAAAAAATTCGTATTACCAAGCCGAAGACCTTCGCAAGTTCAAAAACATCACCGATTGGAGTCCCGAATTGGGAAAAAAATTTTTTGATTACTACCAGTCTGTTTTTGAGGAAGGGGCCTTGTCTGCTCGTGAAAAATCACTGATTGCTCTGGCCGTATCTCATGTCGTCCATTGCCCCTACTGTATCGATGCCTACACCCAAGACGGATTGCAGCGCGGCATCGCTAAAGAAGAAATGATGGAAGCCGTGCACGTGGGAACTGCCATTCAGAGCGGAGCGACCCTGGTTCATGGGGTACAAATGATGGGCATTCATGACAAACTAAGCCTCTAGTATGAAGCAATCATTGGTGGCTCGATCCAGTCCTTTGGCAACAGCAAATGCACAGTTGACCCTTTTGTCCGAAGGGATTTTTGCCAACGGCACCCTGCCCTCCTTTTCCGAACAACTCCAGAAAAGGGAATTCCTCCCTTGGCACCCAAAACACTAGAAATCCTGCAACTTAACCTGGGATATATGTGCAATCAAGTGTGCGCCCATTGCCATGTAGATGCAGGTCCGGACCGTAAAGAGAAAATGAGTCGAGCGACGCTAGAGAAATGTTTGGCCATTTTGGAACAGACTCACGTGCACACTCTCGACTTGACTGGGGAGCCCCGGAAATGCATCCCGACTTCCGTTGGTTTGTCCAGGAAGCCAAGCAACGCGGCATTCAGGACTTGATCGTGCGATCCAACCTCACCATTCTTCGTGCCAATAAAACCTATCGAGAACTCCCCGAGTTTTTTGCGGAACAGGGGGTGCATGTGGTGTCTTCCCTTCCTTACTACAAACGAGAAAAAACCGACCGTCAGCGGGGCGATGGGGTCTTCAATCAGTCCATTAACGCACTTAAGGTGCTCAATGCCTTGGGCTATGGCAAACTCAATACAGAGTTGCAACTCGACTTGGTCTACAATCCTTCGGGCGCTTTTTTGCCAGGCGATCAAGCTGCTTTAGAACAGGATTTTAAAAAGCTCTTGGTGAAGATTTTGGGATTGTTTTCAATCGACTGTTTGCTCTCACCAACCTTCCCATCAGTCGTTTTCTGGAATACCTCCTGGCTTCAGAGAATTATGAAGACTATATGCACGCCTTGGTAGACGCCTTCAACCTCGCCGCTGTTGCCAATGTAATGTGCACCAACACCCTATCAGTGAGCTATGATGGCTATTTGTATGACTGCGATTTCAATCAAATGTTGGGCCTACCAGTTGCCTCCCGCAGCCAGCATATCGATACTTTTGATGCAGCGGAATTGGCCCAGCGTAGCATCTGTGTTTCACAACATTGCTACGGATGTACAGCGGGAAGTGGCAGTAGCTGTCAAGGGGCCATCACTTAGCAACAACCGCTATTGGGAGCGCATTGAGCCCGTGTATTTTTAGATTTTTCTTCGGGTAAATTGCATGCCTTAGAAGCCAAACAAGCTGTTTGTGTTTTTTGAAGAATCAATCTTCCTTGGGTATTTTCCAAAAAATACATTTCGATAGTATCCCCTTGGTATTCCACAGTGACAGCGGCCTCAGGATGGGGCCAATGCTCTAATCCTTTTTGGATAATACCTCGAAATTGGGAAGGAGACAGGCGGTGGTCATAGTCTTGGGCAAGATGCAGCTGTAGCTGCCAATAGCCTTCTTTTTGCAGTGTATTCCCACAGTCTAAAAAGACTTTTCCATCCAGGCGAGTTCGGTAATATGAAAATGGGGAGCCACGGTTTTACCCTCTTCAAAATAAAAGTACTTCCCGCGTGTTTTTCAGATGTTGTTGCAGTTCGAATAGTTGCATCGGTTAGCGGATTTGGTTGATAAATTCAGGAATGTGTTCCACGCCCTTTTCTTCTAGAAAGCGGATGAAAGCCGAACCAATAATGGCACCGCGAGCATGCTTGGTTGCCGCCGTATAGGTGGTTTTATTGCTGATTCAAAACCCACAATCTGGGGGGTTTGTAGCTGCATGTTGGCAATGCGTTTGAAATAAGCTTCTTGCTCGTTGCCGAATGTATTTTTGGCTCCGGTGACGCTGGCACTGCTAACCATATAAATAAAGCCTTTTGACACTTGGTCGATATAGCGGATGCGTTCCTCAGCGGTTTGGGGGGTGATTAGAAACATATTGTATAAGCCGTGTTTTTCAAAAAGGGATTGGTATTGTTCGTGATAGACCTGAACAGGTAAATCGGGAACAATCAATCCGTCAATACCAAGGAGCTTCACAACGGGCGCAAAAAGAGTCCATTCCGTATTGCATCATGGGATTGAAATAGCCCATTAAGATGAGAGGAAGGTGAATGTGTTCCCGCACTTTTTCCAATTGCTGGAATAGTTTTTCGGTGGTCATTCCATTGCGAAGGGCTCGAGTGGCACTCTCTTGAATGGTGGGTCCATCGGCCAAGGGATCGCTGAAGGGCAATCCAATTTCGATCATGTCCACGCCACTATCCTGTAGTTTTTTTTCAAGATGGGGAGGGTGTCTTCCAACTCAGGGTGCCCGGCGAGAAGTATATCGAAAGCAGTTTTTTGTTTTGGGCAAACGCCTGGTCTATTCGGTGCATTAGAGTTTAAAATAATCGATATAAGTGTTGAGATCTTTGTCGCCTCGTCCAGAACAATTGAACACGATGATCTCGTCGGGCTTGAAAGCACGTACATCGAGAACAGCAAAGGCATGGGCGGTTTCAATGGCGGGGATGATTCCTTCCATTTGGGAGAGGGTGAGTCCCCAGTCCATCGCTTCTTGATCGGGAATAGAGATAAACTCGGCTCTTTGCGAGCGGAACAGATGAGCGTGCATGGGACCTACTCCAGGATAATCCAAGCCTGCAGATATGGAATACGGTTCTGTGATTTGTCCGTCGTCGGTTTGCATTAACAAGGTTTTGCTTCCGTGAATGATGCCTTCTCGACCCAAGGCAGAGGTGGCGGCACTTTCTCCACTGTCTATGCCTTTTCCAGCCGCTTCTACCGCTATGATATTGACTCGCGGATTGTCCAAATAGTGGTAGTATAGCCCAGCGGCATTGCTTCCCCCACCCACACATGCAATGACGTTATCAGGATAGTCACGGCCTTCACATTCCAATAACTGGGCTTGGGTTTCTTCGCTGATGCCCGATTGAAAACGAGCTACCATATCGGGATAAGGATGTGGCCCCACGACCGATCCGATTATATAGTGGGTGTCTACCGGGTTGTTGATCCAATCCCGGATGGCTTCGTTGGTCGCATCTTTTAAGGTTTTGCTCCCCGATTCGGCCGACCGTACTTCTGCTCCGAGCATTTTCATTCGAGCCACATTGGGAGCCTGACGCTGGATGTCCAAAGCGCCCATGTAGATCACACACTCGATTCCCATCAAAGCACAAACGGGTGCCGTGGCAACGCCGTGTTGGCCAGCCCCAGTTTCAGCTATAATTCTATTTTTACCCAATTTTTGAGCCAACATAATTTGCCTAATGGTATTGTTGACTTTATGGGCCCCAGTATGGCAGAGATCTTCTCTTTTAAATAGATTTTGGTCTGGTATTTTTCAGACAATCGGCTGGCGAAGTAAAGCGGGGTAGGGCGCCCAACATACTCGCATAACAACTGGTGAAATTCTTTTGAAATTCTGGCGCTGCCGTAAGTGTTTTGTAATTGTTTCGCAATTCTTCCACATTGGGATAGAGCATTTCAGGAATATAGGCTCCCCCAAAATCTCCGTAGTATCCTTTTTCATCAACATTATAAAGCATCGTATTTCATTTTAAATTGCTTAAGCAGTGGGATGTTTTTAATCCCGGGCTCGGTTTCAAATTTACTGTTTACATCAATAGCGTGAAGGGGCAAAGAGGTATTTTCTATTTTTTTTAGAGCCGCCACTGTATCTGGCCCGATCCCTCCACTGAGGAAAAAGGGTTTTTGTGAAGGATAATGGTGCAGAAGGTTCCAATCAAAACCCACTCCATTACCCCCTGGCAAGGGGCCTTGGGTATCGAAGAGGAAGAAGTCGCAAGCACTTTCATAGGGAGCGAGTAACTGAAAATCAAAATGGGCTCCAACAGCAAAGGCTTTGATTACGGGGCGAATTTTTTGGTATTCGGTGCATAGCTCAGGCGTTTCGTCGCCGTGTAATTGAATCAGGTCGAGGTGATGCTTCTCCACCACGGCATGCACTTCTTCTTTTGAAGGGTTGACAAAAACGCCAACCCGCTTGATCGAGTCGCTGGGTGGAACCGGGTGGGTGACGTACCGGGCCGAATTTTCCCAAAAAATCATACCCATATAGTCGGAGATAGCGTCCCTAGGGCTTGAATATTGTTGGCTTCGCGCATTCCGCACACTTTGAGTTTCACTGCTGACATGCTTGAATGAATTCATGGGTGAAGCGACCGGAGTTTTCAGCTCTCATAAAATGCTCTCAATCAAAAATCCCCAAAAGCCATAGGTCCGGAGGTCACGGACTGCTTGAGGATCATTGATCCCACTTTCTGAAACTTTGACAAATTCATCGGGGATTAGTGAAGCCAGTTCTTGGCTGGTTTCCAAGCGCACCTCAAAGGCTTTTAAGTCGCGATTGTTCACCCCAACAGATTCAAACTGGGCATGAGGGCTTTCTGTAATTCGGCTTCGTTGTGTACTTCTAACAGAACTTCGAGCCCCAAACTCTGGGCGGTTTCTGAAAGGCTTTTGATGGCTTTGCGATCAAGTACCGAGGCGATGAGCAATATGGCGTCTGCTCCATGTGCTTTGGCTTCGACCAATTGGTAGTCATCGAGGATAAATTCTTTCCGCAACAGAGGAGTTGGGTGACGGATCGAGCAAGGACAAGATCGTCTAGGCTGCCGCCAAAATATTTGCTGTCTGTTAACACAGAGATTCCTGCTGCTCCAGCTTGAGTGTAGGCTTTTACAATATCGGTGACACTCTCCGATTGATTGATGACAGCTTTGGAGGGTGAGCGGCGTTTGTGCTCAGCCAGAATCCCGATCCCTTTGTCTATGAGATGGGTAGTCATGGATACACAAGGACGCTCAAACAGTGGGGATTGCTCCCAGTAGGAAGTTGGAAACAGACTTTTACGTTGCGACACTTCCTTTTTTTTATCAACGACTATGCGGTCTAGGATATTCATTGGGCACTGAGTTTTGAAGGGTTTCAAAAGCGTGAAGGGCCTGTCCACTCTGAGGCTATTATGGGCTTGGTCATAGGCGGCGGCCAGTTCGCAGTCTTGTCGAGTAGCGATTGCCAGGCAGCATTGGCGCAGACCACTTCTTCTTGTGCTAGACTTCCATGTCCTTGAAGGACATTCATGAAGATGTTTGCTGCGGCAGGTACGCTTTCACCTCCAGCTATTTGTTGGGCTGTTAAGGGTTGCAATCCGAAGTCTGAGGGGTTGACCAAGGCTTCTTCCGCATTGCGAATGATCTTGGCTGGACCAGTGAGGGCGATTTCGTCATAGCCTGCCAAGGCATGAACGATGGTATAGCGTTTGTCAGTATTTTGATAAAGGTAGCCATAGAGTCGAGCCAATTCCAAATTGAATACGCCCACCAGTTGGTGCTTGGGAAAGGAAGGGTTGACCATAGGCCCCAACATATTAAAAAAGGTCTTGACTCCCAATTCTCTTCGGATGGGAGCAACATTTTTCATGGCAGGGTGAAACAATGGTGCATGCAACACACAGATGCCAGCTTTTTCGATACAGTTCTGTAAAAACGCCTCCTCGTTGGAAAAACGAATGCCCAAATGTTCCATTACATTGCTAGAACCACAGGAAGAGGAGACCCCATAGTTGCCATGTTTGGCAACGGGCACCCCTGCTCCCGCTGTAACAAAAGAGTCTAAAGTAGAGATGTTGAAGGTGTCTTTACCATCGCCTCCTGTCCCGCATAAGTCAATAGGGTCAAAGGCGGTCAAGTCAACGGGAAGACAGAGTTCGAGAAGAGCACTACGAAAGCCTTCCAGTTCATTGGCGTTGACAGGGCGCATCATGAAAACAGTGAGGAAAGCGGCAATCTGGGCTGGCTTATATTCACCCTTAGCAATATTGACGAGTACCTGCTTAGCTTCTTCTTTTTCCAAGTATTCGTGTTGGATCAATCGACTGAGAATTACTTTCATGGGTTAGGAGTTTAGCCAGTTTTCTAGAAGTTGTTTTCCCATTGGAGTGAGGACGGACTCGGGGTGAAATTGGAATCCTTTGACATTGAATTTCCTATGTCGCAGTGCCATTATTTGTTGGTTATCATCTAGGGCCAAGACTTCCAAGGTGTCGGGGAGGGGATGTGCTGCTACCCAAGAATGATAGCGTCCTACTTCGAGAGTTTGAGGCAGGTCTTTGAAAAGAGTATCTTCGGTAGTGGTGTGAATGGGGTTGCCAATCCGTGAAAAACCTGAGGCAAATTTTCCAAGAGACCGCCATAGACTTCAGCAATGGCTTGATGGCCAAGCAAATTCCCAAAATAGAGTGGCTGGGACCATAGCGTTCGATAACCTTTTTGAGCAGGCCTGCTTCGTTCGGAATACCGGGTCCTGGAGAGAGTAGAATTTTAGAAAAAGGCTCCAGCTCTTCCAACTGAAAGCAATCATTACGCTGGACTCGCACTTGGCCCCCAGTTCCTCAATTGGTGCACTAGGTTATAAGTGAAAGAATCATAATTGTCAACAACGAATATTGAGGCCATCAGTGTATTTTTTGAGCGTGTTCGAGTGCTTTATCTAGCGCTCGAGCTTGTGATAGACTTCGTTGAGTTCGTTTTCTTGGTCTGAAGCAGCCACAATCCCTGCCCCTGCTTGGTAGTGCAGTTGATGGTTCTGGCTGAGAAAAAGAACGAATGATAATGGCATGGTTGAAGTTGCCTTCAAAGTCCATGACGCCTATGGCCCCTCCGTAGAAATTGCGATTTTGATGTTCGTAGGTTTCAATCAATTGTAGTGCTTTGTGTTTGGGAGCCCCGCTGAGCGTTCCTGCAGGAAAGGTGTCAGCGACAATTTGGAAAGTGGGAATACTTTCTTTTTTGCGTCCCACAACCTTGGAGACCAAATGGATGACATGGGAGAAAAATTGGATTTCACGATTCGTTTTCACCTCCACGAGGTTGCCATTACGGCTGAGGTCGTTTCGAGCCAAATCAACCAGCATGACATGCTCGGCATTTTCTTTGGGATCTTTACTGAGTTGGATTGCAGCCGCGGCGTCTTTTTCATCATTGCCTGTCCGCTTGAAGGTTCCTGCAATGGGATGAATCTCTGCCCATCCGTCTTTGACGATCAATTGTGCTTCGGGAGAACTACCAAAAATTTTAAAGTCACCGTAGTCAAAAAAGAAGAGATATGGTGACGGGTTGATGGCGCGGAGGGCTCGGTAGACATTGAATTCATCTCCCTTGAAGTCTTGGGTGAATCGACGCGATAGAACCAGTTGGAAAACATCGCCCCTTTGGCAATGGTATTTGGCTTGGCGTACCATTTCACGATAGGTGTCGTCTGTGATCGGAGATTGTTTTTCACCCACAGTTTCAAAGGAATACACGCCAAAGGTTTTGACTGCCAGCAACTGTTCGATATGATTGATGTTGTTTTCCTCAAGATGGCTGTGGGAAAATAGATAGGCCTCGTTGTTGAAGTGGTTGATGGCAATCATTTTGATATAGGGCGTAGTACATATCGGGCATGTCTACATGCTTCTCTTTGGTTTCGATGGAAACTGAGTCGAAATACTGTACGGCATCGTGTGCAATATACCCGAAAAGACCATTGGTAATAAATTTATGGGAGCTGAGTTCGGTTTGAAAACTGTCGATGTATTCTTGCACCCGTTGGGGTACTTGAAGGTTTTTGGTGATGGGCGTTTCCCTTGTTTTGCCGTTGGGATAGGATTCGGTAAGGATTCGGTTTTGGATCGCTATAGAGGCTATTGGGTTGCAGCAGATGTAGGAATAGCTGTTGTCACTGGCGTGATAGTCACTGCTCTCCAACAAGAGGGTATTGGGGAAATGATCGCGCAACTTCAGGTATACACTCACAGGGGTGAGCGTATCGGCAAGGATGCGTTTGGAAAAAGTTTTTAATTTATATTTTTTCATAAAAAGTCAACCAACAAAAAAGGCTTGTCGTGATGACAAGCCTATATATTATGATGCGACGCCTTCACGAATGTTTCCAATCGTCCCCAGGCCACCAAATAATTTTTTTGCATTTCATAAGTCAAATATACATGCTACCTTCTACTTGCGCAAATGAGCAACCAAAAAAGTGAGCTAACAGGCAGCTACTTTTACCAGTAGCTTGAGAAGGCTTTTTTGTTTTTTTTCAGATAACATTCCCATAATTTGACGTTCCTCCTGGGCGACCAGATCGTCCAATTGCTGGAGGGCATTGAGTCCGTTTTCCGTTATAAATATCTCAACTTTTCTTCGATTGTATTTGCATATATCCCGCGACACCCAGCCTTTGTCAATTAATTTGTCAACCAAACGCGAAGTGTTACTCATGGGTTTGATCATTTGTTCTTGGATGTTAGACAAATTCGCAGGAGCACCTTGGCGGCCTCGCAGGATACGAAGGACATTAAATTGGGGCAAACTAAGACCGTGAGGCTTGAGAGACGCATTAAGTTTTTCCTCCACAAAAGCGTTTGATCTAAGCAGTTGGATAATCAAGTTTTTTTCTTTCATTCTTGTTTCAACAACTATTGTTCCTACAAAATTATAAGAAATCATTAAGAAAACAGACAATACGATCTAATTTTTTGCCGATTCGATGCAGCTCTATACTTTTGCAGACTCAATATATATTTTATGGATTTAGATCAAAAAGAATGGGTTGCACAAAAAGGCGTTCATAAAGATGCAGTAGTGTTGGATGTGAGAACTCAAGAGGAATATGATGAAAAGCACATCCCCAATGCGGAATTGTTGGATATCAATGATGCGAGACGCTTTATGGAGGGTCTGGAGCAAATGGATAAATCTAAAGCCTATTTTATCTATTGTCGCTCTGGAGCTAGAAGCGCTCGAGCGTGTGCTGTGATGCAACAGTATGGTTTTTCACTTGCCTTCAATTTGCTAGGCGGCATCTTAGACTGGAAAGGAAATACTGAGTAAAAACAGTTTTGTATTATACGTATCGTTCCTCCCCCCAAATCGAACGATATGCGAGAAGACCTACTCCACTATTTGTGGCGTTATAAGAAGTTTGACGAAGCACCACTTCGGACCACAACACCAGAAATGGTTTATGTACTTGACAATGGGCCCAAATTTTCTTATGGCACAGATTCAGATCGGCCCCTATGCGTATCTCAAACACAAATACCAATTGGGACCCCTTGTGGGAATATAACTCACTTTTAGCCATTTACGAGCTTCCAATTTTCTTACAATACGTTTGGCTCAGTTGGTAAATTATGTATCAAATACCAGCCTTACTTGCAGGGGCCTTAAACACGAAAAGACTACTTGGTTTGAGTCTCATTAAACAATTGGGTGTAACGGATTTTTTGCAAATTCATTATCATTTTGAAGGCCAAAAAAGCAAAACGCAAGGCCGCATAAGAACACTGACCTCATCATTCTAGCCACTGCTTATTTTGGATGTCCTTTTGCCCGTATTTTATGCCTTCAGCAAATGTGAAGAGAAGGACGTTCCGAATGGCTTTTTGAGCAATTGAAAACCCTTCCCTTGGAAGATAATCAATGCATTAATCATTCTGAGTCGATCGGTTTTCATGCCGAGTCTGGCTTTGACCCTCAAGCCATTTTGTAACTTCAGTCCAATTATTGCAGAAAAAAGAAGTGCTTGAAATGTGCTTTAGGATTTCACATCTTGAAACAAACGCAGTAATTTTATTATATGAGAAAAGTAACCGAAGCACGCATTTTCTTTGAACGTCATGGATTTGCTGTATGTAAACGCCTGGCGGATCGTTTGGGGATGAATGTCAAAAGTGTACGCTTGTTTTTTATTTATGCAAGTTTCACTACGGTTGTCGGTGGTTTTTTGGTGTATCTTATCCTTGCCTTCTGGCTTAAAATTAAAGATACTCTTCACATCAAACGCAGTTCTGTTTTTGATTTGTGAGCGCCATAGGTCTGAATAGAATCTCCGTTCTTTGGTTTCCATCATTTTTATATCTTGTGCGTTCCTAAATATTCCCTTTATAGATTAACCTCAGAAAAAAATATACCTTCAAAACTCCTTTATGAAAAATAGAGCGAATCTCTACTCACTTCTAACTGTTTTCCTTGGACTGTTTCCAAGCGGTTTATTCTCACAAGAGAAAGGCCTAGACGATCAAATTAATGAAGCTTTCACTCCCATCGCCGACTGGTGGGGTGCCGTTATTCTTCACAATTTTCCGGGTACGGAGATCCCAACCATAATCATTTTATTAGTGGGTGGAGCAGGCTTTTTACCCTCTACTTTGGCTTTGTTAATATTCGTCAATTTCCTACAGCAATCAATACTGTTCGGGGTCGATATGATGCCTTGGAAGGTCACAATACAAGTTCATACTTGGCGGTCGACGTAGATATAAAGCACACGATCAAAGACGAAAGTGAGGAAGGTGAGGTAAGTCATTTTCAAGCCCTAGCCACTGCGGTGTCAGGCACAGTGGGAAACGGAAATATAGCGGGTGTTGCCTTGGCAATTGCCATAGGAGGGCCAGGAGCAACCGTTTGGATGATCCTTTGCGGCTTATTAGGCATGTCATCCAAATATGTGGAATGTACGCTTGGGGTAAAATACCGAGATGTAGGAGAAGACGGAACCGTTTACGGCTGCCCAATGTATTACCTTTCTAAAGGACTCGAGCAAAAATGATTTGCTCGGCTGCGAAAATTTCTAGCCTTTCTTTTTGCCTTTTTGTGCATCGGTGCTTCTTTTGGAGGAGGAAATGCAGCTCAATCCAATCAGGCTGCTATGCAATTGGTGACCTCTTTTGGAATGACTGGCGGCAGCGCGCGAACCATCATTGGTATTTTAATGATGATATTGGTAGGGATCATTATTATTGGAGGGATCAAACGGATTGCTTCGGTTACTGAAAAAGTGGTTCCTTTCATGGCTTTAATGTACATCTTAGCCTGTCTCTATATTATTGGTACTAATTTTAGTTTTGTCGATGATGCCTTTGGTATGATATTTACACAAGCTTTTAGTCCTCAAGCGGGACTGGGCGGTTTACTTGGGGTATTGATTACTGGATTTCGACGCGCCGCCTTCTCTAACGAAGCAGGTGCCGGTTCGGCTTCGATTGCTCACTCGGCGGTGAAAACCAAATATGCTGCCTCTGAAGGTTTGGTTGCTTTACTAGAACCCTTTATCGATACTGTGGTCATTTGTACCCTAACCGCCTTGGTAATTATCATCTTCAATGGTGACAGCACAGTGTTTAATTACGGAGGAGTTAATGGAGTAGTATTGATTGATGGGGTGCCAGCCGAAGGGGCTGCCATTACCGCTGCTGCCTTTTCTAAATACATTTCTTTCTCGGGGCCTTTTTTGACACTGGCAGTAGTTTTGTTCGCCATCTCCACCATGATCTCGTGGTCCTATTATGGCCTACAATCTTGGATGTTTATTTTTGGGAAAGGGAAATGGTCGGATCTGACGTATAAAATTATTTTTTTAGCTTTTATCGTGATCGGAGCTGCAGGCGACATGTCGGCGGTATGGACCTTTTCCGATGCAATGATTTTGGCTTTAGTCTTTCCAAATATGGTGGGCCTATTCTTTTTATATACAAAGGTTAAAGAAGAACTGGTACTCTATTTGGGTGCGATTGGTCGCTTGTCTAATGAATAATTGGTATTAATCGGTTTGGTTGTTTTTTACACCCTTCTTTTTCAGAGGGGCTAAGGAATAGAAAAACAAAAAGTAGAATTGTGGACATCCACGACAAAGCCCTTTCTCAGCGGCTAGACAGTTTATTGCAAGCATAAGCCAAAATTTCTTATCCATTAGTGCCATTTCATCTTAATTTTCTTTCAGATTACCATCCCTATCGCTTGGGTTTGCCCCTGAAACGGTAGATCGGGGTCAAGCCTATCATCCAAAAGAGATGTCGATATCCAGTCGGTCAGTATTTCAGAAAGTGAGTTGAGTGACTGATAGTACCAATGAACGCAAAAAACCCAATCTCAAGTTTCCCCAAAACGACTGTCACGTTATAAAAAAGGTGCCCCACCAGCCATATTAAATCTCAATCGTGCTTTAGCAGAAGATCTTCAAAGAGGCACATTGGTTGGTCGCTCAACGAACAAAATCTCCTTAGTTAACTTTCGAAGAACAGTTGGAAAACTCCCTTTGGGACGCTTCAAAAGTTCAAAGAATAAAGCTATATTTGTATTAAAAATTGCTGAAATGGATACCTTATCTACCGTTGTCATGGGACAAGAAACGGATCTCAAATTGATCACTGATTCGGCTAAAGATTTTGCTAACAAGCGCATCAAACCCAGTATTATGGACTGGGATGAGGCGCAATACTTTCCCACCGAAGTAATGCAAGAAGCAGGTGCTCTTGGATTTTTAGGCCTGTTGATCCCCACTCTTTACGGTGGATCGGGACTTGGTTATCACGAATATGTAGCTGTAATTGAGGAGATCTCCAAAGTTGATCCTTCCATCGGCTTGTCTATCGCAGCTCACAATTCATTGTGCACTAATCATATTTATCAATTCGGATCCGAAGAACAACGTCTGAAATGGCTTCCAAAATTGACTTCTGGAGAATGGATTGGAGCTTGGGGTCTCACCGAACACAATACTGGTTCGGATGCCAAAGGCATGCATTGCACAGCCCGCCAAGAAGGTGAAGAGTGGGTGTTGAATGGCACCAAAAATTTCATTACCCACGGGAAATCAGGAGACGTTGCAGTTGTGATTGCCCGCAACGGTGAAAAAGGGGACAACCGAGGCATGACCGCTTTTGTGGTGGAACGAGGAACCCCAGGTTTTGGTGCTGGCAAAAAAGAAAATAAATTAGGGATGCGTGCTTCTGAAACCGCGGAGATGGTTTTTGATAATTGTCGCATTCCTGATGCAAATCGCTTGGGTCCAGTTGGGGATGGATTTATTCAATCGATGAAAATATTGGACGGAGGTCGCATCTCCATAGCTGCTCTTTCTCTAGGCATTGCCAAAGGGGCCTATGAAGCGAGTGTCAAATACTCCAAAGAACGCCATCAATTTGGGCAGGCTATTGGTAAATTTCAATCCATTTCATTCAAATTGGCAGATATGGCCACTGAAATTGAAGCAGCGAGCTTGTTAACTCACAAAGCTTCAGAGTTGAAAAACCAGGGAAAGAATGTCACCACTATCGGAGCCATGGCCAAGTATAAGGCCTCAGAAGTTTGTGTTAGTGTGGCCAATGAAGCTGTACAGATTCATGGTGGCTATGGTTTTACCAAAGACTTTCCCGTAGAGAAGTTTTTAAGGGACTCCAAATTGTGCACTATTGGTGAGGGTACCAGTGAAATCAAAAACTGGTCATTGCCCGTAAGATTTTGGAAGACTAGTTTCTTCTTCTTAAAAACTTAGTTATATTTGCCGCCATGAAAGGAGGTGCCCAATTATGTTAATAATCCCAATCAAAGAAGGAGAAAACATTGACCGAGCGTTAAAACGCTTCAAGCGTAAATTCGACCGTACCGGTGGGATGCGTCAGTTGCGATCTAGAAAGCAATTCACCAAACCTTCCGTTCGCAATCGTGATAAAATGATAAAAGCCCAGTATATCCAAAAACTGCGCGATAAAGAAAATCAATAAAGTATAGCGTTGAGAAACGCATCAAGCTGTCCTACATTTCATACCTTTGAGATGTAGGATTTTTTTATGGCAATCACTCGTTTTCTTGATTATCTGGCGCTCGAAAAAAAATATTCTCAGCACACCCTAATAGCCTACAGAAAAGATTTAATCACCTTTGCGGACTATTGTAAGGAGCATTTTGATTTGGAAGCATTAGAAGGAGTGCATTACAGTATAATTCGGAGCTGGATTGTGGTTTTGAAAAGAGAGCAGCAAAGTGCTCGAACAATTAATCGAAAGCTGTCCAGCCTGCGCTCTTATTATAAGTTTTTGGTGCAAAGTCAACAATTGACTACCAATCCCATGGAAGAACATCAGCCCCTCAAAACATCAAAGACGGTTCAGGTTCCCTATTCACAAAAGAAATCGAACAGTTGATGCAAGCCGATATGTACCCTGACACTTATGAGGGCTGTTTGCAGTTTACGCTTATCGCATTATTCTACTATACGGGGATTCGACGTCAAGAACTTATCCATTTAACTTCAGATGGGGTCGCCGCGGATCACCGGCAATTGAAGATTTTGGGAAAACGAAATAAGGAGCGCATTATACCTATAGTATCTGAATTAAAAGCATATATGAAAGCGTATGAAGTTGCCAAAAAAAATGAGGGATTGGATGAAGCAACAACCTATTTAGTTAACTTAAATGGAGAAATTTTAACAGAGAAATTTGTCTATGATACGGTAAATTTTTACCTTAAAAAGGTAACAACCAAAACCAAAAAAAGCCCCCATATGTTACGGCATAGTTTTGCCACTCACCTACTTGATAATGGTGCCGATTTGAACGCTGTGAAAGAGCTTCTGGGTCATGCTAGTGTAGCTGCGACCCAATTATATACTCATAGCAGTTTGGATCAAATACAGAAAATTTACAGGGGCTCTCATCCGAGAGGGAGTAAAAAATAATTGTAGAACCTTTAAATCGAAGAATTATGACTGTTGATTTCCAATCAGTAAACTACCAAGCTGATCTTAAATTGATTGAATTCACCAAGAAGCGTATTGCCAAACTAGAACAATTTTACGACCGCATTGTCTCGGTAGAAATTTTTACCAAAGTTGAAAATAGATCGGATCGAAGCAACAAACAAGTGGAGCTTAAAGTCAAAGTTCCAGGCGACCATTTTATGGTCAAAAAAATATGCAAAAGTTTCGAAGAAGCGGTTGATTTAACAGCCTCTAGCGCAGAAAGATTACTCAAGCGTTATAAGGGAAAAAATCGCTTCAACTCCATCTGAAAAAGGTTTTTTTTTTTTGAAACCATTAAAATAAACATTTACTTTGCCACGCCAAAACAAAAGCCGATGTAGCTCAGCTGGCTAGAGCAGCTGATTTGTAATCAGCAGGTCGTGGGTTCGAGTCCCTCCATCGGCTCTTTTGTTACGGGGAGATACTCAAGCGGCCAACGAGGACAGACTGTAAATCTGTTGTTTTTTAACTTCGCAGGTTCGAATCCTGCTCTCCCCACAAAATACACGCTACGCGAGCAAGGTGTATCAAAGCGGGAGTAGCTCAGTTGGTAGAGCGTCAGCCTTCCAAGCTGAATGTCGCCGGTTCGAACCCGGTCTCCCGCTCTACCTATTCCCATTTATTTTTCGTCGTTGAAGGTTTCAATTTCTGTCATATTTAAAGTATGTTTGCGAAAACTATGCCGACGTAGCTCAGGGGTAGAGCGTTTCCTTGGTAAGGAAGAGGTCGGCGGTTCAAATCCGCTCGTTGGCTCTAAGTTTAGAAAGGCTTCCCAGATGGGAGGTCTTTTTTTATGGATTTATAATCTTACTATCGTCTTACCAAAAGTGATTTTTTGTATTGTTATTCTATGTTAGTAGTAGGGGGTGGGGTACTCTCCGATATTTCTTTAATCACTCTTCACTTTAATTCCATCTTTAAGTTTTCTTTTGCCCATTCAGGAACACCAATCCAAAGTACGTTAAAGATGCCATTTGAAATGAGAAGAGTTCCCCTGCTCTGAGGCTTCGAATTAACACCAAAAAAACATATAAATAAACTTACAAAAAAAATGGAGGTAGGGCAGAAGTGACTCTTCATAGCAATTATAAGGTGTCCACGTTATCCTTGCAATGCAAACATAACTCATAATCATCTTTAAAAAACTAACAACCAATAAAAAGAAATTATAATGCCATTTGAGAAAGGACATAGTATTGGTAGACCCATTGGATCTAAAAACAAGGCTACAGAGCTTAAAAAAATCATCCGTCAGGTAGGCACATTTTTTACAGCAGAAGAGATCATTGAAGACCTCAGAAAGATGTCGTCTAGGAGCCGCGTAGATGCCCTCATGCATTTATGGAAATACTTAGAGCCAACTAAGAAGGCAATCGAGGTTGCTGAGGTATCTGATGAGGAGAAGAAGGAAGAATACCCTCATACATGGCTTTTTTCTGGCTTCCTTTGAGTCTAGGCATAATTCTTTATATTTAAAATATGTATAAACGGTATGCTGAATGGTACAGAAATCAATCGTTGTTAGTGCGGTTCCTGATTTCATTTGTTTCAACTGCATTTTGGGTGTTTCTTGCTTACACTATTGAACCGGGTATATTTAATTTTTGATGATTCTTTTTCTAATGGGTCTAGGCGTAATTGTGCTGTTGAAATACTATATTTACTTTATGAAATCTTTAAAACTACTGTGGTTTGTTTCACTAGTTCTTTTCACAGGATATGTTGTTTACGACTTCATTGGAAACGGTTTCAATGGGACATTATTAGCATCAGGCTTAGCTCTTGTCTTTTCAGGAGTAGGAGTACTAAATAAATAGTTGTTTTATGGATAGTAGTTTACTAATACCACTTATTTGTGTTCTTGGTGGTGGCTTCATAATTATCATAAACACTAAGAATAAATAGTCGTTATTTATACCCTAGAATAGATAAACTTTACTATTTAAACTACCCTGCCGAAGCGGTTAAACGAGGCATTGTAGCAGAGGTTGTTGATTATTGAATACAGTAATCACCTTACCGCTAAAAGCAGTTCATTGGTTTACTAATTACATTAGATTGTCAATAAAGCTAAAAAATCTCTTTGGCTTTTGTAACAGTTTGTTATGATAATACTTATACACGAGACTTATTATTAATCAGTACTTTATCTTTATTTATTGGCACTGCAAATAGTACCTTAGACTATGTACAGATATCAAAATATGCTCATTCTAGTATTGGGTTTAAAGTTTCCAGCGAGGGACTCTTTTAAACCGATTAGGATTAATTTTATATTATTTAATAGAAATAAGACAAATCAGATTTTTATAGGTATTCCCTTATAGCTATATTAGGATAAAATAATAATAAACTATATCCATGAAATTTTTAGAAACATACTACCCTATCATTTTGGCATTTTTGAGCTTTGTTTATTCTGTTTATTTATGGTTTACTGGAAATGAACTAGAGGGTATTTATGTTGGATTGTGGCCGGTCACTATACTGGGTTTTTCAATAGCAATAAGACAAAGAAGAAAGGACAATAAGTGATATGAATAACAAGGCAATGTTTATTATTGGGGTTATAATTTTTATAGTCTACAATTTTTTTTATTTCAAAATAGTTTTGAGGCAGTTTAAGAAAAAGTCCAAAAAAATCAATAAACATAGAATAAACTCTTAGACTACTGAATGAAATTATTGAATCACCAATCATTTAGAAAAAAGATTAAAAATTACAAAACGAGAATGAACAGCTGAAAAGAGTTGTTTAGTTTCCACCTTAAATGAGGCATTTGATTGGGGTCAGCGCAGCCTATTACACGACAACTATTAATAGTAATTTATAGAAAACAGGAGGGGAGAAATTTATTCTTAAAATTATTAATAGATAAATGTATTCGGAATAATAAATCATAAACCAATGAAGAAATTACGATTCTTTTTTTGGGATTATTGTTTTTTAGTTGTTCGACTGATATTAATGAAGACAACCAAACACTACTTTTTTTTTGGACAATTATGACGGAATAAGTTGGGTTCTTAGAGGGGCATCTCAACCTTCGGGAGCAGATTGTGATACACCCAATTGTGATGGTGAAATCTGGGATTTTGGTGAAGTCTTTGCGATGCATTCAGGAGATACCTTTTTAACAGCAGGCACCAATTGTGAGATGACTTTGGTTACACTTGGCGATCAAGGGCTCACGCTAGTCAGTCACACTCATAATGTAATTGTATGGGCAAGACAATACGATGCTTTGGGGGAATCATCTTCACCCTAAATTGGCCGGGTGAAAGTCGACTGACTGTAGTAGGGGGCAATTAAAATTTTACATGACATATCCATTGGTCGCTGAAAATGAATTGATTTTCATTATGGATAGGGTAGGGATAGTTGATTGCAACCCCAACTAAAATAGATATAACTCAACCAAATTTAATTAAAAACTGTAAGGGGGTGTTGAGCCTTGATCTCATTTAACCACCCAAGACAAGCGGTTTGTTAATTTTAAATGAAACCGTTTTTGTAGCTTTAGTCGAAACAAACTAAAATGAAAAAAGCATTTATACTATTCGCTTTGTTATTTATCACAGCGTCTGTAGTTGCCCAAAAAGAAAAACCTTTAGCACAAAAGCTAGGTTTTGATTCAGGCGCCAAATTATTAATTATCCATGCCGATGACATTGGTGTAGCTCATTCTGTGAACAGCGCTAGTTTTGACGGTTTTTTAACCGAGTCAATTACCTCAGGTAGTGTTATGGTTCCTTGTCCTTGGTTTTTAGAGGCTGCCGAATATGCTAAATCAAACCCAAACCATGACCTTGGGTTGCATTTGACCCTTACTTCTGAATGGAAAAATTACAAATGGTCTGGGATAGCATCTAAAGATGAAATAGAATCTTTGATTAATAAACAAGGGCACTTTTATGCCTCCAATAAAGGGATCAAACGCAACGCTACCTATCAGGATGTCAAAAAAGAACTAAAATCTCAAATTAACTATGCAGTAGACAATGGGTTGGATCCAACACATCTAGACACGCATATGGGGGCTGTTACGGTGCGGCCAGATATAGTTCAAGCCTATTTTGAATTAGGCCACGAACATAACTTGCCCATATTGCTCTCCAAAGAATTTGAATCGATTATTGGAGTAATTGATACCTCAAAATTTGATACCTCTAAGTTGGTGTGGGCAGAAAAAATATATCAAAAATCAGATGACTCTCCAATCGATTATCCAAGTTGGAAAAAGTTTTACACCGAAGTGATTGAGGATATAAAACCCGGATTGAATATCCTACTGGTTCACTTAGGATACGATAATGATGAATTAAAGGCACTAACTATTGATCACCCAGCCTATGGCGCGGCGTGGCGGGGATTGGATGCTAAAGTTCTTCAAGATCAGGCGTTTATAAACCTTATTATAGAAAATAATATAAAATTAATCCGTTGGAGACAAATAAAAGACATTTTGTATTAGGCTAGTCTCTTGGGGTAAAGTTTTGAAATAAGGCGTCTAGATTGAAAACTCAAAATCAATTCAAATCATCAATCAAGGCCTTAAGCAATTTTTTATCTTTTCTTTAATCAATACCGATGACTAGGTAGGGGGACCTACTCAAAATATTACTTGTACCTTTAAATTAAAATTTATGAAAAGAATCCTAACCCTTTTATTGTGCCAAATGCTATTCTACTGTGGTGAAAGCAAAGACGAGCAAGAGTTGTCTTCTTCTACAGAAGATTTCTTTCAAAATTCAGGGAACCTGTATTTTGAGTCTGGAATTTGTAAATGTCCCAATGCCACTGTGGGCGATCAAGATAGAATTGAAGGAACCATTTATACGGCTGTGGATAACAGCACGATCAAAGCCCAGCTGGACAGCGGGAACATAAATTTATGCACCACCTTGGTGACCAATATGTCTGGAACCTCAAATCCATTTACCAACTTTTTCAATAACAACTCCTTTAACGCCAATATTGGCTTTTGGGATGTTTCCAACGTGACCAATATGGATGGAATGTTTTTTGATGCTTCCGATTTCAATCAGGACCTAAGTCAATGGGATGTTTCTCAGGTGGATAATATGGGAAGTTTGTTTAAAAACGCTACCTCCTTTAACCAAGATATTAGTGGATGGGATACCAGTAGCGTGACTAAAATGCTCGATCTCTTTGCTTTAGCTTCTTCGTTCAATCAAGATATAAGTGGATGGAACACTTCCCAGGCGACTAGCATGGATGGAATGTTCCGAGAGGCCCTATTTTTCAATCAAGATTTATCGGGATGGTGTGTTCAAAATATTGGATCTCTACCAGATAATTTTGCAACGGGATCAGGACTTAGTGAGGTCAATTATCCTGTATGGGGGAGTTGCCCATAATCACAATAAAATCGCTAACTAAATTAATTTTAATAACGCATCTGGACTGAATCAAAAGAAAGTATAGCCCCTTATTATAAGAGCTTTTTTTACTAAATTTTAATGAAATGAAACTATCTCATTATTCCTGATTTAGTATGTTTATTGCATAATCATAAACTATACTTGATGAAAAAATTTTTGATCCGTAGAGCGATTGAAGGAGCGGCTTCTATACCAAAACACGAAATGAATAAAGGGGGTAAAGCTTCAGAGGCTGTTCCAGAAGAAATGCGCAATGAGGGAATGATGATTCAACAAGAAACGAGTTATGTTGCTAGGGATAATGTCTTTTGCGTGTATAATGCCGAATCAAAAGGCTGATCGAAGAACACGCCGAAAGAACAGGAGGCGTTGCTACAGAAATCACCGAAATAGCAATAGTTATTAAACACAACACCTCGGTTGTTAGTTAATTTTTAAACCTTTAAAATTAATTACTACTCATGAAAGTCAAAATCAATCTCACGGCCTTGTTTGTTCTCTTCTTTTACGTGTTTATGGTAGTCTGTTTTGTATTGAGACCCGACTACTGGTAGGAACCCGTTTATTTCGGCTGGAATTTTTCTTTTAGTTTGCAGGGTAATGGATGTTATTTTAAATTATTCTAATTACATATTACTGAAATACAGTGCTTTACGTTTTTTAATTTAAATACAAGTGTTACCTTTATATCAAATACAATTGAAAATGGAAAATTTAAGTCTAAGTAACAGTTGCGTGAATTGCGATAACCTTCATGTAGAAACCAAGACTTGTGGAGTTCATCAAGTTGCTGTGAGTGAAAAATTTACTTGTGAATCTTTTGAGGTTATTAATTAACTGTATCAAAATTCTGAAGATTGAATTAGCAAAATAGCAATTCAACCACACAAATTAGAAATACCCATGAGCCGTTTCAGATGCTCATGGGTTTTTTTATACAATAGAAGATATCTAAAATTTCAAAAGATAAGAATCCCATTTATCTTTGCTGATTTTTAATCGGCCTACAAAACAAAATGGGATATTGGTTAGTAGTTGTGATTTTTATCACGCTATATTTATAATAAATACTACATGTTTGTAACAACCATAAATTAATTCTAAACACCATATTAGAATTTAAACCCGCTCCTTTAGGAGTGGGTTTTTGTATTTGATATTAGTTCATTATATGAAAAATACCGATCTATATCATTGCTAAACGGCCTTAACCTTTTTTTAAAATAAAAGGTGCTTACAGCCAATGTTACCCTTGTAATATTGTTAGATAATTTGCTATGAAAAAGATCCCTAATTTATAAAGTGCTTTTTGAATTTGAACCTATCGATTTATTTTGTTATTGAATGGTTTAGGGGTCTTTTTTTCATTCTTTCATTTCCCCTGTTCGACTCCGGAGAAAAAATAGATTCCTTTCTTTGCATTCTGATCTGCTAATTCTAATACATCTAGCTCTTTTTCTGATAGTGACTGACGTTCTTGATTGCGAATTAAAATCCAGAAAGGAGTTGTTTTCTCTAATTGTTCTATCAGTTCCTGTTTATCGATTTCCTGTATTTGACCGTTGCTATAAAAACGGCTTGAATAGCTTTTGTGATGTAAACTGTAAAGAGCATGATTATGAGCGGATTCAATCAAATACTTGTCCGTATTGTTTTTAAGGATTGAATCTACTGAGCCACTTAAATAAACAATGAAAAGGACTATTGGAATTCCAGCCGCCACCGCTAGATATACCATACGATAGGCCAAGCGATCCCATGCGTTTGCAATCAGCAATGCAAAAGGAACAAGGGAAGGCAAGATATATGGGTGAATCAAACTTTTGGAACTAGTGAAAAACAGCAAAGGCCAAAGCATCCAACACAACAGATAAAGATTCCATGGATTGAAGTTACCTTTCAACTTCGTTTGAAAGAGCAAACGAATACCCGCAGTTATCAAGGGAAGGTGAAGGCAACAAAGAAAAACCAAATGACTCCAAAGGGTTGTTGTTTTGGAAATCCATATTTGTCTCCTTTCCATTCCGAATTTAAATAACGATTGAAATGCTCACCAACAATGAAATAGTCAATAAACCCAGGAGATCGATGTTCGGCCATAACATACCAAGGGATACTGATGAGAAGAAAAATCAGGGAACCAAGAAGCCAAGGAGCTGTTTTTAGAGCACGAAGAAAATTACCGGTTCGCCATGACCAAAACAGAAGGGGGGAAGAGTAATTATACCAATAATAGGTCCTTTGGAAAGCACCCTAACCCCATGCCCAAAAAAAATAAGTAACCCCAAAAAGGCTTTGCGTCAGGCTGTAAAGCCTCCCAAAAGGAAAGCATCACAATAATCACACTGAACAACAAAAAAACATCGGTAGATACAACACCAGCATGTAAGTAGAATTCAGGAAGGGTAAGTAGGATTATTCCAGGGAGCCAGAAAGAATGCCCTTTAGAAGCCTGATAGCGTCCTATGGAAAGGGCAATTATGACACATACTAAGAAATAGGGTAGTCGAACAGCAAAGGCGGAAATTCCAAAGAGGGTCAAGCTCAAAGCACCAGCCCAAGTAGACAAGGGAGGCTTAGCCCAGAAAGGAACGCCGTAGTCTATTTGTAATACAACCCAATTGGCGGTTTCATGCATAATCCGAGCAATCTCAGAATAGCGCGCTTCCGTTTGGTCCATCAATGGCAATACGGTATTGAAAAAAACTCTAATTAATAATAGGCCAATGAATAGCAGAATATAACAAGCGTTGGTAAGGCGAAATTTAGTCAACGGTAGTGTCGGTATATTTTGATTAAATCTAACCATAAAATGAAGCCATAGCTGAATTCTATTCGAGAATCTGCGGTATCAATCCACTGCTGAAGGGGAATTTCTTTGACTTGCAGGGCCATTTGTGGATGGCCAATGAATTTTATCATTCGATAAAACAACTCTACATCAAACAACCACTTTGAAAGGAAATGCTCTTGAAAGAGAATTTGCGCTGTTGTCCGAGTGAAAATTTTACAACCACATTGGGTGTCGTATACTTTGATTCGAAGCATTTTTGAAATGACAGTGGCAACCAAGCGGCCAAGAAGAAACCGGTACCACTTGCGTTCGATCCGATTATCGATTTTCATTATTCGGGAACCAAATACAAAAGGAGTTTTTGTTTGGACATGCTTGGACAAGAGATAACATTCGTTAAGACTCGTAGACAGGTCGGCATCCAGATAACCTACTTTTTCTACTTCGAGTTCAATGGCATGCTTCATTCCATGACGAACTGCTTCTGCTTTGCCCTCGTTTTTCGGTAAATCTATTAAAGTAACTTGTTGTGGGTAGCTAATTTCAAGTTGACGGAGAATCTCTAGGGTATTGTCTTGAGAGCCATCGTTAACAAATAGCAGTTGAACACCTTTTGTTTTTGTGATAAAGTCGCGGAAAAGGCCAATGGCAAGCCTTTGACCTTCGTTGTAGCATGGGATCACTATAGCGAGTTCTAACATATTGCTATTAAATTCACAAAAGCGATTCTGAGTACGAGGAGTTTATGCAGCGTTTTGCTTTTTAATTAAATTCAATGCAGAACCCTCTTTAAACCATTCGATTTGTTGCTTGTTGTAGGTGTGATTGGCTTGAATTGAATCCATGCTGCCGTCGTTGTGTACTACTTCAATCGTTAGGGATTTCCCAGGGGAAAAGTCCTTCAAGTCGATAAAGTTGAACGTATCGTCTTCTAAAATTTTATCGTAATCGCTTTCATTAGCAAAAGTGATGCCCAGCATTCCTTGTTTTTTGAGATTGGTTTCATGGATACGAGCAAAGGATTTGACCAGTACAACTTTCACGCCCAAATGTCTGGGTTCCATCGCAGCGTGTTCGCGAGAGGAGCCTTTCTCCATAGTTGTGATCACCAACCACAACAGTTTCTATCCCTGCTGCTTTGTAAGCTCTCTGAACATCCGGAACACCACCGTATTCACCGGTCAATTGATTTTTGACAAAATTTGTTTTTTGATTGTAAGCATTTACTGCTCCAATCAAGCAATTGTTAGAAATGTTGTCTAAGTGTCCGCGAAAACGCAGCCAGGGCCCGGCCATAGAAATGTGATCGGTTGTGCATTTACCATGTGCTTTGATAAGCAGTTTAGCTCCTTCAAAATTTTGACCATCCCAAGGGAGGAATGGGGTCAACAGTTGCAGGCGTTCTGATTCAGAACTGACATTCACTTCAACTCTAGATCCATCATCTAAAGGAGCTAAATAGCCATTGTCTTCCACCTCGAATCCTTTGGGAGGGAGCTCAAGTCCTCTGGGAGGGTCGAGTCGAACAGTTTTACCGTCTTCGTTCACCAAAGAATCGGTAATGGGATTGAAGTCCAAGCGACCAGATATGGCAACAGCAGCGACCATTTCGGGAGAGGCTACAAAAGCGTGTGTATTGGGGTTACCATCAGCGCGTTTCGAAAAATTTCGATTGAAAGAGTGGACGATGGAATTTTTTTCTTCTTTATCAGCTCCCGCACGTGCCCACTGACCAATACAAGGGCCACAGGCATTGGTAAATATTGTCGCATCTAGGTCTTCAAATACTTGAAGAAGGCCATCGCGTTCGGCGGTATATCGGACCTGTTCCGAACCGGGGTTGATTCCAAAGGCAGCTTTAGTTACCAATTTCTTTTCTACCGCTTGCTTGGCAATGGAGGCGGCCCGTGACAAATCTTCGTAGGAAGAATTGGTGCAAGAACCGATCAATCCCCATTCGACCTCCAATGGCCATTCATTGGTCTTGGCAACTTCAGCCATATCTCCAATAGGGGTTGCTAAATCTGGAGTGAAGGGTCCGTTTAGATGCGGCATCAATTCCGATAGATTAATTTCTATGACTTGATCAAAGTATTGTTCTGGGTGGGTGTAGACATCGGGATCTCCTGTGAGGTGATTTTTCACTTTATTGGCCGCGTCGGCTATATCATTTCGCCCTGTAGAACGCAGATAGCGTTCCATAGACGTATCGTAACCAAAAGTAGAGGTAGTAGCACCAACTTCTGCACCCATATTACAGATGGTACCTTTACCCGTGCAGGAAAGGGCTTCAGCTCCTGGGCCAAAATATTCGATAATCGCCCCTGTACCTCCTTCAACCGTTAGGATACCAGCAACTTTTAGAATCACATCTTTAGCAGCCGTCCATCCATTGAGTTCGCCTGTGAGTTTCACCCCAATCAGTTTTGGAAATTTGAGTTCCCAAGGCATTCCAGCCATGACATCAACAGCGTCGGCCCCTCCAACTCCAATGGCAAGCATACCCAATCCGCCAGCATTAACTGTGTGTGAATCGGTTCCGATCATCATCCCTCCAGGAAATGCGTAATTCTCCAAAACAACTTGGTGGATAATCCCCGCTCCCGGTTTCCAAAACCCAATCCCATATTTATTGGATACAGATTCTAAAAAGTTAAAGACTTCGGCCGAGGCGGAATTGGCCGATTTCAAATCTTTACGAGCGCCTTCTTTGGCTTGAATTAGGTGATCACAATGAACCGTTGTTGGCACGGCTACTTTTTCTTTTCCTGCCTGCATGAATTGCAAAAGAGCCATTTGTGCAGTAGCATCTTGACAAGCGATACGGTCGGGCGCAAAGTCTACATAATCTCTTCCTCGCGAGAATGGGGTTTTAGAATGCGAATTCCAAAGGTGGTTGTAAAGAATTTTTCTGAAGCGGTAAGGGGTTTTCCTACTAATTTTCGTGCTTCTTCAACATTTGCTTCAAGACGTTTGTAGAGGTCTTGGATCATGGATAAGTCAAAAGCCATACTGGATAAAGTAAATTGTAGTTTCTTGTCAACAAATGTAATAATAAGTTACTGACTGAGCCTGATAGTTAAATCAAACTTATTAATCTTTCTATCAAATTAACGTATTTTTAGGATCAGGTGTATCTAGACGTTTTTTCAAGCACAATTTTGGTTTCCTATTTTGATCGTCCGATCATGGCAATCTTGAATACAAAAAATTATCTAAAAAATTGAATTTAAAAAGTAATTGAAACCAAAAAATTTTTAAATTTGCACCTCTTAAAACAACATAGAAAACATCAAATATGTCTAAAGAAACTTTTGATCGGTCGAAACCCCACCTAAATATAGGGACGATTGGCCACGTAGATCACGGTAAAACGACACTCACTGCTGCGATAACAAAAGTATTGGCAGACGCAGGTATGTCGGAAGCAAAAAGCTTCGACCAAATCGATAACGCTCCAGAAGAAAAAGAGCGTGGTATTACCATTAATACCTCACACGTTGAATATCAAACGGCAAATCGTCACTACGCCCACGTTGACTGTCCAGGTCACGCCGACTATGTGAAAAACATGGTTACGGGAGCGGCTCAAATGGATGGTGCGATCTTAGTCGTAGCTGCTACAGATGGTCCTATGCCACAAACACGGGAGCACATCCTCCTTGGTCGTCAGGTAGGCGTGCCAAGAATTGTTGTGTTTTTGAACAAGGCAGATATGGTAGATGATGATGAGCTACTCGAACTTGTTGAAATGGAAGTTCGCGAATTGCTTTCTTTCTACGATTATGATGGTGACAATACTCCAGTAATTCTAGGTTCTGCATTAGGGGCCTTGAACGGTGAGCAAAAATGGGTTGATACGGTAATGAAATTGATGGAAGAGGTTGATGGTTGGATTGAATTGCCAAAACGTGACGTTGACAAAGATTTCTTAATGCCTGTGGAGGACGTATTTTCAATTACAGGTCGAGGAACTGTAGCCACCGGGCGAATTGAGACAGGGGTAGCCAACACGGGTGACGCTGTTGATATTATTGGTATGGGTGCAGAGAAATTAGACTCTACCATTACAGGAGTTGAAATGTTCCGTAAAATTCTAGACCGTGGTGAAGCTGAGATAATGTAGGAATTCTTTTAAGAGGTATTGAAAAAACCGACATTAAAAGGGGAATGGTTATCTGTAAGCCAGGTTCTGTAAAACCTCACGCCAAATTTAAGGCAGAAGTGTATATATTGAAAAAGAAGAAGGTGGGCGACACACCCCTTTCCACAACAACTATAGACCTCAGTTCTACGTTCGTACAACCGATGTGACAGGAAATATTGTATTGCCCGATGGTGTTGAGATGGTGATGCCTGGCGACAACCTTACGATCACAGTAGATTTGATTCAGCCAATTGCTCTAAACGTAGGGCTTCGTTTCGCCATCCGCGAAGGTGGTAGAACGGTTGGTGCTGGTCAGGTTACTGAGATTCTGGACTAGAAAAAAGTTTTTTTATGATACAGTAAGGTACTCGTCAATGGCGGGTGCCTTTTGTGTCAAATAAAAACGGGTTTAGCTCAGTTGGTAGAGCACTGGTCTCCAAAACCAGGTGTCGGGAGTTCGAGTCTCTCAACCCGTGCTGAAAAAGACAGATATGGCAGCAATCATTACCTACATAAAAGATTCATTTGAAGAGTTGAGAACCAACGTCTCTTGGACGTCCCGTGCTGAATTGCAACGATTGGTTGTTATTGTTTTTGTTTTCTCCGTGCTATTTTCTTTAGCAATTTGGGGTGCGGATACGGTTTTGTCTTCTGTTGTTTCTGGCTATTTTAAATTCATCAATTAATCGTTTATGGCTGAAGTTACCGAAAAAAATGGTATGTCATCCGGGCCGTCAGTGGTCAGGAAGCCAAGATTAAAGATTATATCCATTCGGAAATAACCAGAATGGGATATGATGATGCTGTAGAAGATTTGCTCGTCCCTACCGAAAAGGTAGTGCAAATCCGAAATGGAAAAAATTAACAAAGAGCGTACTTATTTCCCCGGTTACATAATGATCAAAGCCAATTTGACTGGAGAGATTCCCCACATTATCAAGTCGGTGACCAATGTAATTGGCTTCTTAGGCGAAACCAAGGGGGAGCCTGTCCCGCTACGAACTTCTGAAGTGAACCGCATGCTTGGTAAGGTCGATGAATTAGCCTTGTCTACAGAACATGTAGCGATTCCTTTTACGGTCGGAGAAAACGTCAAAGTTATTGACGGACCTTTTAATGGTTTTACAGGCTCGATAGAAAAAATAAACGAAGAAAAAAGAAAGCTTGAGGTGATGGTCAAAATTTTTGGTCGAAAAACACCTTTAGAGCTCAGTTATATGCAAGTAGAAAAATTATAAATGTTACACTGATAAATTGGATGGCCTTTTCGCTTCCACTAAAAGGAAATCCATAACTCAATTAAAACAATGGCAAAAGAAATAGACAAAGTTTTAAAACTTCAAGTTCGGGGAGGTGCCGCGAATCCTTCGCCACCGGTTGGACCCGCGCTGGGTGCCGCAGGAGTAAACATCATGGAGTTCTGTAAGCAGTTCAATGCAAGAACCCAAGACAAGCCAGGAAAAGTACTTCCTGTCGTTATTTCTGTCTACAAAGACAAATCATTTGACTTTGTAATTAAAACACCTCCAGCGGCCGTTCAATTGATGGAAGCAGCCAAAGCCAAGAAAGGATCTGGCGAACCCAACAGAAATAAAGTGGCAAAGCGTCACCTGGGATCAAGTAAAAACTATTGCAGAAGACAAAATGCAAGACTTGAATGCGTTCACCATAGAATCTGCTATGAAAATGGTAGCTGGTACCGCGCGTTCAATGGGATTCACTGTATCTGGGGAAACTCCGTTTAACTCTTAATTTTCTACCAATGGCACTATCCAAAAAACAAAAAGAAGCGAGAGCCAAAGTTGATTTTAAGAAGGCATACTCCTTAAAAAGAAGCTTCCTCTTTAGTGAAAGAAATATCGACAGCAAAATTTGATGCTTCTATTGACTTAGCAATACGACTTGGAGTAGATCCTCGTAAAGCTAATGAAATGGTTCGTGGTGTAGTGACCCTACCCCACGGAACAGGAAAAACTGTTCGTGTTTTAGCGCTTGTGACTCCAGATAAGGAAGAAGAGGCTAAAGAAGCAGGAGCAGATTTTGTAGGGCTTGATGAGTACCTTCAAAAAATCAAAGACGGCTGGACTGATGTAGATGTGATTGTCACGATGCCCAGTGTTATGGGAAAACTTGGATCCCTTGGCCGTATACTCGGCCCCCAGAGGTTTGATGCCCAACCCCAAAACGGGAACCGTAACTATGGATATCAAGAAAGCCGTGTCGGATGTAAAAGGTGGAAAGATTGACTTTAAAGTTGACAAAACGGGCATTGTCCATGCATCAGTTGGTAAAGCCTCTTTTTCTGCCGAAAAAATATTCGAGAATGCAGACGAGCTATTGAAAACAATCCAAAAACTAAAACCTTCCTCTACCAAGGGAATATACATGAAGAGTGTATACCTATCCAGTACGATGAGTCCTGGTATTCCTGTAGAAACGAAGATGGCTTAAGTTTTATAAATCAAGTTTTATGACAAAACAAGAAAAAGCCCAAGTAATCGAAGAGTTGACCACAACATTGGCCGATGTAAAAAATCTTTATCTCACCGATATTGCTGGTCTTAATGCTTCACAGTCCTCCGATTTGAGACGTGCTTGCTTTAAAGCAAATATCAAATTGGCTGTGGTGAAAAATACTTTGCTAGCCAAAGCCATGGAAGCTTCTGATAAACATTTTGGAGAATTGCAAGATACTTTGAAAGGCAATACTTCACTAATGATTTCAGAGTCTGGCAATGCGCCGGCTAAAGTAATTAAGGATTTCCGAAAGAAATCTGAAAAACCCATTCTCAAAGGTGCTTTTATTGAAGAAGCGATTTACATTGGAGATGATATGATTGATGCTCTAGTATCGATCAAGTCTAAAGAGGAATTGATTGGTGATATCATCACCCTACTTCAATCTCCAGCCAAAAATGTTGTATCGAGTCTTCAATCGGCCGGTGGGAATCTATCAGGTATCCTTAAAACGTTGTCAGAACGTTAACTGACAAATATTAATTAGTACGCACTCAACCCTTATAAACAAGAAAATTAAATTTTTAAAATTCTAACGAAATGGCAGATTTAAAAGAATTCGCAGAACAATTAGTCAACTTGACTGTAAAAGAGGTCAATGAATTGGCTGACATATTAAAAAATGAATACGGCATCGAGCCTGCAGCTGCTGCAGTCGCTGTCGCTGGCCCTGCGGCTGGTGATGGTGGAGACTCCGGAGAAGAGAAAACAGAATTTGACGTGATTTTAAAAGCCGCTGGTGGTTCCAAACTAGCTGTAGTAAAACTCGTTAAAGAATTGACTGGTCTTGGCTTGAAAGAAGCTAAAGAATTAGTCGACAATGCGCCTAGCCCTTTAAAAGAAGGTGTAGCTAAAGACGAAGCCGAAGGATTGAAAAGTTCTTTGGAAGAAGCTGGAGCTGAAGTAGAGCTCAAGTAAGCTTCTACATAATAAGGAATGCCTTGGGTTGCAGCTTCCTGTAGCCCAAAGCTTTTCCTTTTCTGATTCCCCACATCTAAAAAAAATATTGGTAATAAAAAAACAGAGAGAATCGATGCCGAGATCCGTTCAAAATAGAGTAAACTTTACTTCCGCTAAACACACCCCAGACTACCCCGATTTCCTCGATATACAAATAAAATCCTTCCAGGATTTTTTTTCAGTTGGAAACCAAATCAGACGAACGTGCTGAGGAGGGATTGTTCAACACTTTCAAGGAAAATTTTCCCATCACCGACACCCGTAATCAGTTTGTCTTAGAATTTTTAGACTACTTTGTGGATCCCCCGCGATATTCCATTCAAGAATGTATCGAAAGAGGGTTGTCTTATTCGGTTCCCTAAAGGCCCGATTGAAACTCTACTGTACCGATCCGGAACACGAGGACTTTGAAACCATTGTACAAGATGTATTTTTGGGAATTATTCCTTACATGACTCCCAGCGGTACTTTTATCATCAATGGAGCGGAACGAATTGTCGTTTCTCAGCTCCACCGTTCTCCAGGAGTATTCTTTGGCCAATCTTTCCACGCCAATGGGACTAAACTCTATTCAGCTCGAGTGATTCCATTTAAAGGGTCGTGGATTGAGTTTGCGACAGACATCAACAGTGTTATGTACGCCTACATCGATCGAAAGAAAAATTACCAGTTACTACTCTTTTCCGAGCCATTGGATACGAAAGAGATAAAGACATTTTAGAGATTTTTGATCTGGCCGAAGAAATCAAGGTTTCCAAAACAGGACTCAAAAAAGTCATGGGACGCAAGCTTGCGGCTAGGGTTCTAAAGACTTGGCACGAAGATTTTGTTGACGAGGACACAGGCGAAGTAATTTCAATTGAACGTAATGAAATCATTATCGATCGCGATACTGTCCTTGAGAAAGAACATGTGGATGAGATCGTTGATGCTGATGTAAAAGCCATTTTACTTCATAAAGAAGATGCGCATATGTCTGATTATGCGATCATACACAATACGCTACAAAAAGACCCGACCAATACAGAAAAAGAAGCCGTAGAACACATCTACCGTCAATTGCGTAATGCAGAACCGCCAGATGAAGATACGGCTCGTGGAATAATTGACAAGCTATTCTTTTCCGATCAACGATATAACCTTGGAGAGGTGGGTCGATACCGGATGAATAAAAAGCTCAATCTGGACGTAGAAATGGACAAACAAATATTGACCAAGTTGGACATCATCACCATTATCAAATACTTGATAGAATTGATTAATTCCAAAGCGGAAATAGATGATATTGATCACTTGTCCAACCGACGGGTACGAACCGTTGGGGAACAATTGTCATCCCAATTTGGAGTTGGATTAGCTCGTATGGCACGGACAATTCGTGAGCGAATGAATGTTCGAGACAACGAAGTGTTTACTCCTATTGACTTGATCAATGCAAAGACCTTATCGTCTGTGATTAACACCTTTTTTGGCACAAACCAACTCTCACAGTTTATGGATCAAACAAATCCATTAGCTGAAATCACACACAAGCGACGTTTATCAGCTTTGGGACCTGGAGGATTATCCAGAGAAAGAGCTGGCTTCGAAGTTCGTGACGTTCATTATACTCACTACGGACGCTTGTGTCCGATTGAAACCCCAGAAGGACCAAATATTGGATTGATTTCATCCCTAGGAGTATATGCAAAAGTGAATAACCTTGGATTCATTGAGACGCCCTATCGTAAAGTTGAGGATGGAAAAGTAGATCTTAAAAACGCCATCTATCTCAGTGCTGAGGAAGAAGAAAATAAGCTCATTGCTCAATCAACTGTTTCGGTCGACGCCAAAGGACAAATTCAAGATGCGCGAGTGATTGCAAGAGATCAGGCTGATTTTCCTGTAGTGACTCCCGATCAGATCAATTATACCGATGTAGCACCGAATCAAATCGCATCCATCTCGGCTTCCTTGATTCCATTCTTAGAACACGATGATGCGAACCGAGCTTTAATGGGATCAAACATGATGCGTCAAGCAGTTCCTCTATTACGTCCCGAATCACCCATCGTGGGAACAGGATTAGAAAGACAAGTCGCTTCTGATTCCAGAGTCCTTATCAATGCAGAAGGTGACGGATTAGTTGAATATGTCGATGCAAACCAAATAATAATCAAATACGATCTGGATGACGAACAAAAATTGATTCGTTTTGAGAGCGATACCAAAACCTACAACCTGATCAAATTCCGAAAAACAAACCAAGGAACTTGTATCAATTTGAAACCCATTGTCAAAAAAGGGGATCGAGTAACAAAAGGGCAAGTACTTTCTCAAGGGTATGCCACCCAGAAAGGTGAATTGGCCTTGGGGAGAAACATGAAAGTGGCTTTCATGCCTTGGAAAGGATACAACTTTGAGGATGCAATTGTAATCTCCGAAAAGGTTGTTCGTGAAGACATCTTTACGTCCATCCATATTGACGAGTATTCTTTAGACGTACGGGATACTAAATTAGGTACCGAAGAATTAACTGATGACATCCCCAATGTGAGCGAAGAAGCTACAAAAGATTTGGATGAAAACGGGATGATTCGAATTGGAGCCGAAGTGAATCCAGGGGACATTTTGATTGGTAAGATTACCCCAAAGGGAGAATCGGATCCAACACCAGAAGAGAAACTCCTTCGAGCGATTTTTGGAGACAAGGCTGGTGATGTTAAAGATGCATCTTTCAAAGCGCCGCCTTCTCTACACGGAGTGGTAATAGACAAAAAACTGTTTACACGTTCAATAAAGGACAAAAGAAAGCGCACTCAAGATAAGCAAGAATTGGAAGCTTTGGAAGCAGCCTATGAGTTGAAATTTGTAGAACTTAAATCGGTCTTGGTTGAAAAATTATTCTCCATTTTAAATGGAAAAACCTGTCAGGGTGTCCAAAACGATTTGGGAGAAGAAGTATTGCCAAAGGGTAAAAAGTTCACTTTAAAAATGCTCAATGCTGTGGAGGATTACACTCACCTAACACAAGGTACTTGGGCTACAGCAAAAGAGACGAATAAGTTAATCAATGACTTGATTCACAATTATAAAATCAAAGAGAACGATCTTCAAGGCGCCTTGCGACGTGAGAATTTCACCATCAGCGTTGGGGACGAATTGCCGGCGGGGATCAAAAAATTGGCTAAAGTATATATTGCCAAAAAACGTAAACTTAAAGTAGGAGATAAGATGGCAGGCCGCCACGGCAACAAAGGCATCGTGGCCCGAATCGTCCGTGAAGAAGAAATGCCTTTCTTAGAAGATGGAACACCTGTGGATATTGTATTGAATCCACTTGGAGTGCCATCTCGAATGAATATTGGACAGATATATGAAACGGTACTCGGCTGGGCGGGGCAAAATCTTGATAAAAAGTTTGCCACCCCCATTTTCGATGGAGCCAGTTTAGATGAAATCAATGCGTTGACAGACGAAGCGAATGTTCCACGATTTGGACATACTTATTTGTACGACGGAGGAACGGGAGAACGCTTTGATCAACCAGCAACAGTTGGAGTTATATATATGCTCAAGCTGGGGCATATGGTAGACGATAAGATGCACTCTCGATCGATAGGTCCCTACTCCTTGATTACGCAACAGCCTCTCGGAGGAAAAGCACAGTTTGGAGGACAACGATTTGGAGAAATGGAAGTGTGGGCCCTAGAAGCCTATGGTGCTTCCAGTACGCTTCAAGAAATTTTGACCGTCAAATCCGATGATGTGATTGGACGTGCCAAAACGTATGAGTCTATTGTTAAAGGAGATACTCTCCCAGAACCTGGACTACCAGAGTCGTTTAACGTCTTAATGCATGAATTGAATGGTCTTGGACTGGACATTCGACTGGAAGAATAAAAAATTGTTATAACATCGTATCACAAAAAAATGGCTAGAACAAACGAACCCATTACCCAAAAAAAATTCAACAAAATATCCATTGGATTGGCTTCTCCTGAAGTGATTCTTAACAAATCAAGAGGAGAAGTTCTCAAACCCGAGACCATCAACTACCGAACACACAAACCCGAACGGGATGGATTGTTCTGTGAACGTATTTTTGGCCCGGTCAAAGACTTCGAATGTGCCTGTGGAAAATACAAACGAATTCGTTATAAAGGAATTGTATGTGACCGTTGTGGGGTAGAGGTAACAGAGAAGAAAGTACGGCGCGATCGTGTGGGACACATTAACTTGGTAGTTCCTGTAGCGCACATTTGGTATTTCCGTTCGCTGCCCAATAAAATCGGTTACTTACTTGGATTACCCTCCAAAAAACTTGATATGATTATCTATTATGAGCGTTATGTCGTTATTCAACCGGGGATTGCAAAAAACGAAGAAGGGAAGCCGTTCAAAAGATGGATTTTCTCACCGAAGAAGAGTATCTCAATATCATGGATGCACTTCCAGCAGAAAACCAATATTTGGATGATACTGATCCCGACAAGTTCATCGCTAAAATGGGCGCCGACTGTTTGATTGAATTATTGGGACGAATCGATTTGAACGAGCTTTCCTACGAATTGCGCCATAAAGCTAATAACGAAACGTCTAAGCAAAGAAAAACGGAAGCACTCAAACGCCTCCAAGTCGTGGAAGCTTTTCGGGATGCCAATGAGCGCTCAGAGAATTTACCCGAGTGGATGATTATGAAGGTGATCCCTGTGATTCCACCAGAGTTGCGTCCACTGGTTCCGCTTGATGGAGGGCGTTTTGCCACTTCAGATTTAAATGATTTGTATCGTCGGGTGATCATTCGAAACAACCGATTGAAGCGTTTGGTAGAAATAAAAGCCCCTGAGGTTATTCTAAGAAACGAAAAGCGAATGCTGCAAGAGTCTGTGGACTCTTTGTTTGATAACACACGTAAATCCTCAGCAGTCAAAACGGAATCCAACCGTCCTTTAAAATCGCTCTCAGACTCACTGAAAGGAAAGCAAGGGCGTTTCCGTCAAAACTTATTAGGAAAAAGGGTGGACTATTCTGCTCGTTCTGTAATTGTTGTTGGGCCAGAGTTGAAACTCTATGAGTGTGGTTTGCCCAAAGGAATGGCAGCCGAGCTCTACAAGCCTTTTATCATTCGTAAACTCATCGAAAGAGGGATTGTTAAAACGGTAAAATCTGCTAAGAAAATTATTGATCGAAAAGAGCCGGTCGTTTGGGATATTTTAGAAAATGTATTGAAAGGTCACCCAGTACTATTGAACCGAGCTCCCACGCTCCACCGTTTGGGAATTCAGGCCTTTCAACCCAAGCTGATCGAAGGGAAAGCCATTCAATTGCACCCCCTTGTTTGTACAGCATTTAATGCCGACTTCGATGGAGATCAAATGGCGGTTCACCTGCCTTTGGGACCTGAAGCAATTTTGGAATCACAGTTGTTGATGTTAGCCTCGCACAATATTTTGAATCCCGCTAACGGTTCGCCGATCACAGTACCTTCTCAAGACATGGTTTTGGGCTTGTACTACATGACCAAAGCCCGTAAGTCAACTAAAGAGCATCCTGTCAAAGGTGAAGGATTAATATTCTCCTCTGCGGAAGAAGTGCATATTGCATTGAATGACAGACGTGTAGACCTCAATGCAATTGTTAAAATCCGAGCTAAGGATTTCAATGCGCAAGGTGAGCTGGAATATCAATTGATCGAATCTACTGTAGGTCGGGTTCTCTTTAACGAGGTAGTACCCGAAAAAGCCGGTTATATCAATGAAGTATTGACAAAGAAAAACCTTCGTGAAATTATAGGAGATATTTTGAAAGTGACTAGTGTTCCTGAAACCTCGGATTTTCTTGATAAAATTAAGGACATGGGTTATGGGTTTGCCTTTAAGGGTGGATTGTCTTTCAGCTTGGGAGACATTATAATTCCCCCAAGAAGGAGCAAATGATAGTAGATGCGAACAAGCAAGTTGAAGGCATTATGGCCAATTACAACATGGGATTGATTACCAACAATGAAAGATACAATCAGGTGATTGATGTATGGACATCAGCCAATGCTACTTTGACGGAACTTGCGATGAAAAATATTAGCGAAGATCAACAAGGATTCAATTCGGTATTCATGATGTTGGATTCGGGAGCACGAGGCTCCAAAGAACAAATCCGACAGCTGACCGGAATGCGAGGATTGATGGCCAAGCCCAAGAAATCCAATGTAGGTGGTGGCGAGATCATCGAAAACCCGATTCTGTCTAACTTTAAAGAAGGATTATCTATTTTGGAATACTTTATCTCCACACACGGTGCTCGAAAAGGACTTGCAGATACGGCTCTTAAAACAGCCGATGCAGGGTACTTGACCCGTCGACTCGTGGATGTGTCTCAAGATGCTATCATCAATATCGAAGACTGCAATACCCTACGCGGAATCAATGTATCTGCCTTGAAGAAAAATGAAGAAATTGTCGAGTCTCTTGGTGAACGAATTCTTGGAAGGGTAGCGCTTCACGATATAGTGGACCCCAGTACCAATGAAGTTATCATTGCTGCAGGTGAGGAAATCACAGACGATATAGTTGACAAAATAACGGTTTCGCCCATTGACTCCGTTGAGGTTCGTTCACCGCTTACCTGTGAAGCTCCCGACGGGATATGTGTGAAATGCTACGGACGCAATCTAGCGACCAATAAAATGGTTCAGAAAGGAGAAGCTGTTGGAGTTGTTGCTGCACAATCGATCGGAGAACCAGGAACTCAGTTGACTCTCAGAACCTTCCATGTTGGTGGAGTGGCTGGAAACATTTCCGAAGAAAACTCATTGGTATCCAAATTCAAAGGGGTTGCCGAAATTGAAGATCTAAAAACCGTGAACGGTTTGGATTCGGATGGCAATGCTGCTGAAATTGTGATCTCACGAACTACGGAAATAAAATTGTTGGATACTAAAACTAAAAACGTATTGAGTACCAATAATATTCCTTATGGTTCTACTATCAAAATCAAAAATGGAGCAAAGCTCAATGAAGGTGATTTGATCTGTCAGTGGGATCCATTCAATGGAGTTATTGTATCTGAATTTTCAGGAAAAATCGTATTTGAAAACATTGAGCAAGGAGTCACTTATCAGGTCGAAATTGACGAACAAACTGGATTCCAAGAAAGGTTATTTCTGAGTCTCGTAATAAGAAACTCATCCCTACGCTGCTGATTGTCGATAGTAAGGGAACAACTTTGCGTTCATACAACCTTCCCGTGGGTGCCCACTTGATCGTGGACGACGGAGAAAAAATCAAAGAAGGTAAAACACTAGTCAAAATCCCCAGAAAATCAGCCAAGTCGGGTGATATTACTGGAGGTCTACCCAGAGTGACTGAGCTCTTTGAAGCTCGAAACCCTTCCAATCCCGCGGTGGTTTCTGAAATTGACGGAGTCGTCTCTTTTGGAAAAATTATGCGGGGAAATCGGGAGATTATCGTGGAGTCCAAATTTGGAGATATCAAGAAATACTTAGTCAAGCTATCGAATCAAATTTTGGTTCAGGAAAACGACTTTGTTAAAGCGGGGATGCCCCTTTCGGATGGATCCATCACGCCTACCGATATTCTAAAAATAAGGGCCCTCTGCTGTACAGCAGTATCTGGTGAATGAAGTCCAAGAGGTCTATCGCCTCCAAGGAGTGAAAATCAACGACAAGCACTTTGAAGTGGTTGTCCGTCAAATGATGCGTAAAGTGAAGGTACAGGATCCGGGAGATTCGATTTTCCTCGAAGGCCAGTTGGTTTATAAGAAGGACTTTATTATTGAAAACGATAACCTGTATGGGAAGAAAGTCGTTGAAGAAGTTGGAGCTAGTGAAAACTTAAAGCAAGGACAAATGATTACAGCGCGTGAGCTGCGAGATGAAAACTCCCTCCTCACGCGTGAAGACAAAGCTATTGTTGTAGCTCGGGATGCTTCACCGGCAACTGCTACTCCAGAATTGCAAGGAATCACCCGGGCATCATTACAAACGAAATCCTTTATCTCAGCAGCCTCCTTCCAAGAGACGACCAAGGTCCTCAATGAAGCGGCGGTCAATGCCAAGGAAGATCACCTCAATGGCTTGAAAGAGAATGTAATTGTTGGACATAAAATCCCAGCCGGTACGGGACTTCGCGCATACAATAATACCATTGTGGGGTCCAAAGACGAATACAAGAGTTTATTGATCGATCAGCAAGAAGAAATCACAATTGAAGAGTAGTCATGGCCGAAGACAAAAAAGAACAACAGATTGATATTGAGTTGGATGCAACCCTAGCTAGTGGGAGCTATTCAAATTTAGCAATCATCAATCATTCTCCTTCAGAGTTTGTGGTGGATTTTGTGAGTTTGATGCCTGGAGCCCCCAAAGCCAAGGTACAATCTCGGATTATTCTCACTCCCGAACACGCCAAGCGCTTTCAAAAGGCCCTAGCAGAGAACCTTCAAAAATTCCAAGCCAAACACGGAGAGATCGACACCCACGATACGCCTCCTTTTTCCAATGAATTTTGGACCGGCCGGGGAAGCCTAACACAAAAACCCTCAACGAAAGTTGAGGGTTTCTATTTAACACACCAAGGCTTTTTTTAGATTATCTCTCCAAAGGGACAATAAAACAACTTTTTTGTGAAGCCAGCTTGGTCAGTCAAAGGATAAATTTAATTCAACTAGGGTATATTTCAACTATGTTAGTATGACTATGGCTTTGATATTCATATTAGTTTTAGCGAACTTATTATCAATTTCTTTCTTTAATTATTTCATCAAGAGGATATTGAATAGCTTCCAACATTAGGGTTGAAACGTGGGTGTTTCATTCCCTAGAAATAGTTGCGTTTTATTCTATTAGTAAGGAATTAAAGAAGGTGTAGTAAAAATAAACCAACCAATGGAAAATCGGAGAGGAAGGGCTGTTTTCAGATATAAAAAAATAATAATATGAAGAATTTTCCTAAAACTCCGAGGTAAAGAAAAATTCCACGGCGGGATATTTTTGTTGGGTCATTTGGAGGAGAAGGCCGAATCGGCGAGAAAGACCAATTGTCCTTGTTTGTCATTGGCTAGAATTTTTGTTTCACCCGTTTAAACTCCAAAAATTCGGGATGATTTTCTTCTGTACAGCGAACCCAACAGGCTTTGTGAACATTCAAATTCTCGTAGGAACAATGGGCTCCATATTCGTGTAACAGACGATACTGGATTACTTCAAATTGAAGTGCCCCCACGGTGCCAATCACTTTGCGGTTGTTTAGGTGCAGGGTAAACAGCTGGGCCACACCTTCGTCCATCAATTGGTCGATGCCTTTGTTAAGCTGCTTGGCTTTCATAGGGTCGGCATTATTGATATATCGGAAATGCTCAGGAGAAAAAGGAAGGGATCCCTTGAAATTGTATTTTTTCCTGGTGGGTAAGGGTGTCGCCAATTTTAAAGTTGCCTGTGTCGTGAAGTCCTACAATATCTCCGGGATAGGACACATCCACAATTTCTTTTTCTCTGCAAAAAAGGCATTGGGGCTAGAGAATTTCAGTTTTTTCCTTGCCGTACATGCAGGTAGGGGTGTTTCGCTCAAAGGTACCCGACACGATCTTTACAAAGGCCAAACGGTCGCGGTGCTTTGGGTCCATATTGGCATGGATTTTAAAGACAAAGCCACTAAACTCTTTTTCATAGGGTTGAATCAACCGCTGATCGGCTTGTTTGGGTAGTGGTTTGGGAGCAATTTCAATAAAGCAATCGAGCAGTTCTTGTACGCCAAAATTCTTCAAGGCCGAGCCAAAAAATACGGGTTGTTGTGCCCCTTGTAAATAGGCTTCTTTGTCAAAGGGATTGTAGACCCCAGCGACTAATTCCAAATCCTCTTTGAGTTGATTGAGAGCAGCAGCACCGATTCGTTTTTCGAGTTCGGGCTCCTCCATGGAGGTGAAGACTTCTTTGTCGGAAACACGTTGTTTTTCTTCTTCAGAAAACAGTTGAGCATTTTGCTTCCAGATGTTGTAGATGCCTTTGAAGTCATAGCCCATTCCAATGGGAAATGAAAGGGGAGCCACGGATAGTTTGAGTTTTGTTTCTACTTCATCGAGCAGGTCAAAGGCGTCCTTTCCCTCCCGATCCAGTTTATTGATAAATACAATCATTGGGATGTTGCGTATTCGGCACACCTCCACCAACTTTTCCGTTTGTTCCTCCACACCTTTGGCTACATCAATCACAACAATCACACTGTCAACAGCAGTGAGGGTGCGGAAGGTGTCTTCGGCAAAATCCTTGTGCCCTGGAGTGTCGAGGATGTTTATTTTTTGTTTTGATAGTTGAAAGCAAGCACTGAAGTGGCTACGGAAATCCCTCGTTGCCTTTCAATTTCCATAAAGTCACTGGTAGCGGATTTTTTGATTTTGTTGGACTTCACTGCCCCAGCTTCCTGAATTGCCCCTCCAAAGAGAAGGAGTTTTTCCGTTAAGGTAGTTTTTCCTGCATCTGGGTGGGAAATGATCCCAAAAGTGCGGCGGCGTTGCAATTCTTCTGTAAAGCCCATTCAAAAATGTTTTGGCAAAAATAGCTGAAAATTACTTGAGGGCCCGACTTGGCCTTTAGGTTTTTGCGGAAGATTTCGGTATTTTTGTGTAATTGCATGAAAGAAGAAGAAGTCATCCTCGTTGATACCAACGACCGACCCTTGGGTACTATGCCCAAAATGGAAGCACACCAAAAAGCTGTTCTCCACAGAGCATTCTCTGTATTTATTTTAAACTCCAAAGGACAAATGCTTTTACAGCAACGTGCTTGGGAAAAATACCATTCACCTGGCTTGTGGACTAATACTTGCTGCAGCCATCAACGTATGTGTGAGTCCAGTCTCGAGGCTGGCCATCGCCGTTTGCAAGAAGAAATGGGCATGACTACAGAACTGGAAGAACTTTTTAGCTTTATCTACAAAGCACCTTTCGACAACGGGTTGACGGAACACGAATTGGATCATGTCCTTTTGGGGTATTCAGATAGGGAACCGCAAATCAACCCTCAAGAAGTGGCTGCCTACCGCTGGAATTCTTTAAATTCCGTGGCCGCGGATATCGAAGAACAGCCTGAGCATTACACCGAATGGTTTAAAATTATTTTCACTCGCTTTTATACCCACATACAATCCCTAAAAACCGATAACTAATGCGCGTTACAGTATCCCGAAAAGCCCATTTCAATGCCGCCCATCGCTTGCACCGAGCCGATTGGGACGAGGCCAAAAATGTAGCAATATTTGGCAAATGTGCCAACGAACATTATCACGGTCATAACTATGAGTTAATTGTCCATGTGACAGGTACAATTGATCCCGAAACAGGCTATGTGATTGATATGAAAGTATTACGCGATCTCATCAAGTCAGAAGTGGAAGACGCTTTGGATCATAAAAACCTAAACATTCAGGTACCCGAATTTAAGAGTCTAATTCCCACTGCCGAAAATATAGTCGTGGTGATCTACAACAAATTAAAATCCCACTTGAATACCGATCATGACCTTGAAGTGGAACTGTATGAAACCCCACGTAATTTTGTTAAATACACAGGGCCTTAACCTATGCTGAAAGAAGGAGACAAGCTTCCCTTTTTTGATCAATTGAATCAAAAAGGCGAGGCCGTAAAAAGCGAACATTTTATTGGGAAAAAACCCTTGGTGTTTTTCTTCTATCCGAAGAACTTCACCCCAGGCTGTACGGCAGAGGGCTGTTCCTTTCGGGACAAATACGCCGACTTTCTCGAATACGGAGCTGAGGTTATAGGTGTTAGTGTGGATTCGGTGCGAAGTCACGAACGCTTCGCGAGCAGTTTTGATTTACCATATTCCTTGCTTTCCGATTCGGATAAATCCCTACGGAAAGCATTTAAGATCAATCCTCAGTTTTTTGGTGTCTTGACGCGACGAGTCACCTTTGTATTTGATAAAGAAGGCAGACTTACGCTGGCTCACGATAGCTTGAATCCGATCAGTCACATATACAAAGCCCTGAAAGCCCTTAAGTCAGAAACGGTTGTCTAAACCCGAATAAGTTTATATCTTTCCTTAAAACAAACATCTATGCCGAGTGTTAAGCAGCTTAAAAAAGACATCAATGATTCCATTGGTGCTTTGATTGAAGAAATATATGGGGTGGAATTGGAAGCCCCTAAGGTCGATTCTAAAAAAGCCGATACGATCATTGATGCGGCTATATCCTTGTTTGATGAATTGATTGGAGAGATCAATCATGCTCGCAACCAAGGCAAGAAGCCTTTGTGCCTATTAAACTGAAACTAGATAAGGGATTGGAAAAGCTTCGTTCGGAGGTAGGGAAACTAGCATAGCCCAAGCAAAATCTATTCTTGCACTGTGGTGCCGCGGCGTTTTTCCAAGTAGGCTGTTAATTTCTTGCCGTATTTCGAAGCAGCAACTTCTGGGCTCATTCGAGTGGCCAAAGTGTCTAGCAAACTCAAATTGGCATCATATACTTCGGCAAGCGCAATAAAAGGAGCAATTTCATGATCGGCATTATTGGAAGCAAAGTTGATGGCATATAAATATTTTCTTCGAATCAGATTATCCAACATCTTTTGCAGAGAGTCCACTTCTTTTTGCATGCCTTCTTTTTGGAATTCAAAATAGTCTTGTAAAAAATCTAATTGTTGATCGTTGAATTTTCGAATGTAGGATTGGTATTCTCGATAAAGATTTTGATTTTCTGAACCCTTTATTTGGGCACTAGTTTCAAAGGTTTTTAATCGGGTGTTGATAGTTATCGAACCCGGTTCTCCAAAAAAGGGAATGCGATCTTTCAGCGAATCTCCGTCGTCTTTAGTCAAAAGAGAGGTAGTACAATTCAGGGCTTTCTATTGGGGTTGTAAAGGCAAACTGAGGCATCCCATCGATATTTACCGAATCAATACTAGTGAGCAGGGTGTCAACAAATTTTTGAAGGTATAAAGTTCCTTTTCTCAGTCCTTCAATCTTTCCAGAGACTAACATTTCACCCTGCCCAGCTTTTTGAGTTGGACTGCATTGCATAAGTGCTAGCAAAAGGAAGAGAAAGGAGAAAATGAAAGAGGTTGATTTTTTCATTTTAAATATTTAACCAATAAGTGAATTTGAGGTTAAAAGTACGCAATCTTGGTAAAAAGGAATCAGTGGTAATATAGTTGTCGTTGTAGACGACATACAAATCTGATAGTGGCGCAAAGCGCCATTGCAATCGGGAATTTATACCCAAATTTTCTGATTGTGAACTGAACTGAACAAAAGTGGTCCAGAAAATAGATTTGGTAAAGTCAAGTCAATCTTGGGACTCACCAAGAGCAAGTCGGCAGATGGGAAGCCTTCGCCCAAGAGAATCCGATCGTAATTGAATTTTAGACTGGCCTGAAAAAATAGGGTTGGATGCGGTAGTTGAAATCACTTTTGATAGAGTATTTATGGCCATTAAAGAACTGACCAAAATCGGGTTCTAATTGAAAGTTAAATCGCTTTCGCTGGTCAGAATTGTATTGAACTTTGAGGCTACGATAGTTGTACTCCATATCCCCGGGCAATGGATTGTTTTCATTGAGTCCAGTAGGGTCAAAAGAATCGTAGAGATAGACATACCGATTGGAGGCTTCGATATCGATACGACTTTGGTTTTTAAAACGAATTTGAGACTCTAGGTTAAGGCTGTTGTCCGTCAATCGAAAATCATCTGAAGGCTTCCAAAGGGAGTAAACCTGTAGGGTAAGATTCCATGTGTTGATTCCCCCAGCTTTGGGATAGAATTTTCGGGTATATTTGTTGAAATTTTGATAGTTCCCCCTGCGGCGTACAAAGCCTAAATCGGCATTATAATTTTCACCAATACCTCCAGTCGATTCAGTAATTTCATAGTTTCTTGTATTTCTATTAAGACGAAATCCCCAGCTTTTATTGTCGCTGCTTCCATTTTTTTTTAAACGATTGGTGAAGCCATGTTCGACCCGTCCAGCGGTTGTCTTTGGAGGCCAACTGATAATCCACTCCTGCCACTCGATTGTAACGCTCATCTTCGGCAACAAAATCATAGGATCCAACGGTTTGACGGTTCACAAAAATCATGCTGATATTGGATCGCGAAAAAACTTTCTGCTGCAGTGTTAGAACTGTATTGTTATTGCTAGCAATTTCGTTGGTTTCATCGGCTTCTGTCAGCATATTGAGAAACCCAACTCGAAGATTAGGGTTTACCTTACCACTAAGGCGCGCTCCCGTAATGATTCTATTTTGAATGGTGTTACCATCCTTGTCTTCTGCCACGCCAATTCGACGAGAGAAAAATGGCTGTGAATTATAACTGCTTCCAAAGTTGGCAAACAAATCCGAATTTTGAATAAAAAACTGGCGTTTCTCTGGCAGTCGCACTTCAAAACGCGTTAGGTTAATCACTTGATCATCGACCTCCACTTGCGAAAAATCGGGATTAAAGGTCAGGTCCAGGTTCATACCGTTATTGATTGGGACTTTGATGTCGCCACCAAAGCTAAGACTGCTGAATTGATCGTTGTTTTCAAAATCATTGGCATTGACCCCAGCGATAAAGGGGACAAAAGCCCAAGGAATTTTGGATTTGGGGAGTGGTTTTTCAAATTGTAAATCGCCCATAAAAGCCAAGTTCACTACACTTTGGTTTTGAGGCACTTGCCCCCAAGAACTCCGTTCATTAGTTTGGGTGTCGAATCGATACATATTAAAGCCCCAAAGTGAACTGCCATCCGGATAATTCAGAAAAGCTAGGGGGATTTTTGCTTCTGTAAGCGTGTAACCATCGTATTGCTTGGTGACCGTTTCCCATTTGATGTCCCAACTAAGGTTGCTGTCTTGACGCCAATTATTCCCACCGTTGGAGACCAAAGCTTCTCGCTTCACCCCTAGTGGATTGGTTCCAAAAAAGAACGAATTGGTTCGGTCGTTGAACGGATCAAAATGAAAGGCGATATTATCATTACCACCGCCTTGAAAATCGCGCCGAAGGGAAGGAACCACATAATCCGTCCCATCAAAAAAAGATTGGATACTCAGATAGATATTCTCATTGTCATTGATAATTTTAAATCGAGTTTGTTTTTTTGCTAATAGACTGTCCGTGGGAAACCACTGCCAAAAATCACTCGATACCTCAGCACTTTCCCATGCAGATTCGGAGGATACACCATCGATCTGAATTTCTTCGGCTATATATTTTACGCTAATGCTGGGGCGTTCCATGTCCTGTGCACGCAAATTGATGCTATGTAGAAGTAATATAAATATTCCAGGAGGAGAGCTTTCAAAAATTTTTTTGTGAGGCAAAAATACTTATTGTTGTTATACTTTTGTAAAACTTTCTTAAAATTATGAACTACGGGTTTATTTTAACACTTGCATTAACATTTGGAGTCGTGTCCTCTAGTTACAGTGAATGGGGACAGACCGGGCATCGTGTGATTGGTGAAATCGCAGAGGCTCATCTTTCGAACACAGCCAAGAAGCAAATCGACCTTTTGTTGGAGGGGCATTCTTTAGCCTTTTTTCTTTCTATAGCGATGAGATTAAATCCGATTCCCAATACGATTCCTTTAAGCCATGGCACTATATCAATTTTTCGTTTGACAGCCAATATGCCGGAGAAAAGACAAGTGATAAAGGAGATCTTGCAGAAGGAATTGCCTACTGTATTACCCAACTAAAAAATGAAGAAACTCGGACGATAAAAAAGCATTTTTCCTAAAAATGCTGATTCATCTGATAGGCGATCTACATCAGCCCATGCATATTGGGATAAGTTCAGATAGGGGGGAATGGATTTCCTGTGAAATGGTTCGGACGAAAAACCAATTTACATCGGGTGTGGGATACTCAAATGATTGATGGCTTTGGCATGAGTTATACCGAATTGGCTCTCAATCGAGACCGTTGGAGTAAATCTCAAATCCGCTCCATTCAAGAAGGCAGTATTGAAGATTGGATCAATGATTCTCGTACCCTCACTAAAGACATTTATCAAAATACTCAGCCAGACCAAAAGCTCAGCTATGCTTATTCCTATCGCTATATGAATGTGCTTAGAACTCAGTTGCACAAGGGAGGTCTTCGATTGGCGAAAATCTTGAATACCCTGTTCAAATAAGCTTGCGAAAAGTAAGGTTGATGCGAGCCTCTCTTGGACGTGCTGTTTTTGCAATTTGATGCAACCAATGGTCTTGCATCACTCCTCCCATGATCAAAAGACTGCCGTGCTCCAATAGAATTTTATAGCGGTGTTCCTTGAACCTACGATGTTTGATATGAAAATAACGCGATTCCCAAAACTTGCAGAAGCTATTCGCGGTTCGGGACCCAATTCCTTTTCATTGTCGGCATGCCAACCATTGCTATCCTGTCCATCGCGATATAAATTGAGCAACACCGTGTTGTAGGAATGGGAGTCTACTGTCTGAATGCGATTGAGAACTTCCAAGAGTGTTTTTGAGAAGGGATGGGGGTGGAGGGTCAGTCCCGAATAGGAATAGGGTTTGGTATCCGTGCCATAAAGAGCTGTTAGACGGGGTTGCATATAGGTTTTCCCAAAAACGGTGATTGGGTCATGTTGCCAAGGTGTTTCTTCTTGCAAAGCCGAAAAGATCTGATCTGCTTCTTGTAGAGACCAAAAGTCAGGAATATAGGTCACTGAAGCGTTGGGTAGCTTTGAGAGAAGCTCTTTATTATTGGAAAAGGATAGTTCCTTCATGAGTGACTGCGTCGGTTATTTTCTTTTAAGAGTACAAAAGCTATACGCTTGTTTACTTCCAGCAGGACTAGGATGGAGAAATTCTTTTGCAGCGAGGACTTCAAAATTAGTTTCAAAACATTGAGCAAGTTCTTCAAGCGAGTATTGTTGGATATCGATACCGCTGCATCGGAGGGGCCTTTTTTGAAAAGGTACCTACAACGGCGTAGCCTCCCGATATAACTAAAGAAGCCATAACATTCCCATAGGCACTAATGTCTTCGGTAGTGCGCAAAAAATGAAAGACTGCTCGATCGTGCCAAAGATGAAAAGCGTGCTTGGGGACAAACTGTGTAATATCTTGATGAATCCATTTGATTTGTTCGGCTTGTTTTCCCATTCTTTTTTTACTTTTTTCTAGTGCCGTAGGGGCAATATCCAAAACCGAAATAGTGCTGAATCCTTTTTTGAGTAGGGAGTCGGCCAAATAACTCTCACCGCCTCCAACATCTAAAATAGAATCAGTCTTTGCCAAGGGCAACGGATCGATCATCTCTAAAGAATGGGTGGGAATCTCTTGATACCAGCTACAAGCTTCAAATTTTTTTGACTGGTAGATTCCTTCCCAATGGTTGCGTCTTTCTGTCATATAACAAAGTTAACTCCCCGCCAGAGGACTCCCAAATAGTCCGACAGCCATTTCACTCCACAATAGTAAAAGAAAGAGCAAAAAAAGCACTCCCAAAGATCGCTTAACCTGTTTGGAGAAGCGAGCTTTATAAATAGTTGATAATCCCCATACGCTTACTCCCAAGAGTAAGGCCGCAACGAAAATAATCGAATACCGACCAATGTATTACTTGCGTGAACAAGCTTCCTACAAATGGAATTAACAAAATAGACCAAGCCAGCACAAGACGATAGACAAAGGGCTTGAGTTTCATTGATGCTTATTTGATCAAATCCAAGCTACGCTGGATAAAGGCTGTTAATTCCTCTCCTTTCAATAGGTTTTGCGACAAGCGTGCCAAATCCAATCCTTGTTTGATTAAGCGTTCTCGTTTCTTTGCTGTTTTGGTCTGCAGGATTTGTCCTACCAATTCGTGGTTAGTATTGACCAATAGGGTATACATCTCTGGGAAACTACCCATCATACCCCCTCCGGTCTGTTGCATCTCTTTCATACGTCGCATAAATTCGGGTTGTGTCAACACAAAGGGCAGGCTGCTGCTGTCCATGGCTTCCAGTTGAACGCTGTATTGTCCATCGGGGATAACTGCCTCAATCAGCGGTTTGAGTTTTTTCTTTTTCTTCTTCAGAAAGTTTTGAGACAGTAGCTTCCTCTTTTTTAATCAGGTTTTCTATGGCATCTCCATCAACACGGGCAAAGCTGAGGTTTTCTTTTGCCCCCTCCAGTTTTTGAATTAAATGACTGATAATGGGAGAGTCTAACAAGAGAACCGTATACCCCTTCTCCCTAGCCGCTTGAATGTAACTATGCTGTTCTTCAACCTGCGAGGCATAGAGCAAAATCATTTTCCCGTCCTTGTCGGTTTGGCTGTCTTTTACTTTTTCTTGCAATTCCTCGAAGGTGTAATAGTTACCGTCTGTGGTGGGATACAATGCAAATTTTTCTGCCTTTTCGAAGAATTTGTCTTCACTCAGCATGCCGTATTCTATAACTACCTTGATATCGTTCCATTTTCTTCAAAGCCCTTTCGGTCTTTTTTTAAATAAACTGGAAAGTTTGTCAGCCACTTTTCGTGTTATGTAATTGCTGATTTTCTTAACGGCCCCATCGGCTTGTAAATAGCTTCGCGACACATTCAATGGAATATCTGGGGAGTCAATCACGCCTCGAAGTAGGGTCAAGAATTCTGGTACAATTCCTCTACATTGTCCGTAACAAAAAACTTGATTTTGGTAAAGTTGGATTCTGTCTTTTTGAATATTGAGATCGTTGTTCAATTTGGGGAAGTACAGAATTCCAGTAAGGTTGAAAGGATAATCAACGTTGAGATGAATATGAAACAAGGGCTCTTCAAACTGCATAGGATATAATTCACGATAAAAACTCGTGTAGTCCTCCTCATTCAAATCTGCGGGTGCTTTGGTCCAAGCAGGGTCGGGATTATTGATTATGTTATCTACGGTCTGGGTCTCTGGCTTGGCATCCTTGGCAGCATCGTCCGGCAGTGGAAGGGACTCTTCTCGGGTACCAAACTTAATGGGTATCGGCATGAATTTGTTGTACTTGGAAAGCAATTCTTTGATTCGACTCTCCTCCAAAAAATTCTTTCGAATCCTTATCGATGTGAAGAATAATTTCTGTTCCTCGTTCTTTTTTGTCTGCTTTTTTGAGTTCGTATTCGGGAGAACCATCACAACGCCAGTGAGCTGCGGGTTCGTCTTTGTAGGATTTGGTAATAATCTCAACTTCCTTGGCAACCATAAATGCAGAATAGAAACCTAAGCCAAAATGACCAATTATCCCTGAGTCCTTTGCGCTGTCTTTTTGTATTTTTCCAAGAATTCTTCAGCACCAGAAAACGCAACTTCATTTATGTATTTGTTAACTTCGTCTGCGGTCATCCCCACCCCTTTGTCTGTAACATGTAATTTTTTGCCTTTACTGTCTATTTTAACTTCAAGAGTAGTATCTCCTAAATCTCTATCACTTCTCCTAAACTACTTAGATGCTTGAGTTTATTTGTGGCATCCGTAGCGTTGGAGATAAGTTCTCTCAGAAATATTTCATGATCGCTATACAAAAATTTTTTGATGAGCGGAAAAATATTTTCAACCGCTACATTGATTTTACCTTTTGACATAAGTGAAAATTTTAAAATAATTTATTCAAAAAAAATACCAAAGAAGAGGAGGTGACAGATTGGCATTTAAAGTCTTAACAAAATATTTGTTTAATAAAAACATAAAATAGTTAAACATTATGTATTTTTGTTTAAATAGAATTAATGATGAAAGCAGATAGACTCAAAAACCAAGCTTATTACTCAGTACATGGAACAAGTCTTGGAACATGAAGCCTACCCCAAGTCAGTGTATAAGTTTTGTAAAACAGCCAAGATTGAAGAAAAAGACTTTTACAATGTATTTTCTTCCCTTGATGCAGTTCGAGAGTGCGTATGGGAAGTTTTCTTTACTAATGCAATGCAGGTATTGGAAAAAGGTAAGGACTTTAAAATGGGATCACGTAGAGAAAAATTATTGAGTTTCTATTTTATATTTTTCGAGGTACTTCTGCTCAATCGCTCTTATGTATTGTTTGCACTTAAAAGAGAGATCAATATCATGAAGGATATTGTTTTTCTCAAAAAACTACGCCGTCATTTCAAAGCATTTGCTACGGACCTAATAGAAGAAGGCAATGCAGATAAACAATCTCGATGGAGTCAACATCCTCCAAAGCTTTTTTCGGAAGCAGCTTGGGCACAGCTTCTTTTTTTAATGAAATTTTGGATTGAAGATACTTCAGAGCAATTTGAAAAAACCGACGCTGCTATAGAAAAATCAGTCAATACCGCATTTGATGTATTCGATAATACACCTTTAGACACTTTGTTAGATTTCGGAAAATTTTTGTGGAAAGAAACAGTTGCTAACACTTAGATGAAAACATTAGATTACATTCCTACGAATAAAATTGAACGGGCAACCCAATTGGTTGCTACTGGCGTTCGCGTGGGGGCAATTATCTTAAATATTACGGTGGCAAAGCTCTGAATCGCGAAATGTCCAAAGAAGCTCTGGATGAGGAAAATGCCAAGGATATTTACGATGGACTAAAAAGTTTAAAAGGAAGTGCCCTGAAAGTTGCTCAAATGCTTAGCATGGAAAAAAATATGTTGCCAAGAGCATACGTCGAGCAATTCAGTTTGGCGCAAATCTCGGTGCCCCCACTTTCTTCTCCCCTAGTTAAAAAGCTTATTCGAAAAAACTTAGGAGCCGACCCAGAGGTCATTTTTGATACTTTTGCTGCTCAATCTGTAAACGCTGCCAGTATCGGTCAGGTACATCGGGCAGCTAAGAATGGGAAAAAACTTGCTGTGAAAATTCAATACCCAGGAGTAGCAAACAGTATCGGCTCCGACTTAAGCATTGTTAAACCTATAGCTGTTCGAATGTTTAATTTAAAAGGACAGGATGTTGATAAATTTTTCAATGAAGTGGAAAACAAACTTGTTGAAGAAACAGATTATGAACTTGAACTGCAACAAAGTCAAAGTATGACAGAAGCTTGTGCTTTGATTCCAAATATGAGATTCCCAACCTACTATCCAGAATGGTCTAATAAGAAAATATTGACTATGGATTGGATGGAGGGCATTCATTTTTCCGAATACAACAACAAGAAATAACAGACCTAAAAATCAATCAGAAGTTAGGACAAAGCCTTTGGGACTTTTATATGTATCAAATGCACTGGCTCAAAAAAGTGCATGCAGATCCCCACCCTGAAATTTTTAGTTTCACCAGAAAACGAATTGATAGCATTGGATTTCGGATGTATCAAATACATTCCAGATTCTTTTTATATCCCCTATTTTGAGCTTTCAAAAAAAGAAAATTTAGACGATAAAGAGGCATTTCAGAAAATCCTTTACGAATTGGAAATACTTACCGCTACAGACACTCCCAAAGAAATAGTCTTTTTCACCGAACTGTTTCATCGTATGTTGCGCCTATTTACGCTTCCTTTTCAAGGTGAACATTTTGACTTTTCTGACCCTGTTTTTTGGAATGAAATTGCTTCTTTAAGTCAAGAATTTACAGAAGACCAAGAATGGCGAAAAATGAACGGGAATCGTGGTTCAGAACACTTTATATATATCAACCGAACCTTCTTTGGACTATACAGTTTGCTGTTTGACTTAAAAGCCAAAGTGACCACAAATAATTACATGAATTTTGTTTAATTGGTTTATTTGCTTGTGTAATTATCAAACACCCTAATCGAATTAGGGTGTTTTTTTTCCTTTATATTGCGGCACTAATGTTTACTACTATGTATCAATCTAGAATTTCCGGACTTGGCAAATACCTTCCAGAAAATGTGGTTACAAATAAGGATTTATCCAAAATAATGGATACTTCAGACGAATGGATTCAAGAGCGCACAGGGATTAAAGAACGACGTCATATTCGAAAAGGCTCTGAGGACACTACAGCAAGTATGGGAGCAGCAGCCAACAATAGCCATTGAGCGTGCGGGGATCAAAACTGAGGAGATCGAATTAATCCTCTTTGCTACACTTAGTCCTGATTATTATTTTCCAGGTTCTGGGGTCTTGGTTCAAGAACTCTTGGAGATTTCCACTTGTCCTGCCATGGATATTCGAAATCAGTGTTCGGGATTCATTTATGCCTTGTCCACTGCCGACCAGTTTATCAAAACGGGTATGTATAAAAATATTCTTGTTATTGGCTCTGAAAACCATTCGGGGGGATTGGACATGACAACCCGTGGACGCGGGAGTCTCTGTTATCTTTGGAGATGGTGCAGGTGCTGCCGTGATCACAAGAGAGGAAAATCCTGAACGAGGAGTATTGTCCTCACATCTTCACTCCGAAGGCAAATTTGCAGAAGAGCTCTCTTTGATTGGTCCCAGTACAAATCGTTGGGTACCTGAAATCCTGGAAGCCAACGACCCCAGTGATGAATCCTATTTTCCTTTTATGAATGGGCAGTTGGTATTTAAAAATGCCGTAGTGCGTTTTTCTGAAGTAATTATGGAAGGTTTACAGGCCAATAAATTGAGTCCGGAGGCTATTGATATGTTAATTCCCCATCAAGCCAATCTTCGTATTTCTCAATTTGTGCAAAAGAAATTTGGTTTGCAAGATCACCAAGTATACAATAACATCCAACATTATGGAAACACCACTGCAGGTTCTATTCCCATTGCATTAACAGAAGCATGGGAGGAAGGTCAAGTGAAAGAAGGTGATCTGTTGGTATTGGCTGCTTTTGGTAGTGGATTTACTTGGGGAAGTGCGATTATACGCTGGTGATGAAATCGAAAGTGACTTTATACTAGGTGCTTCTTCAAATCCCGAGCGAATTTCTCATCAGGCGATTCATCGACTCAGAAAGGCAGGGCATTCTGTGATTGCTATTGGCAATGCAGAAGGGCAAGTGAGGGATGTTCCTATACAAAAAGGACCGATAGGAGGGTTGTCTCGCCCCCATACGGTCAGTATTTATTTGCAGCCAAAGTGGCAAGAGGTATATCGTGATGGGTTGTTGGCATTGAAACCCCAAAGGGTTATTTTTAACCCAGGGACGGAAAACCCAACCCTAGCCACTGCATTAAGCGAATCTGGGATTTCTTTTGAACACGCCTGTACTTTAGTCCTCCTTTCGACGGATCAATACTAAACCAATAAAGGTTAGAAGTCCATTGAGCGGTAGCAACTCGTAGCCAATTTCGTATCCTCCCAAAGCTGAACTAGGAATCTGTCCTAAGCCAAAAATTAAGGCAACAGCGGTGAGCGCTACACCGAGTACTTTTCTTCCCCTGTACCTGATAAGGAGTGAACATCCCAAAGGCAAATAGGCCAAGCAAGGGGCCATAGGTATAGGAGGCCACCGTTAATAAGCCATCAATGACATTGCGATCCAACACATATTTAAAAACTATAACTACAACAATCAATGCAAGGCTAATTCCAATATGTTCTTTTTTTCGAATACGAATTTGCTCTGATTCTGGCCTTTCATTTTAGTTTTAAAAATCCACACAAAACGAAGTGGTCTATGACGTTAATGCACTATCTGCGCTGCTGTAGGCCGCAGCAATGAGCCCCAACAAAAAGTTATGGCAACTCCAATCCCTACGCCCTCATTTAAAGCAATTTCAGGAAAAAGAAGGTCTGTGTTGGGCTTGCCATTTACCGTGGGGACTGCGATATCCTGCTGTTGAGCATAACTATAGAGAAGGATACCCAGTAACAGAAATAAGAAAGTAACAACGACTAATACGAAGCTAAAACTCACCATGTTTTTTTGGGCGTCTTTAAGATTGCGGCAACTTAAATTTTTTTGCATCATGTCTTGGTCCAAACCGGTCATACAGATGGTAATGAAAGCACCGCCTAGAAGGGATTTTAAAAATAATTCCGGCAAGGAGATTATCGGTCACCCAGATACGATCATACTGTTTGAACACTTCCGATCCAAAGAAATCCACCAAGATAAATCCATAGCTTGAAGCAGATAGACGATAGAAAGTACTACGGCAACGAGCATCAAGAGGGTCTGCAGCGTATCGGTCCATATGATTGTTTGAATTCCCCCTTTGAAGGTGTAGAGCCAAATCAAAAGGATGGACAATACAACCGTGACTTCGAAGGGAACACCCCATGAGTCAAAAATAAATTGCTGCAAGACAAGGGCTACAAGAAACAAGCGAAAAGAAGCTCCCAAAACCCGAGAGATAAAGAAAAAAGCAGCACCCGTAAAATGACTTTGAGCCCCCAAGCGCTGACCCAAATATTCATAAATAGAAGTGATTTGGTAGCGATAGTAGAGGGGTAGAAGTACAAAGGCAACAACCCAATACCCCAATAGATAGCCGATAACTACTTGAAAATAGGTGAGTTGCGTATCTGCTACCCAGCCAGGAACAGAGATAAAAGTAACCCCAGAGAGGGATGCACCCACCATACCAAAAGCAACCAAGTACCAAGGAGCATTTCTATTGGCTTGGTAGAAAACTTGATTGTTATCCTGCCGCCCTGTCCAATAGGATATAATAATCAAAATAGTAAAATAAGAAAGGATCAACCCTAAAAGAATAACAGGGGATATCATAACGGATGATTTGCCTAAAGATAGAAAAATGTACCTACTATAAATTTCCTATTTTTGGCTATGGAATTTTCTTCCCAACTCCTCGAGAAAGCAGTTGAAGAAATCGCTCAGTTGCCTGGGATCGGAAGGCGAACCGCCCTGCGATTGGCGCTGCACTTGCTAAAACAACCGGAAAGCCATACGCAACGACTCGCTTTGGCTTTGACCACCTTTCGAGAACATATCAATTTTTGCGAACAATGCCATAATTTATCGGATGCTCCCCGTTGTGAAATTTGTTCCAACCCCTCTCGTAATGCCGCACAATTGTGTGTGGTAGAAGACATACGAGATGTCATGGCCATTGAAGCTACAGGCCAGTTCAAAGGGTATTATCATGTCTTAGGAGGGCTCATTTCTCCAATGGATGGGATTGGGCCTCAGGATTTGACCCTAGACTCGCTAACGACCAAAGTAGCTACTGGGGCAATAACAGAGGTGATTTTTGGTCTTAGTGCCTCCTTGGAAGCTGATACCACCAACTTCTACATGTTTAAATTACTCAGTAAATATTCCGTAGGGATGAGTACAATTGCACGTGGAATTGCCGTTGGGGAAGAATTAGAATACACGGATGAAGTCACTCTTGCTAGGAGCATAAATACGCGCCTTCCTACGAAAAATCCATTCGCCAGTAATCCAAATCAAGCCGGAGAGTGTGGCTTAGATTTTGTACTTTTACGCCATAACAATCGCTATGGCAAAGTTCGAATTAAAACTCCCCAAATGGGCGAGAGCGTTGCAGAGGCTACGATAACTTCTTGGCTCAAAGGGGTTGGTGATTCCATTGAGATTGATGACGCTGTAGTTGAAATCGCAACGGATAAAGTAGACTCTGATGTCCCTTCGGAGGTTGCAGGTGTATTATTGTCCAAAAATTTTGAAGTGGATCAAGTGGTGAAGGTTGGGGAAGTTTTGGCAGTCATAGAGACTGAGGATCTCGATTCAGCTATGGAATCTGAACAAAAAGCAATACCCTTAGAACCCCAAGTAGAAGTAGTTGTAGAAGAGCAAGAAGACACCTTCCAAGCCGCTGCAGAAGTAGCTGAGGAAATCGTTCAGCTCAAAGAACAAATCCAACCTGTAGTTTCCAATGAGAAACGATTCTATTCTCCTTTGGTCAAAAACATTGCAGCCCAAGAAAACATCAAACAAGAAGAACTCGACACCATTTCAGGGACAGGGCAAAATAATAGGGTTACCAAAAAAGATATTCTAGCTTATATTGAACAACGTGCCTCGACCGGAACTGAATCTCCTGTCATCCCAACTCCTTCTATGAAAGAAAGACCAGCTGCCAAGATTCCCACTCAAACATCTAGTGGGCAAGATCAAATCATTGAGATGACCCGAATGGGTAAATTAGTGGCAGCGCATATGCTGCACAGCAAGGAAACATCAGCTCATGTCCAATCTTTTGTAGAAGCTGATGTAACGGAATTGTGGGAATGGCGAGAAAGAATAAAAAATAAATTCTTAGAACGCACCGGAGAGAAACTTACCTTTACCCCCTTATTTATCACTGCAGTTCTCAAGGCGCTCCGGGATTTTCCCAGCTCAACAGTTCGATAGACGGAGATCGAATCATACAAAAAGGAGCTATCAATATTGGGATGGCCACGGCGTTGGCCGATGGTAATTTGATTGTCCCTGTAATAAAAAACGCAGATCATTTGAATCTTTTTGGTTTGTCCAAAGTGGTGAATGATCTTGCTCAAAGAGCCCGTACGAATCAATTGCAGCCAGAAGAAGTGCAAGATGGGACCTACACGGTGACCAATGTTGGCAACTTTGGTTCCATAATGGGTACACCAATAATCAACCAGCCTCAGGTAGGCATTTTAGCGGTAGGCGTCATTCGAAAAATGCCTTCTGTAATCGAAACGCCCGAAGGCGATTTTATTGGAATCCGCCGCAAGCTTATTTTATCACACAGTTACGACCACCGCATCATCAATGGAGCTACAGGAGGTCAATTTGTCAAAAACGTAGCCAATTATCTCGAACAATGGGACGAAGAGGCCCCTATCTAATCTATGAATCTTATACTCACCCGTCCAATCTGCTTTTTTGACCTAGAAACCACTGGGGTAAACATTACCAATGACCGCATCGTAGAAATGGCGGTTCTCAAAATTCTTCCCAATGGCAGTCAAGAAGAAAAATCATGGTTGATCAACCCGGAAATAAAAATACCAGCAGAGGCTACTGCGGTGCACGGAATCACAGACGAAAAAGTAGCCGATGCGCCCACATTTAAACAATTGGCCTCCGAAATAAGTAACTTTATTATCCACTGTGATTTGGCCGGTTACAATTCCGACCGTTTTGACATCCCATTGTTGGCTGAAGAAATGCTTCGAGCCGAATTTGATTTTGACATGAAAAACCCCAAAACTGTGGATGTACAAACCATTTTTCACAAAATGGAGCAGCGAACCCTTACTGCTGCCCTGAAGTTTTACTGCCAAGAAGATCTTACCGATGCACATTCTGCTATGGCAGACACCCGTGCTACTTTTGATGTTTTAAAAGCCCAATTGAAGCGTTATGAGGAATTAGAACCTTCGGTAGACTTTCTCAATACTTTTTTACTTCTCGGAGAAAATCGGTCGATTTGGCGGGTTTCATCGTCTATAATAAAGAGGGAAAAGAGTGCTTTTCGTTTGGCAAACACAAAGGAAAGACGGTGTCTGAGATCCTTGAAAAAGAACAAGGCTATTTTGGATGGCTCATGAATGCTGACTTTCCTCGTTATACCAAAAAAGTTCTTACCCAGATTCGTTTACGCAAGTTCAACCAAGGCTGATCGCATGAAAATCATTTGTGTGGGGCGAAATTATGCAGATCATATTGAGGAACTTCAAAATGAGCATCCTTCAGAACCCGTAATCTTTCTCAAACCCGACACCACGATTGGACAACGAAATACGCCCTTTTATCTCCCCGATTTTTCCTCAGAAATTCACCATGAAGTTGAAATTATTATTCGAATCAATCGCATTGGGAAACACATTCAAGAACAGTTTGCCCATAAATATTACGATAAGCTTAGTGTTGGAATTGATTTTACGGCGCGCGATCTGCAAAATAAACTCAAATCCAAAGGCTTGCCTTGGGAAAAAGCTAAGGCTTTTGATGGGGCTGCTGTAGTAGGAGATTGGCTGCCCAAAGGGTCTTTTGAAAACCTTCAGCAACTCGATTTTGAGCTCACCAAAAACGGAAATATAGTGCAGCAAGGAAACACCCAACTGATGTTGTATTCCATAGATGAATTAATCGCCTATGTATCCAAATATTTCACCCTTAAAATAGGAGATATTTTTTTTCACCGGAACTCCAGCAGGAGTAGGGCCAGTGAAAGAAAACGACCAGCTTGAAGGTTATTTGAATGGTCAAAAACTACTTGAACTAAAAGTGAAATGACCGCTGAACTAATTACTATTGGAGACGAAATTTTGATCGGTCAAATTGTCAACACCAACGCCGCCTTTTTATCCAAAGCTTTGAATAACATTGGAGTTGAAATCGTTCAAATCACCTCGATATCCGATGACCCTGATACGATTAAAAAGACTTTGGAAGAAGCCAGAACGAGGGCAGATATCTTAATGCTTACGGGAGGTTTGGGTCCCACAAATGATGATGTAACCAAACATACATTATCAGATTATTTTAATGATCAGCTAGTCTGGTATCCTGAGATCCTTTCTCATATTGAAGCCTTGTTTGAAAAATACGTTCCCTACTCCCATTTCCGATTCCAACCGAGCCCAAGCCCAGCTTCCTCAGAAAGCTAAGATTTTTAAAACCAAATAGGAACTGCCTCGGGGATGTGGTTTGAGGCCGAGGACGTGGTGGTGATTTCCATGCCAGGCGTGCCCTACGAAATGAAATCTCTAATGAAAAACGAGATTCTACCCGCCCTTCAAGAAAAATTTGAAATGCCCCATATTTTTCATAAAACCATTTTGACCTATGGGCTAGGGGAGAGTGTCATTGCAGATCGCATCGCCGATTGGGAAACTCAACTGCCTTCGTCCATCAAACTGGCCTATTTGCCGAGCCTGGGACGCGTCCGTCTCCGACTCTCTGCCAAAGGGCCCAATCCCGACCGATTGCAAGAACAAGTGGATGCCGAAGTGGCCAAGCTACGCCCATTGATTGCAGACATATATTATGGAGAGGAAGAAGATGAACCCATTGAAGTTCTAATTGGAAATCAGTTACGACAGCAAGGTCAAACGCTTGCGGTAGCGGAAAGCTGTACTGGAGGAGCCATTGCTGCTAGAATCACGACCCATCCGGGTGCTTCCGGTTTCTTTCTAGGGGGGGATTAACTTATGCCACTGCAGCCAAAACCACCCTATTGGGAGTTACCGAAGCGTTGATTGAAAAAGAAGGTGTGGTGAGTGCACCGGTGGCCAAAGCCATGGCCCAGGGGATTCAACAACAAATGGGGGCCGACTATGCGCTTGCCACCACAGGCAATGCGGGACCTACCGCCTTGGAAGGCGGAGCAGAAGTAGGAACGGTTTTTGTTGGGCTGGCGACGCCAAAGGGAGTGGAAAGTTTTAGATTTGTGATGGGAAACAATCGGGAACGAGTGATTCAAAAGACCGTAAATAAAGCGTTTGAGCTGTTATTTAAAGCACTAGTTCTTAAGGGTGAATAAGCTTTTATTTTTGTTCATATGTTTTTGATACTCATAGAATAAAATGTAAATTTGCCTCCGATTTAATGCAAATCCTTTGAGATATGGCTAAAGTTTGTCAAATAACAGGAAAGAAAGTGATGTTTGGAAACAACGTTTCCCATGCGATGAACAAAACACGTCGTCGCTTTGACATTAACTTGATTAAAAAACGCTTTTATATTCCTGAAGAAGATAAGTGGATCACGTTGAAGCTGAAAGCTTCTGCACTTAGGACGATCAACAAAAAAGGCATCAGTGCCGTATTAAAAGAAGCACGAGCGCAGGGCGTAATCAAATAAGAGTAAAGAACTCATGGCAAAGAAAGGCAATCGCGTACAGGTTATATTAGAATGCACCGAACACAAAGCATCGGGGCAAGCTGGAACCTCTCGCTACATCACTACCAAGAATAAAAAAAACACTCCCGATCGATTGGAGATTAAAAAATTCAACCCGATTTTAAAAAAAATGACGGTTCATAAAGAAATTAAATAGTCATGGCAAAGAAATCTGTAGCAACCCTTCAAACAGGGTCCAAGCGTTTAACAAAGGCGATCAAAATGGTTAAAAAAGAAGGATCTTCAGGGTATTCTTTTGTCGAAACCATTTTACCTCCTGATATGGTCAACGATTGGTTGAATAAAAAATAATAAAATTCCTAATGAAAGTTCTAAAAGCTACTGAAAAGTAGCTTTTTTTGTATCTGGATATGAGTCAATTAAACAAATTATTTTCTGCTGAAAAAAAAACGTCGTTTGGCCGAGGGTTTGCAGTCGAGTAAGCGTTCTTTTTTTTTTCAAGCTCACTACGGCTGTTGCTGGACGGACTCGCATTGATGAGGCGCTACTGGATGAATTAGAGGGCGTATTGATTCAATCTGATGTGGGCGTCACTACAACAGTGAAAATCATTGAAGCCATAGAGCGTCGAGTGGCCACCGATAAATACCTCGGATATGAAGCTTTGGGGCAATTACTTACCGAAGAAATCACAAAAATTTTGATCCGCCCGGAAATCGCTCAAACGCCGCAAGACTTTACGGCTCCTTTGCCACACCAGCCCGAGGTCATTATGGTAGTGGGTGTTAATGGGGTGGGTAAAACAACTACCATTGGTAAACTGGCGCATCATTACAAGAAAGCAGGAAAAAAAGTGGTGTTGGGAGCTGCAGACACTTTTCGAGCCGGCGCTATTGATCAGCTACAAATTTGGGCTGATCGAGTAGAGCTCCACTAGTTAAGCAAGAAATGGGAAGCGATCCGGCTTCAGTGGCTTTTGACACCCTACAATCCGCAGTGGCTCAACAGGCTGATTTGGTATTGATTGATACGGCAGGACGACTTCATAATAAGGTGAATTTGATGAATGAATTGGCCAAAGTTAAACGTGTTATGGAAAAGATTGTCGCAGAGGCGCCTCACGAAGTTTTGCTCATCCTCGACGGCTCTACCGGTCAAAATGCCTATGAACAAGCCAAACAATTCACCGCAGCGACTGAGGTTAACGCCTTGGCCATTACCAAACTGGACGGTACTGCCAAAGGAGGTGTTGTAATGGGCATCTCCGATCAATTTCAAGTCCCAGTCAAATATATTGGGGTGGGAGAAGGTCTTGAAGACTTGCAGCAATTTGATCCCGAATCTTTTGTTTTTTCATTCTTTAATACCTAACGATGCGCAAAATTACTAAAGCAACTTTAGTTTTTATAGGAACTCTGTTTCTAGCTTTTTTAATGGGTCCTAAGCCGACTCACGACGGAGTATTTGTCAAAGCCCTACCAGAAGTTCCAGCAGAAATGGAGGCATTGAATGCTTTTGTGGAAGCGGCTGAGGATCAGATTCCAAACATTCGTCCCAACAGTCGTTCCAAGATTATTTTTGCCGACAGCATTCCTAAGAAAACGCCCTATAGTGTCGTTTATTTTCATGGATTTACTGCGACTTCTAAAGAGGGGGACCCTTTCCATCTCGGTGTTGCGAAGGGCTTAGGAGCGAATTTGTATTTACCGCGTTTTTACAATCATGGGCTGCAAGAAGAAGAACCCATGTTGAATTTTAATTTAGAAGCCTATTTAGAGAGCGCCAGAGAGGCCCTTGCCATAGCGTCTCGTTTGGGGGAAAAGGTGATTATATTGGCGACCTCCAACGGAGCTACCTTGGCGCTGACCTTGGGTGATCTTCCTCAGGTGGCTGCGATGGGTTTGTATTCTCCCAATATTAAAATGAAAGATCCTCGAGCATTTATAGCTACCTTGCCATGGGGGTTTATCTTCTGCGTGCGGTTTTTGGAGGGGATTATTTCTATTTGGGCCAGATGACGCCTGCTAAAAAGAATACTGGACTTGGAAAGTTCGTTTGGAAGCAGGGATTGATTTTCAATATTTCCTCGAAACCGCAATGACCAAAACCACCTTTTCCAAGATTAAAGTTCCTATTTATATGGGATACTATTACAAAAATGACAGCTTGCAGGATAATACGGTTCGGGTAGAAGACATGTTGGTTATGTTTGACCAATTAGGCACGCCAACTGCTCTAAAGAAAAACAAGCTTTTCCAGAGGCCGCCGATCACGTCCTCACTTCTTACCTGAGCACTCACATCTACCCTGAAGTGACGGAGGCTACCCTAGATTTTTTAAAGCATCAGCTCGATTTGCCTATGGTTTCCAAAGAAATCCTAGCCAACGAATAGTTTTTCTATGCGAACAAAAAGTCACCACAAACACACAATCAATGTTATCACGCTTGGTTGCTCTAAAAATCTCTATGATTCTGAAGTGCTAATGGGCCAATTAAAAGCAAGTGGAAAAGAGGTTGTTCACGAAAAAAGAGGGCAATATTGTCGTTGTCAACACCTGTGGGTTTATTGCTGATGCCAAAGAAGAATCGGTCAACACGATTCTCGAACAAATTCAAAAGAAAGAAAAGGGAGAAGTAGACCGGGTCTATGTTACCGGTTGCTTAAGCGAACGTTATAAGACCGACTTAGAAAAAGAAATTCCCCAAGTAGATCAATATTTTGGAACGACTGATCTGCCTCAATTACTTAAAGTATTAGGGGCGGACTATAAACATGAATTATTGGGCGAACGATTGACTACCACCCCCAGAAATTACGCATATCTCAAAATCGCTGAAGGCTGCGATCGACCTTGTTCTTTTTGTGCGATTCCACTTATGCGAGGCAAGCATCAATCCAAAAGTATTGAAGCTCTGGTAGAAGAAGCTTCCCTACTTGCAAAGGATGGGGTGAAAGAGTTGATTTTGATTGCTCAAGATCTCACATATTATGGACTGGATCTTTATAAAGAACGCAGGTTGGCAGCGTTGCTCAAAGCCTTGGTTAAAGTAAATGGCATAGAATGGATTCGCCTCCACTACGCGTTTCCTACAGGATTTCCAATGGACGTACTTGAAGTGATGCGAGAAGAACCTAAGGTGTGTAATTATATTGATATCCCATTGCAACATATTTCTGATTCTATTTTAAAATCGATGCGACGCGGGACGACCCAGGCTAAAACCACTAAATTAATTCAAGATTTTCGAGCAGCTGTTCCTGAAATTGGAGTACGGACCTCTCTTATTGTTGGCTATCCAGGCGAGACCGAGACAGACTTCAAAACACTCAAAGATTGGGTTCGAGAAATGCGCTTTGATCGGCTAGGCTGTTTTACCTACAGTCATGAAGAAAATACCCACGCCTTTGCCCTAGAAGACGATGTACCTGAAGATGTCAAGCAAGAACGAGCTAACGAAATTATGGCGATTCAATCGGAAATTTCTAGAGAAAGCAATCAACTACGGGTGGGGCAATCAATGCGTTGCATGATTGACCGCAAAGAGGGAAATTATTTTATTGGTCGAACCGAATACGACTCTCCCGATGTAGATAATGAAGTCTTAATTTCAGCTCAAGAGCACTATTTGAAATTGGGTGATTTTGCTGAGATAACCATCACCTCAGCTACGGAGTTTGATCTCTTTGGCCGACCCAACTAATTTTAGGATATATTTACAGAAAGATTGGTTATGAAAGCCCATACCATTCCTTATGAGCAGACTGGATTTTTTCTCCACGCTTATATTAGACTATCTAAAACAAGAAAAGACCCTAAATGCATTCTATGAGGCCTTTCCTAGCATAGATAACTTTAAGAAGCAAACCGAAATAAAAGCTCCTACCTACTCTCGTTCGCAGCGACAATTACTCGTTCGTACCCTCGAAGCCCAATACGTCAATATTTCACTTTCAGATGCAACGGCAGCCAACATCAAACGGCTGGAGAAAGCATCCACTTTTACTATAACCACTGGACATCAATTGAGCTTACTTACTGGCCCACTTTATTTTATTTTTAAAATAGTGTCGACCATCAAATTGTGCCAACAATTAAAAAAAGCGATCCCTAGCAAGGATTTTGTCCCTGTTTATTGGATGGCTTCTGAAGATCACGATTTCGAAGAGATAAGTCATTTTTCATTCAAAGGGAAAAAGTTTCAATGGGAGCATCCAAACTCTGGAGGTAAAGTAGGGAACCTGTCATTGGATTCTTTACAATCAATATTGGATTTATTGACAAAAGAATTGCCCGAGAGTGAATCGGGAAATCAACTCAAAGAATGGATAAATCGAAGTTATCGATCTTCCCAAACGCTTGGCGAAGCTACACGATCTCTTGTCAATGCTCTTTTTGCAGAGAAAGGATTAATCATACTTGACGGCGATGATCCCGATTTAAAAAAGAGTTTCATTCCCTATTTTCAAAAAAGAATTGGAAAAGCAAGACTGTTTTAAAGAAACCCAAAACCAGATTGAACAACTTCAACAGAACTACCATCCTTCCTACAAACCACAGGTGACCCCTAGAGAGATCAATCTTTTTTATTTGTCTCCCCAAAAGCGACAACGAATTATCACACATGAAGAAGGCTATCAGTTGGATGGTGATCCAAGGGTCCAATCTAAAGAAACTATGCTCAGCCTCTTAAACGATCACCCCGAAAACTTTTCTCCTAATGTTCTAATGCGTCCTTTGTATCAAGAAGTACTTTTGCCCAATCTGGGTTATATTGGAGGGGGAGGCGAACTGGCTTATTGGTTTCAATTGAAGTCATTTTTTGAGTCACAAAAAATTCCTTTTCCGCTGTTGGTTCTTAGAAATTCTGCTGTATTAGTAAATGGGAAGACTGTTGGAAAAATGAATAAATTGGATTTGCGTCCTGAAGATTTATTTTTGAAACGGCCTGACTTGGTGAACAAAAAGATACAGCAATTAAGTGCCATTGACTTAGATTTGCAATTTCTAAAAAAGAATTAGAAAAAAATTTCCGCCATTTGAAAGGTCTAGTAAAACAGACAGATCCCTCTTATGAAGGGGCTGTAGCAGCACAACAACAAAAACAATTTAATGGAATCGATCATTTAGAAAAGCGCCTCCTTCGTGCCCAAAAAAGAAAACTAAAAGATCAGGTAGAACGTCTGGAAAAATTACACGAGTCTCTTTTTCCCAATTCAGGGCTTCAAGAGCGAAAGGCTAATTTTAGCACATTCTATCTCGAAAAAGGACCAAGCTTAGTTCCTCAGCTCATGGAATCATTCGATCCACTAAAATTTCAATTTACTTGGATAGAGTTATAGAATTTTCAACAATTAATTGGGATAAAAAAGCGAAAGAATGATTTAGGAACCCTAAGTGAATTACCTATTTTTGTTCATGCAAGAAAAAGTACTCATTCTCGATTTTGGTTCACAGTACACCCAATTGATTGCCCGTCGGATTCGGGAGCTAAACACTTACTGCGAAATTCACCCATTCAACAAGATTCCAAAAAGTTTGGCTGATTTTAAGGCAGTCATCTTGTCGGGATCCCCTTTTTCCGTTCGCTCTGATGATGCCTTGCATCCTGATTTGTCAGAAATTCGGGGCAAAAAACCCGTACTAGGAGTTTGTTATGGCGCACAATACTTGGCTCATTTTTCGGGAGGCAAAGTGAGTCCCTCCAATAGCCGGGAGTATGGAAGAGCTCGCTTGTCTTACATTGATAGTAAGAATCCGCTTTTTGAAAACGTGCCTGGCGACAGTCAAGTATGGATGAGCCACAGTGACACCATTGAAAAACTACCGGAGAGAGGGATATTATTGGCAAGTACCGAAGACGTAACCCATGCAGCATATCAAATAGCGGGAGAAGCTACTTATGCCCTGCAATTCCATCCCGAAGTCTACCACAGCACCGATGGAAAACAAATTTTGGAAAACTTTATTAATAAGATTGCTGGGGTCGCTTCCGATTGGACTCCCGATTCGTTTGTTGAAATGACAGTTCAAGAATTGCGAAACCAAATTGGAGATGAAAAAGTAATTCTAGGCCTATCGGGAGGGTAGATTCAACAGTTGCTGCAATTTTATTGCATCATGCTATCGGCACCCAACTGAATTGTATATTCGTCAATAACGGTCTGTTGCGTAAAGGCGAGTTCAGTCAAGTATTACAGCAATACGAAGGAATGGGACTCAATGTGAAAGGCGTGGATGCGAGTGCCCTTTTCCTAGCAGCCTTAAAAGGAGTCACCGATCCCGAGCAGAAACGAAAAATAATTGGAAAAACCTTCATTGATGTGTTCGATACGGAGTCTAAAGAAATCTCTGGTGCTGCATGGCTAGGGCAAGGAACCATCTATCCCGACGTTATCGAATCGGTCTCGGTCAATGGCCCCTCTGTCACGATCAAATCCCACCATAATGTAGGCGGTCTTCCCGACTATATGCAATTAAAAATAGTGGAACCCCTTCGTATGTTGTTCAAAGATGAAGTACGGCGGGTAGGAAAAAGTCTGAATATAGCACCTGAAATTTTAGGACGACATCCTTTCCCTGGCCCTGGGTTGGGGATTCGAGTTTTAGGAGACATCACTGCTGAAAAAGTTAAAATGCTTCAAGAAGTAGATGCGATTTTTATCCAGGGCCTTAAGACTGAAGGTCTTTATGACAAGATATGGCAAGCAGGTGCTATGCTATTGCCTGTTCAGTCGGTAGGCGTAATGGGGGATGAGCGCACCTATGAGAAATGTGTCGCTTTGCGTGCAGTAGAATCTACCGATGGGATGACCGCAGACTGGGTTGATTTGCCTTACGCTTTTCTGCAGGATATATCCAACCAAATTATTAATAAAGTACCGGGAGTCAATCGAGTGGTTTACGACATTAGTTCCAAACCCCCAGCAACCATTGAATGGGAATAGTTTTTGATATATTTAGGGCATGAAAAAGTATGGGTTGTTGCTTTTACTCCTCTTGAACATGCTTGCATTACGAGCGCAAGACACGAAAATTCCAGATCGGTTTATCACGCATAAAGTCAAGAAAAAGAGACCTTGTTAGGTCTAGCACAACAATACGAGATAAGCATTGAGCAAATAAAAGTTTATAATCCCACTCTTGAAAGGGTTGGATTGAAACGAAAAATGATGCTCCGAATACCTGTTTTCGAATCTCCTATGATGGTGATTGAAGCGCCATCAGTAGATACAGAATCTTATTTGGTTCCGCCCAAAGCAACAAAATGGAGAATTGCCTATACCTATGGTATAACAATTCAGGAATTAGAAGCATTGAACCCTTCGCTGAAAAACGGCTTAAAAGCTGGTCAAATACTTCAACTCCCTATCAGTACAAAAGATTCTCTGGTGGCGCCTACTCCGGCCTATAATTATTATACTGTTTTGCCTAGGGAAGGCTACTATCGAATTGAAAAAAAATTAGGTGTTTCCCGGGGCGTATTGGACTCACTGAATCCCGACTTAGTTGCTAAAGGGCTACAAGCAGGAATGGTTCTTAAGGTGCCGTTAGAATTTTCTGGAGACTTGAAAGTTCAAGATGATCTGTTGGTCCAGAAAATAAATTTGTTCGACTCCTTAACCCTCTTGATCGATCCCTGAGAGTAGGTTTACTTTTGCCCTTTAAAGTGAATTCTTTGGAATTGGATTCCATAGAAAAGACTAAAGAATTTTTTAAAAAACGAAATCTCAGTAGCTTGTCTTTTGATTTTTATTCGGGTACTCGTCTGGCTATGGAAGTTTTGTCAGAACACGGGATAGCTTCCGAACTCACTGTCTTTGATACCCAAAATCGAAAAGCGAAGTTGGTACAAATCACCCAGAATTCGCTTCTATCTCAACAAGACGTAATTATTGGACCATTGATACCCAAAAATTTTGATTTTATTTCTGCCTTACCCAAGCTAAGTAAGGTTCCTAAGGTAGCTCCACTCTCGTACAAAGAAGTGCAAATGCGTCCGAATGTTTACCAAAGTATCCCTCCCAAAAACCAACTCAGGGATCGAATGTTGAAGCATCTGGATAACGTGCTCAGTGAAGAAGAAAACATCGTCATAGTTGCCGACTCTCTGAACAGAGAGGTTGAAAAAATGCTTCAAGAACGGTATCCATTTGCCATTCAATTTCGACCAGAGCAAGGAGGATATTTAGATTCTGAATTGATGGACTCCCTTTTGCTAGACAGCATACCCAGTAAAATTATCTTAGAATCTGAAAATTTTTCTTTAATATCGAGCATCAGTTCCCAGCTCAGTGGTAAGATTTCACCCAGCCGCCCCATTCAATTATTTACCACCTATCGTGGAGCTGCCTATGAGGACCCGAATATTTCTGCAGCAACTTTTGCCTCTCTGGCTTTCACATTCACCTCGGGCTATCATCCTCAACTATTTGACGAAGGCATCATGGCCGAACGGTTTCTAAAACGTTTTGGGATGTATCCTTCTAAAGAAGCAAAACGTGGCTATGATTTGACTTTGGATTTGTTACTTCGAATGACGCGGAAAGGTAATCTTGCGGAAGGATCAAGTTTGGGTGAGACGGATTATTTTGAAAGTCGATTTGATTACAAACCCCTGCCCAACGGGTCATATATCAACAAAGGTATTTTTTTATTACAGTATCGTGAAGATTCGATAATTGTATTAAAGAAATAATCCAAAAGCTACAATAGGCTGTTTTAGATTTTGTATTTTTGAGTCCGGTAGATTTTAATTCGATTGTCGGATGTCCAACACGAAATATGTTTTTGTTACCGGAGGTGTGAGTTCCTCATTAGGAAAAGGAATTGTAGCCGCGTCCCTTGCCAAACTTCTTCAAGCTCAGAATTTAAGCGTAACTATTCAAAAATTCGATCCCTACCTCAATGTAGATCCCGGAACCTTAAACCCCTATGAACACGGCGAATGCTATGTCACTGATGATGGTGCCGAAACCGATTTGGATTTGGGTCATTATGAACGTTTTCTGAACGTACCAACTTCCCAAGCAAATAATGTCACTACAGGGCGCGTTTATCAAAGTGTAATTGAAAAGGAGCGACGGGGTTCGTTTTTAGGGAAAACTGTGCAAGTTATCCCTCATATTACCAATGAGATTAAGGAGCGTATGCAAGTCCTTGGAAACACGGGTGATTACGATATTGTAATTACAGAAATTGGAGGGACCGTTGGTGATATTGAGTCCTTACCTTATATTGAGACTGTACGTCAGTTGATAAATGAACTTGGAGATGAAAATTGTGTCGTTATTCATTTGACTTTAATTCCCTATTTGGCCGCTGCTAAAGAATTGAAAACCAAGCCCACACAGCACTCTGTAAAAACTTTGATGGAGAGCGGAATCAAAGCTGATGTATTGGTTTGTCGAACCGAATACGAACTAACTGACGATTTGAAACGCAAGCTGGCTCTGTTTTGTAATGTGAAACAAGAAGCCGTCATCCAATCCATTGACGTAGACACCATTTATGAAGTGCCATTAAAAATGCTCGAGGAAGGCCTCGATTCAGTTGTTCTAAAGAAATTACAGATCACTGCAAATCAATCACATAATCTAAATGACTGGAAGGAATTCATCGACAAACTTAATAATCCCCTTAATGAGGTTAAGATCGGATTGGTTGGAAAATACATTGAGTTACAGGATTCCTATAAATCCATTTTGGAAGCTTTAATCCATGCGGGAACACGACACCAAACAAAGGTTGACGTTGTGAGTATTCATTCAGAAAGTTTGGAAGAAGATAATAGCCAAGAAATTTTAGAAGGTCTCAATGGGGTGATTGTTGCTCCCGGATTTGGTTCTCGGGGTATCGAGGAAAAATAAGTGCCATTCAATACGTTCGTGAACAAAATATTCCTTTTTTGGGAATTTGTTTGGGTATGCAAATGGCTGTAATCGAATACGCCCGAAACATGAAAGGAATGTCGCAGGCCAATTCAACGGAAATGGACCCTGAATGTAAAGTCGCAATTATTGATTTGATGGAGTCTCAAAAAAATTACCGATAAAGGAGGAACGATGCGTTTGGGAGCCTGGGACTGTGTATTGGCTTCGGATTCAATGCTAAATCAAGTCTATTCGACACAAGAAATTTCTGAACGTCACCGTCATCGTTACGAATTCAACGATAGTTATCGAGAACAACTTTTTGACAATGATTTTAAGATAGCCGGCTGGAATCCGGAAACCAAATTGGTAGAAATTATCGAAAATAAAAATCACGCTTGGTTTGTAGGCGTTCAATTTCATCCCGAGTATAAAAGCACAGTTTCCAATCCCCACCCCTTATTTGCTGCTTTTGTGGGGGCTGCTTTGAAACATAGTCGCACCTAAAAACTATCTTTACCTAATGGAAGAAAGAAAATTTGATCCGTACCAGTTCATTGGCTTCATATTGATTGCCATAATACTTACGTGGATGTTGTATCAGAATCAACCCCAAGAGGGTGTTTCCCAGACACTTCTATGGATACAACCGAAGTAGCAACCCCCAAAGCTGCTCCATCAACTGTTGTCAATGATTCCATAGCTCAAATTGTTCTACAAAATACCTATGGTGATTTGGCGACTTTCATGCAAGAGCGCCCAAATTAAACCCAAACACTCCGATCTGATAAACTTCTAATTCAAGTCGACTCTAAAGGAGGAAATTTGATTAAAGTTCAATTGACAGAATTTGAGAATTATCAGTCGGAGCCTCTCCAATAGATTGCCGATAACAATACAGAATTAAATATTGAAATACCCCTTCGAGATGGACGGGTACTCAATAGTCGTGATTTTTATTTTACTCCGAGCCTTACGAAGCGAGGGGATACAGAGGTGTTAACATTAACTTCCGGGGCCGATTCTGGTATGCAGTTGGTTATGGATTATATCATCAACCCCTCCTCTTACCTCATTGACTTTCAGATTCGCTCTACTGGCTTGGGTGCTTACCTTAGGACAGAGGGAGCCCAATTGCAATGAAGTTCGCAAGCCTTTAGAAATTCAAAAAGCTTGGATTATGAAAATCGTTATACCGAGCTCTCCTATCAACATCGCGAAAGGAAAGTAGACGAATTGGGGATTTCGGGTTCCGACGAAGAAACAGTGGATGGCGTTCAGTGGGTCTCCTTCCGACAACATTTTTTTAGTGCAATACTCATTAGCGAAACGCCTTTGGATCGAGTGGAATTGACCTCATATGATTTGTCACAAAAAGGAAAGTCTTGAGGAAAAATTCACTAAAAATTTCAAAGCCTCTGTTCCATTAGTACTCCAGACTAATGGTGAATTTTCCAATGCTTTTCAATGGTATTTCGGGCCAACGGACTTTAAAACTCTGAAAAGCTACAATTTGGGCTTGGAAGATTCTGTCCCCTTGGGTTGGGGAATTTTTGGGTGGATCAATCGGTTTATATTCCTTCCTTTATTCTCTTTTTTAGGTACTTTCTTACCTACTGGGATTGCTATTATTGTGTTGACCATTCTCGTGCGATTGGCGATGTCACCAGTAACCTACAAAGCCTATGTTTCCCAAATTAAAATGAAAGTGCTACGTCCTGAGGTAGAAGAAATAAATGCCAAACACAAGGGCAATGCGGTTAAAAAACAACAAGAAACCATGAGTCTGTATGGGAAAGCAGGAGTCAATCCGATGTCGGGTTGTGTGCCCGCCTTGCTCCAAATGCCAGTCTTTTTTGCCTTGTTTACCTTCTTCCCTGTTGCATTTACCCTTCGCCAAAAATCATTCCTTTGGGCCGATGACTTGTCTTCTTATGACTCGATATTGGATCTTCCTTTTTCAATTCCTTTTTATGGAGATCATGTGAGCTTATTCCCAATTCTCGCCTCGGTAGCTATTTTCTTCTATACTCAAATGACAACAGGACAGCAGGCAATGCCGCAACAACCCGGCATGCCCAATATGAAAGTCATCATGTATCTCATGCCATTGATGATGCTGTTTTTCTTTAACAATTACGCTAGTGGATTAAGTTTGTACTACTTTATTTCAAACTTGATTACTATCGTCCTGATGCTCGTCATTAAAAACTTCATCGTTGATAATGATAAAATTCATGCACAGATTGAGGAAAACAAGAAAAAGCCTAAAAAGTCAGGTGGTTTTTCGGCTCGATTACAGAAAGCCATGCAGGAAGCAGAAAAACAACAACGTGCCCGCGGTAAAAAAATAAATTCATTTCTATTTTCTTCCCTATTTTTACCCTATGAAAGGGAAGCGTGTCGTCGTTGGTTTATCAGGAGGAGTAGATTCTTCCGTAGCGGCCTATTTACTAAAAGAAAAGGGTTACGAAGTAATCGGATTGTTTATGAAAAATTGGCATGACGAATCGGTTACTATCGATGCAGAATGCCCCTGGTTGGAAGATAGTAACGATGCAATGTTGGTGGCACAAAAGTTGGGGATCGCTTTCCAAACTGTTGACTTGAGTAAAGTGTATAAAAAGCGAATAGTTGATTATATGTTTGCAGAGTATGAACGCGGACGGACTCCCAACCCCGATGTCTTGTGCAATCGTGAAATTAAGTTTGATGTTTTTTTTTAAAATAGCCCTCTCTCTAGGTGCCGATTTTGTTGCAACAGGGCATTATTGCCAAAAAGAAATCAGTAGTGATGATAAGCAGAATCCACTATATCACTTGATTAGTGGCGCAGACTCCAATAAGGATCAGTCTTATTTCTTGTGTCAGTTGAATCAAGAGCAACTCTCTAAAACACTCTTCCCCATCGGAGGTTTAAAAAAGGACAAAGTACGGAAAATAGCTAAATCTCAAGGATTGATAACCGCTGAGAAAAAGGACTCTCAAGGCTTGTGTTTTATTGGAAAAATTCGCTTACCTGATTTTCTTCAACAACAATTAAAGCCCAAAGAAGGACCCATTATTGAAATTTCAGAAGAGTTTTCACCTTATAAGGAATCCCCAACTCATTTTGATTCTGAAGAAGCACGATGGGCCTATTTGGCAGAGAGAAGAGCTTATTCCGCCCTAAATGGGATTGAAGTTGGGCAGCACAGAGGAGCACATTACTTTACCGTTGGGCAACGCAAAGGACTTTCGGTGGGCGGAACCCCTGAACCACTATTTGTTTTGGCCGTAGACACTTCCGAAAACACCCTTTTTGTGGGACAAGGTAAAGAGCATCCAGGTTTATATCAACAGGCGTTATTTATCCAATCAAAAGAGACTCATTGGGTAAATCCAGAGCATCAATTGTCTGTAGGTGACTCCGCAACATACCAAGTACGGATCCGCTACCGTCAAGCTCTCCAAAAGGCAGAATTACACTGTACTCAACAAGGTATTTATATATTGTTTGAAAAACCACAGTCGGCCATCACTCCAGGCCAATTTGCAGCATGGTATCGAGAAGGGAATTGATAGGATCAGGAGCTATCGCATGAGAAATAACCGTATTTGTCAACTTTTTGGTACCCAATACCCCTTGATTCAGGCGGGGATGGTATGGGCAAGCGGTTGGCGATTAGCTGCGGCAGTCAGTGAAGCGGGAGGGGCTTGGTGTTTTAGGTGCAGGCTCTATGCACCCAGAAACTTTTAGAAAATCATATCCAAAAACTGAAAGCTGTTACTAATAAGCCATTTGGTGTCAATCCCTCTTTGTATCCAAAGATGGAGTTGCTAATTGACATACTAATTCGCGAACAAGTGCCGATTGTATTTACGTCCGCGGGAAACCCCCGATTATGGACCACATTCTTAAAAGACAGGGTTGTACTGTTATTCATGTTGTCAGCTCTGTTACTTTTGCCCTGAATGCAATCGAAGCCGGTGTGGACGGGATAGTTGCTGAGGGATTTGAAGCTGGAGGACACAATGGAAGAGAAGAAACTACCACGATGACTTTATTGCCTTTGGTGCGAAAATCAATTTCTGTACCCTTGATTGCTGCAGGTGGAATCGCAACGGGTGAGGCCATGTTGGCTGCTTTCGCTTTGGGAGCAGAGGCTGTTCAAGTAGGATCTCGTTTTGTCACCTCCTTGGAAGCCTCCTGTCATGAAGCCTTTAAAAAGAAAGTGATTGACTCAGGAGAGGAAGTACAGAGCTTACGCTCAAAGAACTTACTCCTGTTCGCTTGCTTAAGAACTCGTTTTATGAACAAGTAAAAAGGCATTATGCCGAGGGAGCAAAACCCGAAATTTTGGCACAGCTGCTGGGTAAAGGAGAGCAAAGAAAGGAATGTTTGAAGGAGATCTTGAAGAAGGTGAATGGAGATTGGTCAAGTAGCCGCATTAATTGATACGATTATTCCAGCTTCCGATATTGTTGAAGAGATGCTCTCCGCCTACAATACCACTTTAGCTCGCCTTCAACAAATAGGACCTATAGATATTTAGGCTTCGATTGCTTTTTTATCAAAATCAAGAAGTGTTTGGTTATGCAGTAAATCTTCAAAATTTTCTTGAGAGCGAATCACATGAGCTGACCCTTCGTACCAGAGTACTTCAGCTGGACGAAAACGGGAATTGTAATTACTCGACATACTGAAACAATAGGCTCCCGCATTTTTAAAGACCAAATAATCACCTTCACTGATCTCAGCAATTTGACGATTATTACCGAAAGTATCTGTTTCACAAATATATCCCACCACCGAATAAAATCGTTTTTTACCTTCGGGTTTTGAAAGGTTCTCTATTTCGTGATAAGAACCATATAGCATAGGTCGAATCAAGTGATTGAAGCCGCTATCTACTTGAGCAAATACGGTAGACGTAGTCTGCTTGATTCCGTTGACAGGGGTAATGAAATAGCCAGCTTCACTTACCAAGAATTTTCCAGGTTCGAAGGCTAAGCTAACTCTCGACCATATTCTTTACAAAACTCCTGAAACCGAACGCTTAACTTTTCTCCCAATTCTTCAATATCTGTTTCAATATCACCCCAATTTGTAGGGAACTTTAAAGCCACTCCCAAAGTCAATGAATTCCAAGGCATCAAAATGCTTAGCGGTATCAAATAGAATTTCTGCTGCGTGTAGAAACACTTCAAATATCCAAGATATCTGATCCAGTATGCATATGCACTCCATTGATATTCATCCCTGTGTTTTTTACAATTCGGAGGGTATGGGGAATCTGGTGAATGGAAATTCCAAATTTGGAATCAATGTGGCCAACGGAAATATTACTGTTACCCTGCCATGACATGTGGATTAATTCGTATGCATACCGGAACTTCGGGATGGCGATTACCAAATTCTTCCAGGGTCGCTAAGTTGTCGATGTTTATTTGTGCACCAATGGCTACAACGGCTTCAATTTCATCCATCGAGACTCCATTAGGAGTGAAGATGATGCGCTCGGGAATCCTGCATGAAGACCTAACTGAACTTCTTGGAGTGATACCGTATCCAATCCACTTCCGAGGCTTTTCAGATATGTCAAAATAGAAATATTGGAAAGTGCAGCTACAGCATAAATTGACCTTCAGCTGTTTTATGCTACTAAAGGCAGTATACAATCGCTGATATTGCGATTTTATTTTAGAAGCATCATAGACATACAGGGTAGAACCATGGGCCTCTGCTATAGAAAGAAGTTCTTGATTATTCACATCTACACTAATTAGGATATAAAAGTAAAGAAGTTTCTACGGATTGAAAGACTTGCTCAATTTAATTTATAAAATAAAAACAAATTGTTATAAATACAACAGATTAAATATTTGGATTTCTGTGCCACTCAGAGGAGATTCCTTAATTTTGTAATACAATTATATTCTATGAATTTACACGAATATCAAGGGAAAGAAATACTCGCTAGTTTTGGGGTAAATGTGCAAAGAGGGATCGTAGCTGACAGTCCCAAAAAAGCTGTAGAAGCGGCCCAATCTCTCACAGAAAGTACCGGTACTGCTTGGCATGTGATCAAAGCCCAAATCCATGCCGGAGGAAGAGGAAAAGGGGGCGGAGTCAAACTAGCCAAAACGTTAGATGAAGTTAAATCCATTGCAGGAAATCATAGGAATGCAATTGATTACTCCGCAAACACCCCCAGAAGGAAAGACAGTCCACCAGATACTCATTGCTGAGGATGTATACTATCCGGGTGAATCTGAAACCAGTGAAATCTATATGTCGGTATTACTCAATCGTGCTTCAGGGAAAAATATGATTATGTATTCCACTGAAGGGGGGATGGATATTGAGGCGGTTGCTGAAAAAACTCCCCATTTGATTTTCACCGAAGAAATTCATCCAACACTGGGTTTACAAGCTTTTCAGGCTCGTAAAATAGCCTTCAATTTGGGCTTATCCGGACTTGCCTTTAAGGAAATGATAAAATTTGTATCGGCGCTATATAAGGCCTATGTGGGCTCCGATGCTTCTTTATTTGAAATTAATCCTGTACTAAAAACTTCAGACGACAAAATCATGGCCGTCGATGCAAAAGTTACGTTAGACGATAATGCCCTATTTCGGCATAAAGACTATGAGGAACTTCGAGACTTAAAAGAAGAAAATCCTGTTGAAATTGAGGCTAACGAAGCGGGACTAAATTATGTTGATCTAGATGGTAATGTAGGCTGTATGGTTAACGGAGCAGGCTTAGCAATGGCTACTATGGATCTAATCAAGCAATCGGGTGGAGACCCCGCAAATTTTTTAGACGTTGGTGGAACTGCCGATGCCGCTAGGGTTGAAACCGCCTTTCGATTGATTTTAAAGGACCCAAAAGTGAAAGCCATATTGATTAATATCTTTGGTGGGATCGTCCGGTGCGATCGTGTAGCCCAAGGAATTGTAGATGCCTATCAAAATATGGGTGACGCTATCAAAGTACCCATTATAGTTCGTCTACAGGGGACCAATGCTGAGCAAGCAAAAGAGTTAATCGATGCTTCTGGCTTGAATGTTCTTTCCGCTACTGCCTTTGAAGAAGCCGCTCAAAAAGTCCAATCCGTTCTATAAACTGTCATATTGGCATTTATTTTTAGTATAATTACCGCCATATTGTCATACTATAAGAGTTGGCATCTCCTTTGCGTTGGTTTGTTTGTATAACTTTAAAAATTTAATAAAATGAATTTAGTACGAAAACACAACAGTCCTTTTTTCCCAGCTTTATTTGATGAATGGCTTTCTAATGAATGGCTACCATCTTCAACTTTGCCAACCAAGCAATTGCCTTCGGTAAATATTCAAGAAACTGACACATCGTTTTTGTTAGAACTCGCTGCACCAGGGTTCAAAAAGACCTTCAAGTAGAAGTAGAAAAGGACATACTGTCTATCAGTTCCCAATCCGATGCAGCTGCTGAAGAAGATGCTCAGTACACAAGAAAAGAGTATGGATATCGTTCTTTTCGTGAACTTTCACCATTCCAGAGAGTGTGGACAGTAAAAAAATTGAAGCCCAATACAAGGAAGGAATCTTAGAAGTAAAACTTCCCAAAAAGAAAGAAATGCTTCAAGAAGCGAAAAAATCCATTCGCATTCGATAGTTAAATCAATTGTTTTTGTAAAGCACCTTTTTAGGGGTGCTTTTTTTATGAGTTCAATTGATTTTGTAAGCTTTGAAATCATCTCGTAAGTGTGCCGCTTGAATAAAATCCAACTCTTTGGCCGCTTTTTCCATGGCTTTTCGAATTTCGCGAATCTTTTGTTCTAATTCTTCGGGAGTTTCATAACGATGTTCAGCCTCGGCAGCTTTTCGCGCCTCTCGTTCTTGCACATAGGTCACTACCGAATTCCTAGACAAAGCATTATCTGGGATTTATTTAAAGCTTTTGGTGTGAGTTTATTTTTTGTATTATATGCCATTTGTTTTTTCCTTCGATAATTGGTTTCATCGATGGTTTTTTGCATGCTGTTGGTCACCGTATCGGCATACATTATGGCTTTTCCGTTAACGTTTCTTGCGGCACGTCCGACCGTTTGTGTCAAAGAGCGATTGCTGCGAAGAAACCCCTCTTTATCGGCATCAATGATAGCAACTAAAGACACCTCTGGTAAGTCTAAACCTTCCCGCAGCAGGTTGACTCCCACCAAGACATCAAAAACTCCTTTGCGAAGATCTTGCATAATTTCTACACGTTCTAGTGTATCGACATCACTGTGGATATATCGAGTCCGTATTTGAACCCGGAGTAAATATTTCGTCAATTCCTCTGCCATACGCTTGGTCAAAGTAGTCACCAGAACACGTTCTTCCACTTCCACCCGTTGTTGAATTTCGTCAATGAGGTCATCAATCTGATTTAGACTGGGGCGTACTTCAATGAGTGGATCCAAAAGCCCTGTAGGACGAATAACTTGTTCCACGAACACCCCCTCAGTTTTTTTTAACTCATAGTCTGCAGGAGTAGCACTCACATAGAGAACGTGATTTTGCAAGCCTTCAAATTCTTCAAATTTCAATGGGCGATTATCCATTGCAGCTGGCAAACGAAAACCATATTCAACTAAGTTTTCTTTACGACTCCTGTCTCCCCCATACATAGCATGCACTTGTGAAATCGTGACGTGACTTTCATCCACTACCATTAAATAATCTTCGGGAAAATAATCTAGCAAACAAAAAGGTCGTGTTCCTGGAGCCCGACCATCCAAGTAACGAGAATAGTTCTCAATCCCCGAACAATACCCCAGTTCCCGAATCATCTCCAAATCAAATTCGGTACGTTCCTGAAGGCGTTTCGCCTCCAGCGGCTTGCCAATCTCTTTGAAATAGTCAATCTGTTTTACTAAGTCGTCCTGTATTTGTATGATGGCATTCTGCAACAGATCGGGACTGGTTACAAAAATATTAGCAGGGTAGACAGTGATGCGGTCAAATTGACTTAGGGTTTGATTATTGATTGGATCGAAGGCTTCTATTTCTTCAATTTCATCACCGAAAAAGTGAATTCGAAAAGCGGTGTCAGCATAGCCTGGGAAGATTGAAATGACATCCCCTTGGACTTTAAAATTCCCTCTACTAAACTCTCCTGTTGTTCGGGAATAGAGGCTCTGTACCAAGCGATGGAGCAATTGAGTGCGAGAAAGGACCTGGTCGCACTGTAGTTCAATAACATTTTTTGAAATTCTTGAGGATTTCCTATTCCATATAAGCAAGAAACGGAAGCAACTACTAACACATCTCGTCGGCCCGATAAAAGGGAAGAAGTAGTACTTAGTCGTAACTTTTCAATTTCTTCATTGATGGAAAGGTCTTTTTCGATATATGTACCGGTCACCGGAATATATGCTTCAGGTTGATAATAGTCATAATAGGAGACGAAATACTCAACAGCATTGTTGGGAAAAAATTGCTTAAACTCAGAATAGAGTTGTGCGGCTAACGTCTTGTTATGTGCTAGAACGAGGGTTGGACGCTGCAATTGTTCCACCACATTGGCCACTGTAAAAGTTTTTCCTGATCCAGTAACTCCTTGAAGGGTAACATAAGAATCTTGGGCTTGGAAAGCAGAAACAATCTCCTTAATGGCTTGGGGCTGGTCTCCAGTGGGCGAAAAGGGGATTCAACAGTAAACTTCATAGCATATCATGCTTCAAAAATAGCCATTCATTACCAGATAAGAGGTGTTCCGTTCTTTTTTGATTTCTATACTTTACTCTCCCCAAATCACTTCAAATATCTTTAAGCCAGATCGTAAAGTCACAAGGGGTTTTGAGTTTCTCTGCGGCCTCGGGGTATCTGTTTTCAAAGGGTTCTGCATGAGCAGGTCGGAAGCCAATCTTTCGATACCATTTCTTTAACTGTTCTTTGTTTGGATGGTTCCATTTTTTGGAGTCAATAGTTCCAATCGAAGCCGGGGAGTTGGTGCTCTTTGGCCCATACTTCCACCTTTTCTATGAGTTGTTTGCCAATGCCCAATTTTTGATAGTTTAGCGCAGAAACCAGCATCCCAAATTCTGCCATCCGTTCGGCGACCATTAATTGAACTACAACCAAACCTACGACTTCACCCCCTAATTCCGCAACAAGAAGGCGACCCTGTTGAATAAACATTCTCATTTCATCCATGTGGGTACGTGGGAAGTCATTCATCCACATTCCTTTTTCGGCAGGGAGATAAGCGGCATTAACCATCCGACATAACTCTTCAATAAATGCTTCTTTTGCTTGATTTTCAGACAAAAAATAGATCTCTATTCCATCTTTCACTAAGTAAAAAATAAGACCAAAGTGGTTAAAATCAATTACAATTACACATTTCCACAGGGTTAAACAATTCTGTCACTCGTAAAAAGTAAAGTTTTTGGCTAAGCACGGTTCCCCAAAAGATACTAACTTTGGAGTAAACATTCCTATGGACAAGTTGATCTCCCAAAAAGAAACCCTTTTTTACGCTGACCGATTCGTTCATTGAATACCTGCGGTTTTTTAATCGTTGGGTGGATACGCCTATTAGCTATTCTGATTTGCTTCGATTCTCAGGTTCTGTTTCCGTCTACGACCAGAACGATGAAGATACTCTTTGGGTCCGCGTCTATTACACCGATTCAGAAAAAGAGGGAATAGATTATGACCTGAAGAAAATATATACCCTGCTGCATTCCGATGGAAATGAGTCAGCAAGTCCTTACTTGAATGTAGATGCAATTGATTATTGCACCTTTGGCATCTCCAAGCCTTTTCGAATCAAAATTCGAAACATGCTCAATGATAACTTCACTTATTTTTATGTGAAGAAAACCGATGCTTCCCGAGTTTGTGGTTTGGAATTTGAGCACATGCTCTCTCCCTACAATTTAAATTTTTTGATTAATAAAGAAACCTTAATTGAAGAACATATTGCGGGGATACCTGGGGATGAGTTTATTCGCAATGATCTTAAGTTCTGCACAGAATCACAAAAGGCACAGATTGCGAAAGAATACGTAAAGTTCAATGAACGCTGTATGATTCGATTGTTAGGAGATATGCGAGCCTATAATTACGTTATAATTCCTATTCATGATTTTGATCAAGTTATTTATAAGATTCGAGCTATTGATTTTGATCAACAATGTTTTGAAGGAAAACTATCGGTCTACCGTCCCCAATTTTTTAAAGAAAATCAACCCATAATGAAATTGGTGAAAGAGAAATTGACTTCCGATTCCATTCAACAGTACAAAATAGAAGAACGATCTATTGTGGCCAAACGTCTAATTAGTAATGAACGACGAATCAAACTGTTGATACAAGAAATGAAAAAAATGGAATTATCGTTGCCTCATCATCTAAAAAATCTAAAGGCGGAAATCTATAAATTTACCAAAGACAGGGCTTTCAAGGAGTGTACTTCCATGGGGGACATAATGGAATCCGCTCTAAACTTTGTACAGCGAAATTATGAAAATGTGAGTATGACCTCTCTTTTCTCCAACTAATAGTAGCTGTCTAGGTCGTCATCAATATTCATTTCTGAATCATCTTCTCCTTCACTTTCGTTCTCGCTTTCAAAACTTTTTTCAGGGGCTTCTTCTGGGACTTCTCCTTGCGCAAAAACGAGGTTTGGATAGCTCATCCCTGGAGCGGGTTCTACAATTTCCATAACTTCCACAAAGAAAGTCCACAGAGCCATGAAGTCGTAGACATAGATTAGGTGGTGCTGTTCTTCCTCAAATACTGCACCCAAAGGGGTCTCACCTTGGGTGGGCTCCCTGTTCCCATGTCAATAAGAGGCAGTTCTTCTCTTTGTTCCCATTGAGCATTGGAGCGGTAAAAAGAGGCCATTTCACTACCGGCAAATCCAAAAGACTGGGCAATAGCTAGGTGAAATTCTTCCAAAGTAGCTTGGTGGTCCATCTCAAGATCACGGAACACGTCTTCTTCTACGTCAAGTATGATGCGGATTCGAAGTATCATTTTTTAACTTTTAGCGGTTTTTGTTGGATTAAAATATAAAATTGAGTAGCGAATAGCAGGGCAGCTAGGACCAGATGAATCGGTTGTGAAGCGATGGGAAAGTCAAAATAGTACATGGAAGCACCGGTGATCATTTCTAATCCAATACATCCAATGATCCAATATAGGGTAGGGTTGTGTATTTTGTTTTTCCATAACCGCCATCCTAGAAAGCCATTGACTCCTAATACTAAAAAAGAGAAACTCCGATGAATATAGAATACCAAGGGGCTGTTCTGAAGCCATTTTTCAGGTTGTAAAGATTCCATTGATACATTTGAGTATCAACAAATTGTCGGACTTGAGTGCCCATAGCTATTTGGATAAGACTCAATAGGAGAGCTAGAAAAGTAAGTCCTACAAAACGTTTTTGAAGATTTTTCGATATTTCCTCTGGCTGTACTCGATCCCATAGGACCATGAGGAAAGCAACAATAAGTAGTGCCATCGCCATATGTATAGTAATTTTCACCGGAAGTAAATTGGACTCTACCACCGTTTTCCCCAACCAAGCTTGAAAGCCCATGCCAAGTACTACTAAAAAGGACCACATAAACAGGGTTTTGGATTGTTTCCATCGACGGCCACTGGCAAGAAGGAGTGCTAAGGTAGCCAGCCCAGCGAGCGCACCTAGCAAGCGATTAATGAACTCAATCCAAGTATGATAGACATTAAAAACGGAATAGTCATGCTTGGTATAGGGAGCCCATTGGGTTTCATCAAAAGTATCATTACTATTGAAGTCCTTTTTTACTACTCGAAGACTTTCATTTATAATAATAACTTGCCCCTCTTTGTATTGGTGCTGTGGTTTCCATTCAAGTTGCGTACGCTCGGTGGGAGGGATAAGGTAGCCAAAACATTTGGGCCAATCGGGACATCCCATTCCACTTCCTGTCATGCGAACAAAAGCCCCTGCAGCAATAACAAGAAATACTAAAACAAGATTGATTAAAACCAACCGTTTGTAATTGCGATTAGTCATTGGATTTAAGACCTAGTTTGATTCCTTCTTCTTTCATTTTTTCTATAGCAGCATCAAGTTCATTAGGAATTCGTCCTTCTAATATAGCTTCTTTAATGGCTTCTTTTATTACTCCTATGGCTTTGGAAGGGCCAATTTGGAAATAATTCATTATCATCTGCCCTGTGACTGGGGGTTGGAAATTACGAACCTGATCACGTGCCTCCACTTCTGTTATTTTTTTTCTAACAATTTGAAAATTTCTGTGATATCGAGTAAAACGTTTTGGGTTTTTGGTCGTTATATCGGCCTCACAGAGCGTTATGAGATCGTCGATGTCGTCTCCTGCATCAAAAAGCAGTCGCCGAACAGCTGAATCGGTAATTTTTTCTTCCGCAATTACGATAGGTCGGGAACTCATCAATACCAATTTTTGGACATACTTCATTTTCTCATTTAATGGCATTTTCAGCCGCTTGAAAAGTTTATATACCATTTTGGCTCCTACGAATTCATGCCCGTGAAAGGTCCACCCTGTGAGGGGCACTAATTTTTTTGTAGGAGCTTTTCCAATATCGTGAAGTAAAGCGGACCAGCGCAACCAAATATTGTTGGTATGAAGACAAATATTGTCAAGGACTTCAAGAGTATGATAGAAGTTATCTTTGTGACGGTGACCATCTACTTCTTCAATCCCTTTTAGATCAGTTAATTCTGGAAGCACCTTTTGCAGCAAACCCGTTTTTTCCAAAAGAATAAACCCTTTGGAGGGTTTTGTGCTAGCTATAATCTTATGAAACTCCTCCACGATACGTTCCTTTGAAATAATATCTACTCGTTGCGCGTATTTTGAAAGGGCATTAAAAGTATTGGACTCTATAGCAAAGTTGAGTTGTGAAGCAAAACGAACGGCTCGAAGCATTCGAAGCGGATCATCATCAAAGGTAATTTCAGGATCCAAAGGGGTTTTGATCAATCGATTGCGGAGGTCTTTCAAGCCATTGAAGGGGTCAAGAAGTTCCCCAAAGGTGTTATGATTCAAACTCAAAGCCAATGCATTTATGGTGAAATCACGCCTATTTTGATCATCCTCCAGACTACCTGGCTCCACCTCTGGGTTCCTGCTTTCATGTGTATAAGATTCTTTTCGAGCTCCTACAAATTCAAGAACAGTGGTACCCATATCGATCATTGCAGTGCCATAGGATTTAAATTGTTGTACTTTTTTGGCTTTTGGAAGTTTCTTTTGAACGGTTTCGGCCAAGGCAATTCCAGATCCTAAACAAACAATATCAATATCTTTTGAATTTACTCGGTTTAAAAAAAGATCTCTAACAAAGCCACCAATTACATAACAAGGAGTTTCCATAGCATCTGCAGCCTCCGAAATTATTTTGAAGTGCGGTTGGTCCAAAGCGTTTTTTAGATGGGAGTTTACTATCATCAATCACGAATCACAATGACTTCCCCGGTATTTGATATTTTCAAAATTCGGGAAGGTTTCATTATCTTTTGATTTCGATTCAAAGGTACAACATAGTCTACGGCCTCCAAAACAGCGGGTTCAATTTGTCCAAAATTAGTAGGGGTGTGTTGTCCGCTAATATTTGCTGAGGTTGCGATAATTGGATATTTAAAATTTGATAACAACGCTTGACAAAAAGAATCTTGAGGAATGCGAATGGCCATAGTATCGTCTTCTGCAATCAACCGACTTGGTAACCCCTTTGGATGCTCGAGAATGACTGTAGTAGGTTCGTCTGCGTGCAAAAATTTGTGGGCCATAGTAGGAATATCATCGAAATAATGGGTCACCATATCAAGGTCATGCATTAAGCACAAAAGGGCTTTGGATTCTTCTCGTCTCTTTATTTTGTATACGGCCTCAATAACTGATGTTTGCGAGGCGTCTCCACCAATACCCCACACAGTGTCCGTTGGGAAGAGTATGGTTTTTTTGTCTTTAAGAGCATCAACCGTTTTTTGAACAATGAAACTAGTCTCCATAAATTTAACAATAAAAATACAGCAATCTCAAGACAAATGACCTAATTGCAGTTGATTCAATTTTCTTACCTAAAACCTTTTCCCTAAATGGGCTTTTCCTCACAGGAATTTCTTCAACGATAGCATATTTATCAACTTTCCAAAAAAATTCGATTACAATTTTTTTGCTAAAAAAATCATAAAGATGGGGAGTGCTTTTTATTTTCCATTATTGAGCGTATTTTCAAAAATAAAAGCATCAATTTCTGAAAGCAGATGTCTTAATAACTTCTCTTTTGGCGGGAAGACTTTAACCTTATAAACGGGAGTGATGAAGAGTACGAAGATGCCAGGGCCGCAAGACTAGATATCGTTTACCGTTTACTTCAGTTAGAAGTAAAATGGAAAGGACTCAAAGGTTCAGGTATAGTTTATTCTACGAATTCTAAAGCTAAAGAAAAGTTCAATGAAGTCGATCAGTCTCGACTCAAATGGTCATTAAACAAAAACGGATCGTTACCGTTGGAGGGTTAGAAAAACTAATTAGACGGCAACCTGATATTCACGAAGGGCGTTATTCAATGAGGTTTTTTTATCCGTGCTCTCTTTTCGCTGACCTATAATCAAAGCACACGGTACCTGATAGTCTCCTGCGGGGAAGCTTTTCGTAAAACTGCCCGGAATAACAACCGAACGTGACGGAACTCTTTTTCGTAAAAAAGAGGAGTCTCCTTTGTGACATCTATAATTTTTGTGGAACCTGTCAGTACAACATTGGCCCCTAAAACAGCTTCCTTTTCAACCCGAACTCCTTCAACGACAATGGATCGTGAACCTAAGAAAACGTTGTCCTCAATAATCACTGGTGCTGCCTGAAGAGGTTCTAAAACACCACCAATTCCCACACCTCCACTGAGGTGAACATTCTTCCCAACCTGCGCACAACTTCCTACGGTTGCCCATGTATCTACCATGGTTCCCGCGTCCACATAAGCGCCAATATTCACATAACTGGGCATCATGATGACCCCTTCCGATATATAAGCACCATGGCGAGCTACTGCATGGGGTACTACGCGAATCCCCTTTTCTGCATATCCTTTTTCAAGGGCATTTTATCATGAAACTCAAAGGGACCAACTTCTATAGTTTTCATTTGTTGAATTGGAAAATAAAGCACAACCGCTTTCTTAACCCATTCTTTGACTTGCCATCCCGAGGGTGACGGTTCGGCTACTCGAAGCTGACCCAAATCAATTTGGTTAATGATTTCACGAATGACCTCTTGTGTTTTTAATTCCTTTAGAAGGCTGCGGTCTTCCCAGGCAGCTTCAATAATTTTTTTCATTGTTTTTCTTTGCTGTAAAAATACTGAATTCAAAATAGTTAGACTGTTATTTTTCACCATCAAAAAAGTATCTTTGTGAGATATGGACCAGGGTGTATACATTGCTTTTGATTATGGAGAAAAAAGAGTTGGACTTGCACATACAGACCCATTACACCTGATCGCGTCTGCTTTAGACACCTTGGCTCCCAAAGATGTAATACATTTTGTGGAAGAGTATGCACAGCAACAAGAAATCAAAGCTTTTGTGGTGGGTCTTCCTATCCAAAAAAATGGAACACCGTCTGTAGTGGAATCTAAAATTCAATCGTTCATTCTTCAATTGAAACGTGCTTTTCCCGAAATTCCCTTATTTCGTCAAGACGAACGGTATACTTCCAAAATAGCTGCACATACCTTGCACCTTAGTGGGGTATCAAAAAAAACAAGAGAAGATAAATCTACACTGGATCGAATAAGTGCCGCTCTCATTCTACAATCCTTTTTGGATTTACAAAAATCAAAATCAAAATGATACTACCCATTGTTGCCTATGGAGCTCATACTCTCAAGAAAAAAGCGAAAGATGTTACATTGAATCCATCCGAGCTCACTCCATTTATTGAAAACCTGTGGGAAACGATGTACGCCGCCAGTGGCGTGGGACTTGCAGCACCACAAGTGGGGCACTCCAAACGTATCTTTATCATAGATGCGTCTCCCTTCGCAGATGATGAAAATCTTGATGACTCGGAACAGCTGGCTTTAAAAGAATTTAAAGAGGTTTTCATCAATCCAACAATAATTGAGGAAACTGGGGAAGAATGGCCCTTTAATGAGGGTTGTCTGAGCATACCCAATATCAGGGAAGATGTGATTCGTCCAGACCAGGTGTCAATTCGCTATACAAACAGCGATTGGGAAGAAAAAGAAGAAATATTCACAGGCTTAGCAGCACGAATTATTCAACACGAATACGACCATATTGAAGGGATCTTGTTTATTGATCGGCTTTCCAGTTTGAAAAGAAGATTACTCAAAGGAAAACTCTCACAAATTGCAAAAGGGAAAGTAGACGTGGATTATGTTATGCGTTTTCCGAACGAATTAAAACTGTAGTATGAATAAAATTATATCTGTTTCGGGACGACCTGGACTTTACGAGATACAAACTCAAACACGAATAGGTGTTATTGCAATAAATCTCCAAGATGGAACGAGAATTGTTACCCAGCCATCCGATCAAGTGAGTGTACTCTCTGAAATACAAATATACACCTATGCTGGGGAGATTGCTCTGCAGGCTGTCCTTGAAATTATGCATAATAAGGCCACTGATGAATTAGAAGTTATTTCTCCAAAGGCCTCCAAGGATGAATTGAAGACTTATTTTTCAGATATTCTTCCCAATTATGATGCTGAGCGAGTCTACGTGAGTGACATAAAGAAAATTATCCAATGGTATAAATTATTGAAAGACAATAAAAAGTTAGTCTTTGAATCGAAAGGAACATCCAAAAAAAGAAAAGATGACTGATAGAGAAGAACAATTAAAGGCGTTTGGACGTCTTTTGGACATTATGGAGGAATTACGCAAAAAGTGTCCTTGGGATAGGAAACAAACCTTCGAAACCCTTCGGCCTCTGACTATAGAAGAGACCTATGAATTGGGAGATGCCATTCTCAACAAGGATATGAATCAGGTCCAAAACGAATTGGGAGATCTGCTTCTTCATATTGTTTTTTATGCCAAATTAGGAGCGGAAAAAGAGGCTTTTGATATAGGTGATGTAGCCCATGAAATTGCAGAAAAATTAATTTATAGACATCCGCACATTTATGGAGATGTCATCGCAGAGGATGAGGAAACTGTTAAAAAAAACTGGGAACAACTTAAGCTCAAAGAAGGTAAAAAAAGTATTTTTTCTGGTGTGCCGAAAGGCTTGCCCTCTTTAGTCAAGGCGCAACGTATTCAGCAAAAAGCGGCTGGAGTTGGTTTTGATTGGGACAATAGTACCCAAGTTTGGAAAAAAGTAAATGAAGAATTACAGGAGTTTCAGGAGGAGATTGAAAAAGGAGATCCTCTTGCCATGGAAGATGAATTTGGTGATGTTCTGTTTTCTTTATTGAATTATGCGAGGTTCAAAAATATTGATGCCGATTCTGCTTTGGAACGAACCAATAAAAAGTTTGTCAAACGTTTCCAATACATGGAGGATAATATTACTTCTCAAGGTAAAAAAATCTCAGAAATTCCATTGGATGAATTTGAAAAACTGTGGCACTCAAGCAAGGTCTAAGAGGGTCAAGAATCTGTCCCTGCAGGCTTTTCTTTAACTGTATTATTGGCTTCTTCCTGATTCCTTATAAATCTCAATTCTTGACGTAACTGGGTAAGTTGATCTTGATAGCCTTGTGCCTTGCTATTCAGAGTGTCAAGTTTTTCTTTAACTTCTTTAAATAAAGGACTACTCTCGCTTTTATCATTAAAAAATTCAAGATTATTTTCTAGCTGATTAATTTCAGTAATTACTTTTTCATACCGAGCCTTGATAGTTATTAATTCATCATTTAATTCATTGGTATTTCCTTTAAAACAGCGAATTTTAATTTCAAATAAGATCTGGTTTTTTTCTTCGATCGAAGCGTCGAGTGAATTGATTTTTTTATTGAAAATCTTTTGGAACTCATTGTTTAGCGGGGAAATAATTTGTTCATTCAAATCATCCATTTCAATCCATTTCTTCCAGTGATTATCTAAAAAATCGAGGAAAGCATCAAAGTAGTTAGGAGCCGTTTCGGACTCTAGTGTTTTTAAGTATTCTTTCCTGGACTCGTATTGAGGCGTTTCTTCCTCATTGAGTTTTTGATAGCCAGACTTCAGCCTTTCAAAATATAAATTGCATAGATCAAAAAACTGTTTCCGGAGCTTTATCACCAATTTTTTTGGGATAGGTCCAATATTTTTCCACTCTTTCTGAATGGTTTTCATTCGATTGCTCTGTTCTCTCCAGTTCTCTGAATTTAAAATAGATTGAACTTCCTCCAACAGGATTTTAGCAGTTTTTATATGATCTCTCTGTATATTTTTAAGCTCTCTATAGAAGGTATTTTTTCGTCGATTAAATTCTTTACTTACGTCTCGAAACTCTGCCCAAGTCCGTTTACTATCCGATTTTGGTACAGGACCAATTTGTTTGAATTGTTCTCTAAGTTCTAGTAATTTTTTTATGGCTTTTTGCCATTGGTTGTGGGTTTCTAGTGGAGTCTTACTAATGGCCTTCATTTCTTTAATTAGGACTTCTTTAGCAGCAAGATTTTCTTTTTGAATACTCTCAAAGTTCTTGTAGTATTCTTGTTTTTTCTTGTGTATCTCATGAGTAGCAGCTTGAAAGCGTTTCCACAATTCTTCTCTGTTTTCCGGAGCTACGGGTCCTAAGTCTTCTTTCCACAGACGGTGTAATACATCTAAATCTCGTCCTGCTTTTACAACATCTGATAGTGCGGCAAGTTCTTCCGCTTTTTCAATGATTTTTAATTTTTCGTTGTAATTGTGTTCGTAATCTTTCGCACGAAGTTCACGATTAAGATGGATAAAATCATAAAATCGTTCAACATGGTGTTTATATGTTTGCCAAAGCGAGTTATTTACAGCACGGGGTGCCGGTCCAGACTTATACCAGCTGTCTTGGAGGTTTTTGAAACCATTGTAAAGGTGATTGATATTGTCATCTTTACCGATCAATTCTTTGATTTCATTAATAATTTGTTCTTTCCGCTCTTGATTGACTTTTTGAGACTGCTCAACTTCTTGGTAGTGTTTTCGCTTTTTTGTCGGTATTCCCGGAGTAGCGTATCGTATTTTTCTTTGGCTGGAGTTTTGAAAAAAGTCAATGGAATTTCCCCCATGATCTAAAAACTCTTTCTTTTTTTCCTGAAGTACAGTATTGAATGTAGCATCAAATTGATAGATAATTTTTTGGATGGTATATCTAGATTCAAACCATTTTTCAGATTTTAGTTCCTTTTCTAAAAACTCTACAAGTTCCTCCAAGCTGGCTGAATTAATTTTTTTGTCAACCAATTGAATATCTGTAGAGACAAGATCCTTTTGGATCTGGCTCTCTACAGCTTCTGTTTGTTTTTCTAAAGCACCCTTCTCAATATTTTGTTCAAATTCGGGATCGTTTACCTGATTTTTCATATCTCGTTTGCCTGAGGGCCTTAAATGCTTTCCTCATTTTACACATTGAATTTACGAAAAAAATGACTACTCCTATCGGTGCCAGATATCCCAAGATCTTTCGGCTTGGTAATGGAGCATGTCCAAGCCATTTTGAATTTGAGCCCTTTCTGTTCTCCAAGTTTTAGGAATTTGGATTTTGGGGGTTGTAGACCAAATCAAAGAGGAGGTGTTTATTATTGATTCCTTCATACGGAATCTCTGGGGCTCCCCCACATTTGGAAACGTGCCCAGGGGTGTGCAATTAATAATCAAAGGAGTGGTGGCTATTTTAATTTCGTCTAGCGCATCGTAGGATATGTTTTCGGTCCCAGGTGATCTCGATACATAGGAATAGGAGATATTATTCTTTGAGAGCACATATGCCACGGCTTTAGAGGCTCCACCAGTACCTAGTATTAAAGCATTTTTAGGGATCTGGTTCACCATTTTCAAAAGCGCTTTTTCAAAACCAAAAGTATCCGTATTAAATCCAATAGCTCTTCTATTCTTGTCAAATCGAATTGTATTTACGGCTCCAATATTAGCTGCATCACCTTGAATATCATCTAAATAGGGAAGAATAAGTTCTTTGTAGGGTATGGTGACGTTCAAGCCCATGATCGAGGAATCCTGAAGTAAACTAGGAAACAAATCGATGCTTTCCAAATCGAAATTTTCATAGGAATAATCAGTGATATTTTCCTCTTCAAACTTTTTGGCAAAATAGCCTTTTGAAAAAGAATAATTTATGTCTTTACCTACTAGACCTAGGCGTTTTATAGCGTTGGGTTTGTATTTTACCATACCATTCTAATGCAATAACAAAGAAACCTCCTACGAAAATAAAAAAAAGGCTGATCCAGGTCGATTTTTCGTTCAAAGAAGGCCAATACGTTTCAAAAGCTTCTATTTTTGGTTTTCCACCAGCGTTTAAAAGCGTTGTTCCATCAATGGTTAGCTGATAGATTTTATTTTTCCAAGGCCATACGCTCCGCACACCAACGATAAAACCAAAAATAAAACAGAGGGTTTGATTTTTATAATTTCGAAGGAGATAGGAAAGGAGGTTTGAAAAAAGGATCAACCCAATCAATGAACCCAGTACAAAGGCTAGAACTATTTTAATACTTTCTGAATGGGCAGTCATTTGAAATACGTCAAACTCCCCTCGCAAAAGACTCCACACCAGAATCCCAATATCATTGACAGTATCCACTAATAAAAGAGAATAATATCCAAGAAGAAGAAGAAGGTAAGATCCCGAGAGCCCAGGTAGTGTCATACCACATACACTTACAATTCCACAGAAAAAGACATAAAGCAGGTTGTTGTTTTCTGGGATAGGGTCCGAAAAACTAACGAGTAAACCCAATAAGAAGCCACTCAGCAAGATCCCATGGATTGTAGGTGTCCATTTTTCTACTTTAGGCCTGATACAGTAGAGTGAAGCCAGAATCATTCCAAAAAAACAAGCCCAGACACTGATTTCAGAATAAACAAGAAGCGCATCCAAAATTAATGCCGTGCTGAAGTAACTTATCACCACCCCCGTCATGAGCCATAATAGGAATTGAAAATTGGTGTATCGATAAAAACTTCTCCAACGTCCAGTTAGGAGTATAAAAAGAGCTTTAAAATTAAACTTTTGAAAAGTGAATATCAATTCTTCATAAAAGCCACCAATAAGAGCAACCAACCCTCCAGATACTCCTGGAATTTTGTTCACCGTACCCATTGCTATTCCTTTTAGAAGCAAATAGCTTCTATCCCATAGGCTGCGTTCTTTCATAATCTGTTTACTCTGTTCTTAAAGGTCTCCAATCCCAATAAGGTAGCTGCACCCATACCAAAAAATAAAAGGGCCCACTCCCATTGAGACGAATGGGGATAGTTGCCAGGCCAAACAGCTGAATAGAGATACCGGACTTTATTTTCAATCACCCATTCTTCTACGATCTGCCAGGGCCAAATTTTATGAAGGGCCCCTAGCATTAGTCCAATCAATAAGGCCATTGTTTGGGCGTAATGGTGTTTTAAGAACCAACGTATTACGCGAGAAAAATCAGCAACCCCATAACGATTCCCACTAGAAACAAAAAAGTTTGCCATAAACTAGTGGAGCAATTTCTCCTCGAATCAATGTGTCTTTTGCTTGGTTGACTAGACTTAAAATAGGGCCATAAGCGCCAAGAACTAAAAGGATGTAAGCTCCGGAAAGACCGGGTAGAATCATAGCACTGATGGCTACAAAGCCACAAAAAAATAGATAATAAGGGGAAATGGAACCCGAAGATGGAATGAGTTGGGTACTGAAAAAGGAGAGTATTGCGCCAAACAGGAGCCAACTAAAGCTGGATATAGTCCATGAAATTATTCTTTTAAAAAGAATGACAACACTGACCAGAAGGACTCCAAAAAAAAAGGAAAAAAAGTAAGATTTGATGCTTTGAGAGTAAGTATTCAATTAAAGATGAAAATAACATAATACTTGTAATTATTCCCAAAAAAATGCTGGTAAGAAAAGAGCCATTACAGGCTTCCCAAAAAGTAGGAATTCCTTCTTCTTTTAGTACGTTTAGGAGTTTGGGGCGAAGATTATTCAAGCTTTCAATGAATTCCTCATAGATTCCTGACAGAAGTGCAATGGTTCCACCCGAGACCCCAGGAACCAAATCCGCAAGACCCATCATCATCCCTTTGCAGTAATTCAATACATATTTTTTCAACACAATCTAATTGCAAAGCAAAGGTAGGAATTAATTCGCCTGATGTTTTGACTTATGACTTGACTATAAGATTAGGAAAAAAAGTGAGCAATCTGAGCCACTAATGATTGGTCATTACTAAAAGCCCTATTAAAATATTGGCTTTCATCTTTTTTACCGAGTATGTGGTAACATCCTGCTACCCGAATAGCAATGGAAGCGGTTTCTGGATGAAATTCTCGTGCTTGAAGTCCAATTTTAAGTGCTTTATTCCATTCTTGGAGATGGAGTAGAGAATCGATCCATTGTATCCAAGACTCCAATTCATAATTGCCCAGAGCAACAGTGTTTTCGTATGCATAGTCAGCTTCGGAATAGTGTTTCATGGAATAATGGATTTCTCCATTTTTTTTCCATAATTGCACGCTATCCTCATTGGCTTGAAGTCCTTTTTTACAATAATTAAGTGCTTTTTCGTTATTATTTTCTTTTAGGAAGAAATCAATTAGTCCCATCCATGATTTTTCAAAATTGGGTTCTAAATGTATGGATTCTTTGAGAAAGTTTACCCCAAGCTGTTTGTTGCCAAGTTGGAGATGACACATACCTATACGATGATACGCATAGCCTCCTGGATCGCTAGTTTGCATGGCAATTTGATAGTTCTCTATGGCTTCATTGATTCTTCCTAGTTGCTCAAGTAACTTCCCTTTTTCTACGTAGGCTCCTGTAAATGTATCATCACTAATTAGTGCAAATTCGTAAGCAGAAAGTGCTTCTTCATAACGCTTCGTTTGGGTGTATATTTTACCCAGTTGATGCCAAGCCACTTCGCAATATGGATGTTCTTCAAGCACTTCGTTTAAAATAAAAATAGCTTCTTGGGGCTTTTCCAAATGTTCAAAGCAATAAAGAATGTTATAGAGCGACTGATAATCTAGGGGAGTTTCTTTTAAGCACAGTTTAAAATATTTGGCCGCTGCTTCATAATTTTCAACAAGCAGATATTCCATTCCCAGTAAAGACCAAACATCAAGAGGATCCTCTGTAAGTAATAAAGCTCTATTGAGCATAGCAATTGCTTCTTGGTGTTCCTTTCGTTTGGAGTGTATGTTGGCCCGTTGAAGAAAGACCTCTTCATTTTGTGGCGACAATTGATCTACTAAGTCAAGTAATGACTCAGCTTCGCTAAACTCCGAATCAAATACAAAAAGTTCACTTTTTACTAAGAGTAATTCAATGTTGTTTGGGTGCTGTTCCAATCCAAGTTTTAGAGCCCGTTTGGCCATATTATTTTGGCCATTATCAAGATAATGTTGAGTGATAGTTTCGAATTCTTGGGCGTCGAAGTATTGTATTTTATCTGTTTTGAGCATTTGCTCAAACTTGATGACACATGCTCCAGCAGGGTCCGAAAATTCGTCGTACATGGATTTCTTAGTTTAAACTAAGTTAGATAACCCTATACCCCAAAGTTGGCCTTCCAAGTCTTTGTTTTCAACAAATTAATTAACAGTGTCGGGCAATGTATCTAAAACATTGAGCAATATGCGACACCCTTTTTTATTTCAGACATAGATATGGTAAGAGGTGGCGAGATTCGAATTGCTTTTTTTTCCCATAACAACCAAAAGAGAATCAATCCCTCTTTCAAACAACGTAAAACAACTTGATTTGCTACCTCTGCACTGGCAAAAACAGGGGCTAGCATGAGGCCAGTTCCATTGATCTCCTTAATCTTTGGATGATGTAATAACTCTCGAAATAAAGCCTCTTTTTCTGGGATCACCTCCATTAGCCGACTTTCCAGTATGGTACTTAAAGTGGCTTCTGCTGCGGCGGAAATGAGTGGATTACCACCAAAAGTAGTAATATGCCCCAGTTTGGGATTGATGGTCAGGCATTCCATGATCTCTTTGGAGCTGGCAAAGGCCCCAATAGGTACCCCTCCGCCCATGCCTTTGCCCATGACAAGGATGTCAGGAACAATAGTACTATTCATAAAAGCAAATAAGGATCCAGTTCGCCCAAAGCCGGGTTGAATTTCGTCTAAAATGAGTAGAGCCCCGGTAGCTTCACAACGTTCCTTAACAGCCTTTAGGTAGTCCTTTTCAGGCTTTATAAACCCAGCTCCTCCTTGAATGGTCTCAAGAATTACTGCCGCTGTTTTGTGGCCGATTTTGTGAAGATCTTCTTCGACATTAAACCGAATAAAATCAACGTTGGGGAGCAGGGGTCCGTATCCTTTTTTAATTTCTTTATAACCGGTCAGACTCAATGAACCGTGGGTACTTCCATGGTAGGAATTCAATGCACCAATTAATTCGTCTCGTCCGGTGTATCGTTTCGCCATTTTGAGCGCCCCTTCGATGGCTTCGGTTCCTGAATTGGTTAAATAGACTTGTTCTAATGGCTGGGAGGGCATTGATAAGTTTTTTTGATAAGCGAACGGAAGGACCTTGGGCAAATTCTCCATATACCATTACGTGCAAATATTTACGACTTTGACGACGCAACGCTCGAACGACTCTTGGATGACGATGTCCCAAGCTGCAAGCCGATACCCCCGCAACAAAGTCTAGATATTTATTGCCTTTTTCATCCCATATATAGCTTCCCTTGGCTTTAGCAATTTCTATCCCTAAAGGATTAGGAGTAGTTCGTGCTTGATATTGGAGAAAATCTGCTATCATTCTTGGGGAGCGTTGAATTCTTCAGGTAAAGAAATTCCTTTTATTTTGGGTAGGATGAGCTCCAAGTCTTCTTGACTGAATAAATCAATCTTTCTTCTTGGACGTTCCTCATCCCTCCAAAGAAACCCTTTAAATGTTCTTTCATTGAGATCAATTTTGAATTCTGGAGAGACATCGCCTCCAGGGCTGACCAAAAAAGTGATGTTTTCAATGCCATTATCTCCCATTTGCATTTCTAAGGCACTACACAATGTTTTATTGATCCCAATAAGCTCATTGTCTTCATCTGAATAGAGATAATAAATAACTTGTGTATTTTTCTCTACATAGATGTTTTCAAGACCACCTTCTTCAAAACTACCATTGAGTAATCCCCCTTTTATTTGATTAAAACCATCGTCACTTAAAGAGTCTTTTTCAATGACGAATACATTTCCTCGAATTTTCAGAGAATCCAATTTTTTGGTTTGTAAGTTGGATAGCAGCTCGATTTCGTCTCCAGACATTTGACTATTGCCAAACCACATCACAGGATTTCTTCCGGTAAGGTCTATTTCTGTAAATACCCTTTTTTCTCTATTGGTCAATGGTTTTTTGTACAATCGTATTCGACCATTGGTTTCATTAAAATAAATGGAGTCTGACTTGGCTTTCATATCAGACTTCAGTACTCTCACGTCGTAAAAACCACGAAGAATTCTTTGAGTATCTGGTCCAGTTGCGATGAGAGTATCGGCATGGATAAAGAGAGAATCATTTTCAATAATATTTGTTGCCACAGCTCTTCTGGTAATGATGGCAGAATCCATAGCTTTAAATATTTCACCGTAATGTCCTTGAATAAGGGATTGATTTAGTGTATCCAGTATACGAACCCGATTGGTTCCAGAAGCATATTCTTTTTCATTTTCAAAATAGAGACTGTCTCCATTGATTATCTTCCCGTTATAATCAATTTGTGCATTTTTTTCAAAATTTCCTTTTTGTGCTTTCATGTTATAGAACCCACGTTCACTAAATATGGTGTAATCTTTTCCTTCTATGGTCGAGGGTCCATAGAAATAGGCGTAATCCATCTCTGTAAAATAGTCTAGCTGTTGCGCATTGACTTTGTATTCTAGGTTATCGATTTTGACGTTGTAGAGAAAACGATATTTGTTCTCATCCATAAAATAGATACCTCTGTTACTTGTCAAGGTACTTTCCTCATCCACTATTTTTCCATAACTATTGTAGAAGGCTTTATTGGCGATCCGGTCCAAATACAAAGTATCTGTCTCTAAAGTCATGTCTGGTTTTTTTAAGACAACTTTTCCCCAGGCTTTGGCTTGTCGTGTTCCTCCTTCATACTCTATAAATTGGCACCTCAGCTTGAGGCTATCTCCTTGGGTAAAAACAACCTCTCCTTGCGCTTTAAAAAAGTTGCGTTTCGCGTAGAAATAAGCACGGTCAGAGACAATTAGAGCTCCTTCATGAAATAGATGAACCCTTTGAGAGGTGTCTCTCAGTAGGATTGTTGCTCCTGGAAATAGTTCTTGATCTTGTTGGGAACTTCCCGCTTTTTGGATTTCAATAATTTTAGTCTCTTGAGCCCATGAGTAAGTTGTCACAAGCAAACTGAGACCAAAAAGAAAACAAGGATTTCATAATCCAATATATTTAGCGGAAAATGGTTTGTTTTCGATCGGGTCCAACGGAAACAATTTTAATAGGGGTTTCCAGTTCTTTTTCTAAATAATCGATGTAGGATTTAAAATTGACTGGAAATTCTGTTTCATTGGTCATGGCGGTCAAGTCTTCTTCCCAACCATCGATTTCATTCCAAATGGGCTGGATACTGGGATCTGAAAGATCAAATGGAAGATGAGCAACCGGACCATCCGAGGTGTTGTATGCGGTACATACTTTTAGAGAGGCAAAACCAGAGAGTACGTCTCCTTTCATCATCATCAATTGCGTGACTCCATTCACACGTATAGCGTATTTTAAAGCTACCAAATCCAACCATCCACAGCGTCTGGCCCGCCCTGTAGTAGCCCCGAATTCATGTCCTATTTTTCCCATCCGTTTTCCGTTCTCATCAAATAATTCGGTTGGGAATGGCCCGCTTCCTACTCGGGTAGTGTAGGCTTTAAAAATTCCAAATACATCTTGGATTGTGTTGGGTGCAATTCAAGTCCTGTACAAGCTCCTGCTGCAGTTGTGGTGGAAGAAGTTACAAAAGGATAAGTGCCAAAATCAACATCCAATAGAGAGCCTTGTGCGCCCTCTGCAAGAATTTTCTTTCCTGCTTTTTGTGCATGATGAAGATAGTTTTCACTATCAACAATCTGGCATTGCTTTAAGCTGTCTAAACTCGAAAAGAAATCTTTTTCCATTTCTTTCAAATCGTATTCCAAATCAACTTTGTAGTTTTTAAGAAGCCGAATATGCTTCTTTACAAGAGTTTGGTACCGATCTTCCCAGTTAACCGAAAGTATATCCCCCACACGAATGCCATTACGGCCCGTCTTATCCATATAGGTGGGTCCAATCCCTTTAAGCGTAGATCCTATTTTTGCTTTTCCTTTAGCTGTTTCAGAGGCAGCATCCAACAATCGGTGTGTGGGCAATATCAGATGAGCTTTTTTGGAGATTAAAAGCTTTTTAGCAAAGTCGATTTCAAAACTAGATAGTCCTTTGATTTCTTTTTTAAAGATCACAGGATCAATAACTACTCCATTACCGATGAGGTTGATTGCTGTGGGATGAAAAATACCAGAGGGAATTGTATGGAGAATATGTTTATGCCCCTCAAACTCAAGGGTATGACCCGCGTTGGGTCCCCCTTGAAAACGGGCAATAATGTCATAGGACTGGGTGAGAACATCTACTATTTTTCCTTTGCCCTCATCGCCCCATTGCAGGCCGAGTAATAAATCTACCATAGGGGTGTATTGCTAATTGGTGTCTTGTTTTTTAGTGCCGTAAAAGTATAAAGAATGGTTGTGAATTTCTATATCAAAGATGTCCTCAATAGTTTTTTTTATTTGTTGAATACGTGGGTCACAGAACTCTTTAACTTCACCAGAATCGGTGAAAATGACATGGTCGTGTTGTCGATCAAAATATGACTTTTCATAGTGTGATTGGTTGGACCCACCAAACTGATGTTTTCGAACAAGTCCACATTCCAAAAGAAGTTCAATGGTGTTGTAGAGTGTGGCTCGACTCACACGATAGTTATTATTTTTCATATTCAAATAGAGCGACTCGATATCAAAGTGCTCTTGACTGTCGTATATTTCGTAAAGGATGGCAAAACGCTCTGGAGTTTTGCGGTGGCCATGCTTGTTGAGGTAGTTAACAAATACCTCCTTAACAATTTCTTGTGGGTTTTTGGTCTGAGTTGCCATTTAACAAATATAAGGTATCTCCCTTAATCCCGAATCACTTTTTCAATTCCTTGAAGCTTCTTTAAGTGATCTACTAACTTTTTGAGGATGGTTTTGTTTTTGACACGGACACTAATTCTGCCTTCAAAAACTCCGTCATCTGCTTCAAAAGATATTTTACTGATATCAACATGCATGGTGTTGGAGATAAGCTGGGTTACTTCGTTGACTAGTCCCATATTATCAATCCCAGATAAAATTAACTTTGCAGAGTACTCCTCTGCGGAGGAGTCCATCCAACGTGCATCAATGACACGATAGGCATAGTTGGCATTCAAGGCAATGGCATTGGGACAATCTTTCTGATGTACTTTAATCCCATCTCCCACAGTGACGAAACCAAAAACAGGGTCTCCTGGAATGGGATTGCAACAATGGGCTAGGCTATACGCTAGCATTTCTTTTTCTTTCCCAAACACCAATTTGTCGTAGTTGGGAATGGGTTGCGAGTTCTTGGCTTGCCCTGTCCTTTTTTGAAAATTTCTAATTCGTTTTTTAAAAAAGGTCAAGAAGGTGTTGGTGTAATCGCCCGCAAAATTCTTGATGTCTTTATTACTCAGCTTGCCAACCCCCACTTTATAAAATAAATCTTGCGACGTATTTACTTTAAAATACCTTACCATGTAGCGGAGGCATTTGTCGTCCATGGTGACTTTTAGATGTTTGAGTTTGCGTCGAAGGGATTCTTTACCTTCTGAGGCGATTCGCTTTTTCTCTTCATTAAGTGAGGATTTGATCTTGGAGCGAGCCCTAGAAGTAATTACAAAATCAATCCAGTTGGCGGTGGGTTTAACACTATCTGAAGTAATAATATCTACCTGATCGCCACTTTTTAAGTGATAACTCAGAGGAACCAATTTGTTATTGACACGCGCACCTCTTGTTTTAATTCCAATTTCTGTATGTACATGAAAAGCAAAATCTAGAGCTGTTGCCCCTTTAGGGAGCGATTTTAATTCCCCTTTAGGAGTGAATACAAAAATTTCTTTTGAATAGAGATTCAGTTTAAAATCCTGTACAAAATCAACAGCATCTGTATTGTTGTTTTCTAGCACCTCCTGTAATCGATCCAACCAGGTTTCTATTCCAATTTCTTTTTGTTCTCCTTGTTTGTACTTGTAATGCGCTGCGTAGCCTCTTCCAGCAATTTCGTGCATTCGTTCAGAACGGATTTGTACTTCCACCCATTTTTGATCGGGCCCCATTACGGTAATATGTAAGGCTTCGTAGCCTGTAGATTTGGGGGCAGTGATCCAGTCTCTTAGTCGCGTTGGGTTGGGAATAAAATGATCCGTGATTATGGAGTATATTTTCCAAGCTATAAATTTCTCTTCAGCGGGATTCGATTTATAGATAACACGAATTGCAAACTTGTCAAAAATCTGCTCAAAGGGACATTTTGTTTGAGCATTTTCTTGTGGATCGAAAAAATCGATTTGCTTCGCCCTTTTATTTCGTATTTTGGTAATTCTTTATCGAGTGCGTCGTGAACCAAATTGGTGAATGATTCGATATAGGCGTCTTGAACGACTTTATCTTCTTCAATATTAATTTTAATCCGATTGTACTGCTCTGGTTCGGTGTATTTGAAACCCAAATCCTCTAAATTTGTTTTGACGTTATATAATCCGATACGATGGGCCAGGGGCGCATATATATACAAGGTTTCAGAAGCTATTTTCACTTGTTTGTGCTCGGCCAGTCCGTCTAGTGTAATCATATTATGAAGGCGATCCGCAATTTTGATAATAATCACACGGACATCATCGTGAAGCGTTAGCAACATTTTCCTGAAGTTCTCTGCTTGCAACGAAACGTCTTTATCTTTTTTAAGGTGAGATATCTTGGTCAAGCCATGAACGATTCGGGTAACGGTGCTACCGACTAAGCGTTTCAAATCATCAAGCGTATAGTCGGAATCTTCCACGACATCGTGGAGTAGGGCGGCAGCAATGGAAGTGGCATCCAAGCCTATTTGTTCTGCTACAATTTTGGCAACACCTATAGGATGGAATATATAGGCCTCACCCGTTTTTCTACGTTGGGTTTTGTGTGCATCAACCGCTGTATCAAATGCGGTGCGAATTAGCTTTTTGTCAGCATTAGAAAGTGTTTGATAGCTAACGCGCAATAGTTCTTTATACTGCTGTGCAATTTCTTTATTCTCTTTTTCTGTATCAATAGCTATCATCCTACACTAAGGTACCAATTTCGTATCAAATCCTTTCTATTCCAATGCGCTGTAGATTAAAATTCCTGCAGCAACGGACACGTTAAGCGAGTCAATGGTAGGTTGCATGGGGATACTAATACAGGCATCTGCCACCTCTAGCCACTGTGCCTGCAGGCCTTCAGCCTCGGTTCCAACTACAATAGCCCAGGGTGCCTTGTACTTACAGTCCGTGTAATCTATGCTATTGTTATTCAAAACTGCTGCGGCTATAAAAAAAAGAATGATTCTCTAAATAGGCAATAATTTTTTCTGAAGAATCCAATACTACTGGAATTGAAAAAATGCCTCCTAAACTGTTGCGAATGCTTCGTGGATTATATAAGTCCGTTTTGGGGTTGGCAATGAAAACAGCATCTATCCCCGCTCCAGCAGCTGTTCGTATAAGAGCACCAATGTTCCCTGGTTTTTCTGGGGCTTCAGCGACCAGTATTTTTGATTTTGGTGTTAAGTCTAAATTCTCAAGCTTCCAATGGCGTGTTTTGAAAACAGCTATTTCATTCTCGTTTCCACTGCGTTGACTGAGTGCATCAAAAAGTTCTTTTCTCAATTCAAAAACAGCGCATTTATCAGTGATGAGTTGGACAGATTCTTCTCGAAACCAACATTGCATTCTTTCATACCCGTTGACCAAAGCGCGTTCAATTTCTCGTCGCCCCTCAACGACAAAACTATCTGTTTTTTTGCGTTCTCTCGATTTTTGAAAGAGTCGAGTCAACTTTTTATATGCCTCGTTTTGACGGCTTTGTATCTTTTTTACTTCCATCATTTTGGTAAAGGTCTAAAAAAAGGAGCGTGTTTGGCACGCCCCTTTTGTTGATTTTTTTGTATTACAATTTCCAGTCAATTTACTTTTTCGCTGTAGCGCTGGTACAATTCGGTCTGATGGCTCTCTAAACTAATTGCCCTGCCATCAATATAGGCATGGCTCAAAATATTGGTTCTCATGTCCAGCGCATCTCCTTTGGAAATGAAAAAGGTGGCTCTTTTGCCTGCTTCAAGAGTTCCTATCTCATTTTCCAATCCTAATATTTTAGCGGGATTAGAGGTGAGTAAGGCAACGGCTTTTTCGTAAGGTACCCCGTAGGCAGCAAAACTCCCTGCATAGAAAGGTAAATTTCGAGTATTCATTCGTTCCATGCGACCGCTCATTTCAATGGCAACAGTAATACCTGCCTCTACGAGTTTTGTTCCAAGAGTAAAGGTACTTTTTAATGCTTCATCCTCATTGAACGGAAGCCGATGAGGCCTAGGGATTATAACTGGAATGTCATGTTGTTTTATCAGGTCTAATTGTTTTGGGGCTTCGTGTGCTCCCACAAGGACAATCTTTTTGACCCCCCATTCCATTAGTTGATCGATACTTTCTTCAATTTGTTCGCCGTAGTCGGCATGCACATAGAGGCGTATGCTTCCATCAAATAATCCGCTCATGGCGGTATATGGAAGGTGTTTTGGATTTTGCTTTTTACTATGGGCTTTAGCTTTGGTTATATAATCTGCTATGGATTGTACTTCTTTGTTGTATGAATCATTTCGTTTGAGAGTAGGATCTTCACCCAACCACCAACGGCCACGATAAAAGGGATTGGGCCAATGCAGATGAATTCCTTCATCGGCTTTCATCAAGGCGTCTTCCCAATTCCAAGCATCAAGTTGCATGACCGAAGAACTTCCGGAGATACGGCCTCCTCGTGGGACTACTTGAGCCATTAATACTCCATTGGGGCGGACACTTTCTACCACTCGAGACTCAGCATTGTAAGCAATAGCGGCTCGAATATGTGGCAGCATTTCTCCAAGTTCGTCTTCATCATCCGTCGCACGAACAGCATCAATTTCTACAAGGCCTAAGGTAGTATTCATTCCAATAAACCCTGGATAGGCGTGTTGACCGTCGCTTTCAATAGTCTTGTCATAGCCTGAAGGAGCAGACCCTGTAGCACCTACATAAGTGATCACTCCGTTGTCAAAGCCGATTGCGGCATTTTCGATCACAACTCCGTTACCGATGTGAGCAGTAACAGCTGTGATTAGTATCGATTCGTTTTGAGGTGGAGCAGGAGTTTGTTGAGCTTGAATCAAAAAGGGCACCAACAGGCTGAATAATATGATTTTTTCATTGTAATTTTTTAGTCAAGGGTTTCACAGTGGAATTCTCTTTTTTGTGGATTAATCGGTGCTTGTGTTGTTATACCATTGTTAGCAGCTTGAACCATTTGGGCAATCAGTTCTTTCTTTTCATCAGCGATTTTTTCCAGTTGTGTTTTGGCTCGTTCAGCATCATAATAGACAATTCCATCTACTAGTGTTTTTTCTGCTTTTGTGTAAACAGACATGGGATGATCAGTCCAAAGAACCAGATCGGCATGTTTACCGGCTTTAAGACTTCCGACACGATCGTCTAAGTGAAGTATTTTAGCTGGATTTAGGGTTACAAATTTCCAAGCATCCTCTTCAGAAATTCCACCGTATTTGACTGCTTTTGCAGCTTCTTGATTTAAGCGTCGAGACATTTCTGAATCATCGGAGTTGAATGCTACATTGACTCCCGCACGGTGCATAATTGCTCCGTTGTAGGGAATCGCATCTTTTACTTCGTATTTATAGGCCCACCAATCGGAGAAGGTAGAACCCGCAGCCCCATGAGTTGCCATTTTATCAGCTACTTTATACCCCTCTAGAATATGTGTGAAGGTGTTGATTCGAATACCAAAACGTTCTGCGACTTTCATCAGCATATTGATTTCACTTTGAACATAAGAATCGCATGAGATAAAACGATCACCTCTTAGAATTTCCCAGAGGATTTCCATTTCTATATCGTAGCGCGGTTTGGTTGTGTATCTTTTCTGACGAGCTGATAATTGATTGTATTGTGTCCATTCTGTTCCGTATTCTTTAGCTCGTTGGAAATAGTCCACAAATACTTGTTCCACGCCCATTCGTGTTTGGGGGAAACGATTGTAACTGCCCCAGTTGGATTGTTTCACATTTTCTCCCAAGGCAAATTTGATAAAGGGATCTGCATTGGGAAATAACATATTTTCAGCTGTTTCGCCCCACTTTAATTTGATTATTGCAGACCTTCCCCAATAGGATTGGCAGAACCGTGTAGAATCTGGATGGTCGTTACTCCTCCTGCTAGATTGCGATAAATATCGATGTCGTCTGGATCTACAACATCTTCTATGGTCACTTCAGCAGAAGAATTTTGTCCCCCTCATTAATACTGGAGGCGGCAATATGTGAGTGTTCATCAATAATACCACTTGTAATATGTTTTCCTGTGGCATCGATCACAGTTGCTTTTGTATCGATGAGATCGGTTCCCACGGCAATGATTTTCCCATTGCCAATCAGAACATCAGCATTGGACAAAATACCTTCTACTTCATTGGTCCAAACGGTTGCGTTTTTAAATAACATACGGACTTGCTTCGGTCTTTTTTAAATCCAAATCCATTATTGGGATAGGAAGTAGTGGCTGGTTTGAAGACCAAAAAGCGCTCTTTGTTTTCCTCTTTTTTTTAAGCGTGGCGTTCCACTGTATGGGTCTCCAACAAAACCAATTGCTGTTCCTTTTAACATACCGGGTTGCTTTACATTGGCTTCGAGTATTACAGACAAACCTTCGGCATTACTTAAAGTTATATTCAGTTGTCCATTTTCGTATTTGATGGTATTTTCCCATTCCACTTCTCCCTCCAATACGGTGAGTTCAATTTCTTCTTCTTGGGTACTGTTTTCAAGTTCTAGTTCCAAAGCATGAGTATCCAATTGAAGTGTATAGGTTCCATCCAAATCTAACTGCTTAGCGTCATTGATTCGGTGACGATTCCCTTTGACATAATGATCTAAAATTTTGGAATCCAGTTCAAAAAAAGGCCCTGAGGTGATGATAAAGTTAGCCCATGCTTTGGGTTTAATTACCCCTAAAAACTCACTTTGTCCGATCAATTTGGCAGGAACTGTGGTTAGTGAAGCAAGCGCTTGTTTTTCTGACAATCCATAAGCCACAGAGCGACGTAGGTTTTCAATAAAAGTATTGGGACTGTCTACTCCATCCATGGTGATAGCAAATGGAATTTTAGCGGCTGCCATCTTAGCAGGATTGGTAGGAGCTTGATTCCAATCGCGCATTTGTCCTAAGGTGATTTTTTCTAAAAGGGATGGATCGCTAACATCATAGGGCTTGGGAAAATTCAATGGTAAAATCAAACTATTACCATAGCTTTTCAAACTGTTTAGATGTTCGAATTCTTGACCGCTTGCTTTAATGATCCAATTTTCTTTAAGATCAGTGCTAACTTTTGCAGCGCGGAGCACATTTAATTTATTGTTGGCTTCAAAAATTTTCGGTAGCGATCTTTTGTTTCAATACCGCTTCCAAATCTAAATCTTTGGTTGGACTGTTTCCAGTTCTATACCAATTGGCATCATGATATACTTGACGATGTAAGGCCATGGCTCCCATGACAGAACTGGGATAGGATTGGTTGGATTGTTTGCTTTTACTAAACGAATAATAAGCAGCGGATTGTGATTGAAGTATTCGATCGTTTTCCGACTTTTCATCTGTGAGTGCTACAAGGACTCCAGTGCCTCGGTGTATTCCGTCTTCTCTATGGGTATTCACAATGCCAAAACCAGCTTCGCGATAGATTTTTGCTTCTTTTTCGTTGTAAGAATAATCTGAAATGGCCTGGTAGTCGCTAAGGATATGATCATTCCAATAGCCCCCTTCTTGGTTGGCTTTATATTGAGTGCTTCGACCCCGAGTCGTTTTGGGATCAATTTCATCTATACCAAAACTAGTGTATAAGTCAATAAACGAAGCATATACGTGTTGACCAGGAAGGGAACGTACTATCGAATTCTCAGGAATTTTTACTTGACTGCCAGCAGCCACCACTTTTCCATCCCGAATCAATAAAGTCCCATTTTCAATAGTTTCTCCTGGTTGAGGATGTAAAGTAAGCTCAGTAAAAGCCTGAAAATGACTTTCTTTTGTCTTGGTTCCCAAATTGGTGGGGTAATAGGTTTGGCCTACAACACTTAAGCTCATCATTAGAAAGACACCTAATAGATAATTTTTCATATGTGAATTTTTCTAAAAATAAAGGTAATAATCTTTATCTAACAGAGCTCTTCATAGTTTTTGACGATTGGCAACCAAAAGGGCTACCACTTGACTGTAGGATTTTCGTCCGGCTGCTTGACCGTTGGCTTTTAAAATCCAATCATAAATTTTATTCACTAAAGGTTGGAGGGTTTTGATAGGCCATCCAGAAGTCCTGTTGCTGTTGGTATTCTTTTACGATGCCTGGATGTAGGTTTTGTTTATATATTTCGGCTCTATTGGGTTGGAGTTTATGAAGCGCACCCCAACAATACCTAAAAGCAAAGCTAAAAGCGGCATAGCGGATGTAAGAATTTTGGTGCTTATAGGTGGTTGTAAAAGCATAAAAATTTGCTTCTTCTTCAGCAGCTATTCCTTGTTGGTGCGCTTTTTCATGGGCTGCTGTGAAGATGAAAGATAGTGTAGGAAGTCTGCCGTTTACTTGTGCTTCTCCGGTAAAAGGGTTGAGGTAACCAGCATAACCCATATAGCTCAGTGGTAGACTCCATAGTGAGGTTTTGGCGGAAGGAGCATCTAAAAGTCGAAGATAGTCTTCTTTTTCTAGAGGAAAGTCTAAAGTTACACTGTCCAACTTACTTAAGCTGTTGTGCAAACTATTGATTCGAAAAAGCAGCGTGTCAATCGTTTCCACTAAATCCTGTTCACTGTACTCTAGTGTAATGTTTTGTTGAGACGCCATGCTGCTTTGGTGGTAATTAAGTCCCCAACTCAATTGAAAGAACAAATGGATAAGCGCTAAAATTCTAAGCTCTGAAAGAAGTACTCCCAAGGTTTTAGAAAAGATTTCCCTTTCGAATAAATAAAGAACAATACACTCAAGAACAACCCCAAGTAGCATAAATCACCAAATGAAAATACCAAGCGTTCTACAAAATAAGTTCGGAAGAATTGCCACCAAGGATATAATCCTTGGCTGTAGTAGTGATCTACCCACTCAGGGTGATTTTGACACCACCACAAAAAAGCCACTGCGGGATCCAAGAAAGAACCAGTATCGCAGAGGTTTTATATTTCATGGGTATTTAGTCTTTAAGGACCTCAACCACTTCAATTTCAAAAATAAGATTGGATTTGGGTGGGATCCCTCTTGTTCCCCGATCACCATAAGCAATGTCAAAAGGTAAAAAGAGAGTTGCTTTGTCTCCTTGACGGAGTTTACGCAGTCCTTCTTTAAATCCAATAATCATTTGTCCAGTATCAGAAACATTCACAGGGATGGGTTGGTATCCTCCAGCGGCAGCACGGGCATCATCAAGTAATTCAAGCGCTTTGGCTGTTTCCATTTTACTAGTTTCCAACAATCGGCCGTCTTCAAAATAAACTGCATAGTCTACGATTCCTTGGTAACTGGATGTCACCTTGGGGCCACTCCCTTTTCAGTTATCAAATACTGCAAACCTGATTTTGTTTTTTCAGCTTTGGCTCTTTGGACTTCAAATTTTGCTACGGTTTGTTGATTGATCTCAGCTCTTTTCTCAGCGTCCAATTCTAATTCTTCTTGTTTTACACGAAGAACTTCGGCATAGACTGCGGGGGCGTCAAATCCCTTCGCCATTTTCCCTTTGCGAATGATATTGAGTCTTTTGATAGTGTCGTTTTTGGCAATGCTGTCGACCACAGATTGGCCTTCGCGGACTTTACCAAACACCGTATGTTTTCCATCCAACCAAGGTGTAGCCTTGTGGGTAATAAAGAATTGGCTTCCATTGGTCTCTGGTCCTGCATTGGCCATTGAAAGAATCCCCGGTCCCGAATGAGAAAGATCTGTTATTTCATCGGGAAAACGATATCCTGGCCCTCCAGAACCGGTCGCAGTGGGGTCGCCTCCTTGAATCATAAAATCTGGAATGACACGGTGAAATAGCAACCCATCATAGTAACGCTTATTTAGAAATTTTTCGCTCGCTTCCGGGTGTTCTCCTTCTGCCAAGGCAACAAAGTTAGCTACCGTCATCGGGGTTTTTTCCATTTCCAAATACAGAAGAATATTACCGCGATTAGTTTCTATTTCGGCATAAATTCCTTCTTCAAGATTAGGGTAGTTGGAATTACAGCCAACCACAAAAAACGATACAACTGTAAAGATAAAAATGAATGGGGTTTTTCTCATGATGTAATTTTTGTTAATGATAATAATTTTATGGTAAATCGTAGGGGTTGATTACTACCAATTTTTTCGAAATCACCTTGATATCCATAACACAAATAAGAGGGAAATAAAAAAACAGCTTTTTGGCCAACTCGAAGTACTTTGGCTGCTTCGCGGAGCGCTGTAAATAGTCTTCTTGATCGACTAGAAAGCGGACATTACCCAAGCTTTTTCATCATAAAGAATATTTTTGTTCAAATCTTCAATTCGATAAGAAAGAACTACCTCCTGCCCTTTTTGCGGCAGGGGGGTAGTGACATTTTTCTTTTCGATCATGGCATACCAGAAACCTTTATTAGAATTTTGATAAACTATCTGGGGTTCCGCTTTTCGAATTTTCTCGAAAAGTTCTTGTTCAATAGCAATGCGAGCTTTATTTCGCTGGGCGGATTGATTTAAAAACAATTGTTGCTTTTTATTGATCGGCCTGCGCGGGTTTGGTTCTTGACATGCAATGAGAAGCCCCGCCAACAGTAAGAGTGTCAAAGTAGAGAATTTCATTCAAAGTGATTTTTCCATTCTTGTATGGCTGCAACCAAGCGGTCTTGAGTAGTTTCCATAGTATCTAAAGACACCCCACCAGCAGCATTTTTGTGTCCTCCTCCGCGAAAGAAAGTTTCTGCAAAGGTATGGGCTGGGAATTTACCCTTGGAGCGGAAAGACATTTTGATTTTTCCCTCTCTTCGATTCTCAATTAGGATCACGGCCAATTGTATGTCTTTTATGCGCAACCCATAATTAACAAAACCTTCTGTATCTCCTTTTTGATAGTTATAAGCACTAAGTTCCTGTTGGGATAAACTTAAATAAACGGCGGGAATATTTTCTAGTTTGTTTAGGTTGGTGAGACTCATGCCTAAGAGACGAACACGATCGAAAGTGTAGCTGTCATGGATGCTCTGGTGGATTCCTGTGTGCGGAGCGCCACATTCCATCAGGTGGGCAATGGCTCGGTGGGTATCTGCTGTAGTAGAGGGAAAGCGGAAAGACCCCGTATCTGTCATTATTCCAGTGTAAAGACAAGTTGCCATATCCGAATCGATGGCGCTAGAATCCCATTGATTGATGAGGTGATAGATAATCTCTGCCGTAGAACTCATCGGAGGAAAAGAGAGTGATAATGTGGCATATTCTTTGGGCTTTTCATGATGATCAATCATCACCAATTTGGCCTTACTTTTTTTGACCCAAGGCCCCAAGGCATCGATTCGTAATAAGTCATTAAAATCTAGTGTAAAAAGAATATCGGATTCAGCAATTATTTTTTGAGCCTTGCCTTGTTGAGTGCTATGAATGACAATCTCATCTAGCCCAGGCATCCATTCTAAAAAGCTGGGATAGTCGTTGGGGGAAACGATCTGAACTGTGTGCCCTTTTTTCTTAAGAAGGAGGACCAAGCCAGGCAACTCCCCAAGGCGTCTCCATCAGGATTTTGATGAGGAATTACTCCAATGTGTTGGGGCTGGTCTAGGATGGCTCGTAATTTCGGAAGCTGTTGAATTTCCATGCCTTTTTGGGTAAAGATAGGCCTTTATTTGATTTCTTGATGGTCGCATAGAAGGGGGTTTTATGATTACTAATTAACCAGGATGAAAATTACACAGGTGGTGGAAAGCCTCCAAAAAATCTTCAGGAGTTGGACTTTGGGCAAAGAGAAAAAAAGGCTATTTTTGCCGAAAATAACTACGATGAAAAGAACCTTTACCATGATCAAACCGGATGCGGTGGAAAACGGCCATACAGGGTCCATTTTGGAAAAAATTAATGGTGCTGGCTTTCGGATAGTGGGCTTGAAGAAAACGCAATTGACTCAATCGGATGCTGAAGCTTTCTATGCTGTTCATAAGGGGCGGCCGTTTTTTGGTGAGTTGGTTGCTTTTATGACTCGAGGACCCATAGTCGCTGCCGTGTTGGAAAAGGATAATGCAGTGAATGATTTTCGTACTCTCATCGGAGCAACCAATCCTGAAGATGCGGCGGAAGGGACGATACGTCAACTATATGCTAAATCTGTTGGTGAAAATGCTATACATGGTTCGGACAGTGATGAGAACGCTGCAATAGAGATTGGTTTTCATTTCTCTGGACGCGAATTGTTCTAACGCAGAACCATTCTTTTGAATTGAATTCCCTCTACCCCCTCATTTAACCGTTCAAGCAGGCTTTCCTGAGCATACCGCATTTCCTCTTTTAGGGTGGCATTGGTGATTTCTACCACGAGGGTGGTGCCTTCCAAGCGTATTGATCGAGTATAGCGGTATATATAGGCACCTAAAGTATCTTTCCATAATTGCTCCACCCGCACTTTTTGTATTCCCTTGTGGACCCCCTTTTGTTGGGAGAATTCAGATAGTACTTCTTTTAAAGGACGGGGTTCAAAGTCACGGTCGGCCATCAGTTGGATTTTTGCGTTTGTAATAGTAGCGTTTGTTATTGTGTTCTAGCACTAATTCTTGAGAATCCAAACGGATTATTTTTTCATACCACTCGTCCCAAGGGGTTTGAAAATGAAGTTGCCAGCTATCTCTTTGAGATTCAAGAGTAAAATCAGATCGATCTCGAGAAGTAATGAGGGTCTCACCAAGGCCGGGACTCAATTTTTTTCGGTATCCTTTTCCCATGGCCACCAAGGTGTAATGATCGAATTGAATGTTTCCTGTATCTGGAACAAAGGTTTCATTGGCTTGAGTGACCTTATCTATTTGCCAATAGCCTTGTAAAGCGTCCTTCTGAATAATTTCATTACATGAAGCCCAAAAAATAATTGAGTAAAGCAATAAAAAAGGTTGAAAATAAGCGCATGTTATAAGATATTGTTTTTTGGGTTTCCCAATGAAAAAAGTTCATAATTCATGGTACTGCTTCGCAAGGCTTTTTCGACGCGCCCGGCATGAGTATCGGAAATAAAAATCTGACCAAAATCGGCAGCGCTTAACAAATGAACAATTCGAGCCACACGTTCTTGATCCAATTTATCAAAAATATCATCAAGTAAGACAATCGGAGGAACACCCTGTTGCTGTTGCATATAATCGAATTGCGCTAATTTGAGTGCAATCAAAAAAGATTTTTGTTGGCCTTGGCTTCCAAATTTTTTGACAGGTTGTTTACCCAAATGTAATTCTAAATCGTCTTTATGGAGCCCCACACTGGAAAACTGTAAAGCTCGATCTCTGGATAGCGCTTCCTGGAGTAATTCGGCCAAAGGTTTTTCATCCAACTGGGTTTGGTAATGAATTTCTACACTCTCTTGTGCATCACTGATTTGCTTATACCGTTTTTCAAAGACAGGTGTAAAAGCTTCCATAAAACGTTTCCTCGTTTCGTAAAGAGGACTACTCAATTGGAGTAACTGTTGATCATAGGCTTCTAGTGCCGCGGGGTCAAACTGTTGGTTGGTAGCAAAGAATTTTAAAAGCGAGTTACGCTGCTCCACCACCCGATGATATTGGAGTAGAGCATCCAAATAGGTAATGTCTGTTTGTCCTATAATACCATCCATAAACTTACGTCTCACACTGCTGCCTGCAGCAATCAAATCTTGATCGCTGGGGGAAATAATCACCAAAGGGATCAACCCAATGTGTTCTGCAATTTTATCATATGCCTTTCCGTTTCGTTTGATCACTTTCTTGCCCCCTCGTTTGAAGCTGCAAATAATTTTCTCCTCCTCGTCTCGTTTGATGAAGCGTCCTTCAAGGACAAAAAAATCTGCTTCGAAATGAATGTTTTGTGTAGGAATGGGATTAAAATAGCTTTTGCCAAGGGCCAAGTGATAAATTGCATCGAGCAGGTTGGTTTTTCCTACTCCATTGTTACCTACAAAGGCATTTATGGGAGCTTCAAAGTCGAGTTCAAAAGCTTTTTGATTTTTGTAATTCGTCAATAAGAGTCGTCGTAACTGCATGAAAACAAAAAGATAGATTTTTGCCCCATAAACAGGAGGTGTTTTTCTATTATTTACTTGTACTTAGTGACTTTTTGTATTATCCAAAAAAGTGTAATTTTGTGATTCAAATTTTAGCCATGGCTACATACAAAAAACGCGGGTACAAAAAATCAATAAGTAAGCCTTATACTCCTGATCAAGAAATGGAAAGCACAACTGCTGAGGTGTTTGAACGGTTAGATTCCGGGGCTTCTAATACAGAAAAATTTGTATCAAAATACCAAAATTTCATATTGGGAATTATTGGAGGTGTTGCCTTTGTGGTCTTGGGTTACCTGGGATACGAACAGTTTATCCAACAGCCCAAAGAAAGAGAATCTGTTAGTGAATTGAATCAAGCACAATATTACTTTGACTTGGCAGTGAATAGCACCAATTCTGATTCGCTCTATCTGCGGGCATTGAATGGGGAGATGGGAAGTACGGTTTTTTGGATATAATTGAAAATTATTCTGGAACTGCAGCAGCCAAATTGGCTACCTATAGCGCAGGGATGTCCTATCTCAATTTAAAAGACTACAAAAATGCCATTTTTTATTTGGATCAGTTCGATGCGGACGATGTATTACTTTCGGCTTTGGCTAAAGGAGCTATTGGTGATTCCTTTGCTCAAATTGGTCAGATGGAAGATGCTTTCGATTATTATGTTCAGGCTGCAGGTGTGAATGAAAACTTATTCAGTACACCAAAATACTTATTCAAAGCAGCTACATTGGGGGCTATTTTGGGTAAAGAACAAGTAGCTCTGGTATATTTAAAGCGAATCAAAGAAGAGTTTCCCGATTCTCGTGAAGCCCGTTTGGTTGATGTTCAGATTGGTAAATTGGACAACTAAGCCCCGACACTATGGTAACGGCCCCTATGCATTTGTCAGATTATAATCCAAGTAAAGTTCCTTCTGGTCGCGGCTTAAAAATTACCCTAGTGGTCTCTGAATGGAATGCTGAAATTACAGAGGGTCTCTACCAAGGTGCCTTTGAGACATTCACAGCTCATGAAGTAAACCCTTCTCATATTAAACGTATCAACGTGCCGGGGAGTTTTGAACTGGTCCATGGCTGCCGTTTGGCGCAAAAAAATCGGATGTTGTCATTGCCGTAGGGAGTGTGATCAAGGGGAAACGAAACACTTCGATTTTGTTTGTCAAGGAGTGACCAAGGCATCGTACAGCTCAATACTCAATCCGAAGTTCCAGTGATATTCTGTGTGCTCACCGATACTACTTTAGCTCAAGCACAAGCTCGTTCAGGAGGAAAATATGGAAATAAGGGTGTGGAGGCTGCTGTTGCTGCACTCAAAATGGCAGCCTTACATCGTTCATAAATTCTCGATTTACCGAGAGTTCTTTCCGTTTTTCTTCGGCTATTTTTATATTTTTGGTTCAAATCCAATTGGATGTTCCAAGGCAATCCCTTACGAGTTAGAAAAAATCGTCGCTACAACTACACTCCGCGCTATTATAAAGGCAAAGAGAAAGTAATCCCTATGACTTCGATTCCAAATTTGCCCGATATCGAGACACCTACAACACCAACGATTTTGGACATCAATGGAAGGAAGCAAGAGAGAAAATGCGCCACCGAGGCAACCGAGCTATTTCTCCTCTATTACTTTTCATTATTGGTTTACTCACCCTGATAGCCTTATATATTGTCGATTTTGATTTATCACTTTTTACACGCTTTTCCTAATGGGGGATATTATTGAATTGTTACCCGATCATGTAGCCAATCAAATTGCCGCGGGAGAGGTGATTCAGCGTCCTGCCTCAGCTGTTAAGGAATTGATTGAAAACGCTGTGGATGCTGGAGCTACTGAAGTACAGCTTATAATTAAAGATGCAGGAAAATCTCTTATTCAGGTGATTGACAATGGGAAAGGGATGAGCCCAACTGATTTGCGTATGGCTTTTGAGCGTCATGCAACTTCCAAAATCCGCTTAGCCGAAGATTTATTTCAATTGAATACCAAGGGGTTTCGAGGGGAAGCGTTGGCTTCTATTGCAGCAGTTGCGCATGTGGAAGCCCATAGCCGAATCGAAAGTGCTGAGGTGGCTTCTACTCTCTACATTGAGGGAACGGAAGTAGTTCGTAAAGATATTTCCGGGTAGCCCCTAAAGGCAGTTCGATTGCAATTAAAAACCTGTTTTTTAACATACCTGCACGGCGCAATTTTTAAAAACAGATGCCGTAGAACTCCGGCATATAATTGACGAATTCCAGCGAGTTGCGTTGGCTCATCCCAATATTGCTTTTTCATTTCTGCACAATGAAAGTGAATTGTTTGACTTGCCCCAAGCCAATCTGAAGCGCCGCTTATCTCAAGTGATGGGGGAAAATTTGCAGAAAAAATTGTCGCTATAGAAGAAGAGACACCATTGGTTCAAATCAAAGGGTATTTGGTGAAGCCCAATTATGCAAAAAAATCACGCGGGCAGCAATTTTTCTTTGTAAATCAACGCTTTATCAAAAGTGCTTTTTTACATCACGCCATCTGTGCGGCTTTCGAAGGTCTACTAAAGGATAGTTATCAACCGGGCTATTTTGTTTTCCTGCAAGTCAACCCGGAGAAAATCGATATTAATATTCATCCTACCAAAACTGAAATTAAGTTTGAAGATGAGCAAAGTTTGTATGCCATATTGAAATCGGCAGTGAAGTATAGCCTGGGAATGTTTCAAGTGACCCCCGTTCTCGATTTTGATCACGACCCCAATATGGATCCTTCTTATGCTACAACTCAATCATCTCCCAAAGTCCCCTCAATAGAAGTTGATGCTTCCTTCAATCCTTTTCAAAATAAAAAGAGCGTTTCTCAGCGAGAGGTATCCCAATGGGACAGTTTATACGCTAGTCTGCAGCAGGAAACCATCGATACCCAACAACAAATTGAGGTTTTAGCAGAAAGTCCAAAAGTATTTCAACTCTTTCAAAAATATATAGTTAGCTCTTTGCGTTCGGGGCTGCTAATTATCGATCAACAACGCGCCCATCAGCGGATTTTATACGAGCAATTTTTAAATCAATTGACTGACCAACAAAACCCAAGTCAGCAATTGCTGTTTCCCTTGAATAAAGAACTGTCAGTTCAAGACAAGGTACTCCTAGAACAACATCATGAGACACTTATGGCTCTTGGATTTGATTTGGAATGGGAGGGCACAAGGCTCACACTAAAGGGAATTCCTTCTATGTGTGGAGAATCTCATATTGATGAAGTACTAGAAGCGTTCTTTGTTATGGACAAAGAAGTTACAGAAAGCTACAGCTCATCCGATCTAATGGCCAAAATAATGGCGCGAACCTTGAGTATTAAAAGGGGGCATTCACTAGAGCGCCTTGAGCAAGAGCGATTGATCAATGATTTGTTTGGCTGTAAAGAAACTCAAGTATCTCCCTTTAAGCGGCAGATATTTGTTACATTAGAAAAAGAGGAATTGGAGAAAAAATTGAATTAATGCGACAGATTTCCGAAACAGTCAAGCACCTTCTTATTATTAATGCGCTGTTCTTTCTAGCAACGTTGTTGTTGGGTCCGGTTGTCTATGATTGGTTTTCACTACATTATTTTAAAAGCCCCAAATTTCAGCTGTGGCAACCTCTAACACATATGTTTATGCATGGTGATTTTAGCCACATTTTCTTTAATATGTTTGGGCTGTATATGTTTGGCACCCCCCTTGAACAAATGTGGGGGCGTAATAAATTTATTTTTTTCTATCTCTCCAACGGCTTTGGAGCTGCCTTGTTGCAAATGTGCTTGTATCACTATCAGGTTCAGGAAGGGATTCAAGTTTTACAAACACTGGGATTGGGTTCGGCGGAGGTTAAACAGTTTCTAGAAAGTAGTGTTTTGGCTCCAGAAGTAATAGAACAGGCAGATGTTGGAATTTTACGGAGTGCATATCAGGCCTTTTCGGCAGTTTTGGTTGGAGCCTCAGGTGCTTTGTATGGGGTACTGGTGGGATTTGCAATGCTTTTTCCCAACGCACAATTAATGCTTCTTTTTCCACCTATTCCAATAAAGGCCAAGTATTTAGTTCCCATCTTGATTCTGGTAGACTTGTTTTTTGGTTTCTCTTCTTATTCGATGGGACCTATTGCTCATTTTGCTCATGTGGGAGGAGCACTAACTGGCTTGGTGATGATGTGGTATTGGAAACGTAATCAGTTCAATAACAACCGTTGGAATTAGGCATGAAAATGGGTTCATTAAAATACCGCTTTCAAACCCTTTCCATTGCTGAAAAACTCATTGCAGTTAATGTGGTTTTTTTTTATGATTCCCTTTTTGATACAAACTCTTTTTTATTTATTCCAGTTGCCAAGAGAGGAATTGTTAGGGTGGATTCAATTATCGGCAAGTTGGGAAAGACTTCTTTATCGTCCTTGGACTTTAATTACTTATAGTTTTTTACATGCAGATTTTTTTCACTTGTTCTGGAACATGCTTCTGTTATATTACTCTGGACAACTCTTTTTTAAACCTTTTTCTGAACAAATTTTCAGCAATACCTATTTTATGGGAGTAGTATTGGGTGGCTTGGTATTCGTAGGGAGTTATTCTCTTTTCCCTGTTTTTCAAGGTATGCGCCCCTATATGGTGGGAGCCAGTGCAGGGGTCATGGCTGTATTTATTTTTATTAGCACTTACACCCCCAATCAAGAAATTCGTTTTTCTTCTTCAATATTAAATTAAAATACCTAGCAATTGCCTTTATCCTTCTTGACTTGATACGCATTCCTAGTGGTAATGCTGGGGACATTTAGCCCACATTGGTGGTGCTTATCTTGGATTTTTATATGCTACTCAGCTGCAAAAAGGCCGCGATATAGGATCTGGATGGGTGCGCTTTTGGGAAAACATAGGAAGTTGGTTTCGACCCCGACCCAAATTGAAGAAGGTATATAAAAATCCACGGCCCAAAAAAAAAAGCTTCTTCCGTTAGTCAAAAAAATATTGATGCTATCCTCGATAAAATAAGCACTTCAGGATATGACAGTTTGACCCAAGAGGAAAAAGACGCTTTGTTCCGAGCTGGCAAACAATAAAGATCTATAATGGCTAAACAGACTTCATTATTCTCCAATTTTATGGTCTTCTTCAATTCTGTATTATTGGGTGCCCTATTTCTTCTAATGGGTGATTATTTTTCCATTAAAGGACTACTTCCAGGTATTGGTCCCTGTTTTATCATTTGTAAATTTTATTTTTTTTCTCTATTGGATTTTAAGCATGCGGTGGCCTTTTTATTATTTGTTGTTTTTTCTTCTCAATTTCAAGAATGGAACCGCTTATATAAGTTTCCAAACAATACAATAAAAGTATCTGAAGGTTTTAAGATCATGTCCTACAATGTTCGATTATTCAATCAATTTAAGTGGTTGAACGAGGAGCAAATTCCCTAAAAATCGAACAATTCATTCAATCGGAAAATCCCGATATTGTTTGTCTTCAAGAATACAGTAGTCGAACTTCACCGGCTTTTAAAAGCTATCCTTATAGTTATGTGCGAACTGCCTCCGCACTAGGGAATAATGGAGTAGAATTTTTCTAAATTCCCGCTGTTGCGAACAGGTCCCCATTGATTTTGAAGATAGCGCAAACAGTGGGGTATATGCCGATATTGAATACGGAAGAGATACTTTACGCGTCTACAACCTCCATTTAGAGTCTTTTCAATTGCAACCTTCCGATTCTCTCATTGATCAAACTACCTCTACCCGTTTTTTACAACGCCTGGATGGTGTATACCAAAAGCAATTGAATCAAATTGTCCAATGGCAACAAGTTGAAAATTTTAACGCGTATCCCAGTTTGGTATGCGTTGATATGAACAATACTGCTTTTTCAAAAGCGTATTTAAATCTTCGAGGTCGTCATCAAGATGCATTTGTAGAAGCAGGGAAGGTTTTGGAGCGACCTACAGTTTGGGAGGAATTCCGTATCGCATTGATTTTATCTTTAGTCCTCTCGCTTACAAGTATTGGAGTATACAACCCATGATGTTTTATTTTCAGATCACAAACCTATCTCGGCTAAACTCGATTGGGATTAATTAGGACATTGTTGTAGATAGGTTTTTGCTTCAGGCCCTAAGTTAAATAACAAATCCAAGGTGCTCAAGTTATTAAGAAAACCATATTTAGAATCAAATACTTGGGCGTAAGGAGTATAAAGAGGAGTTTCTTTTTTGCATTTAACAGAGACTCGTTTAGTTGATGGTAAGAAAAATCAAGAGATACCTCTTCCTGAGGTAGTTTTATTTCCAACAAGTCGAAGAGAACATTTAAAAGTGAGCGATTAAATTCATAGAGCCTTGCAGTTTGACTGTGATATAATGGTGCTAGGGCATCTTCATAAAATTCAAAAAAGGGAGAGGAACGATAGGCTACCTGTAGTGATTTCCAATGCAATTTCTGCCACTGTACATCATTATCTGTTTGCACTTCATTTTCTTTTTGATGTTGCCGCCAGGAAGTATGTCTTACGGGGATAATTAGTGAAAGTCTGCCGTTGGCTCCATAGATATAGGCTCGGTTACGATAGGTTTGTTTTTTGTAGTGGCTGTCAATAAGCCAGTATATTCGTTCTTGGTTGATCAACCACGCCATATAAGAAACCGGTGGGGCGTATGAAGGAACCACTACTGATATCATGCGGTTTCTTGTTTCCCCTTTCGCTTTCGCTACCAGCTAAAGAGTTGCCAAAGATCTACTATCACGCTAAAATGGGGAAAATAGGATCGGGGTTTCCCTTCTAGACCCACAGTAGTAAATAATCGACTCCAACGGATGCGCCAATTTTTTTAATTCCGTCATTAATGCCCTCAATGCTAAACCAAATAAAGCCGGGTTTACCCACGATGTGATCTGCAGGAACAAAGCCCCAGAAGCGACTGTCTTCAGATTTATGTCGGTTGTCGCCCATCATCCAATAGTAGTCTTGCTTAAAAGTGTATTGATTTACTTCCTGACCGTTTAGGTAAAAACGGTCTGCCTCCCTGATGAAATTATTTTTTTCGTAATCTCGAATGAGTTTTTTATAGATCGGATAATTTTCCCGAGTCAAGGTAACTTGCATTCCTTTTTTGGTAGGACTAGAGGCCCAAAATTGTCTTCGTTCCAGTCGTAGGGGAGGGCATTGGGAAAGAAATTAGTGTTTGGAATCGATTCGGCTTGATTCCTTCTAACGACCTTATCTACCCAAGGTTGTATCGCCAATTCTTTAGCCTCATTCAAAGTGAGGGTGAGTTGTCTTTCGCGCGCCAAAACTTCAGTCACTTGTAAGCGAAGTTGTCGAACAATTTCTATGGGTAGGCCGCGACTTGAGTAATAACTTTAAAGTCTTCAATACTGGTTCCAGTTGTTCCTAAGATGTAGGGCCGAATTGCATTAAAAGATTGTTGAGTAATTCCTTTAATTTTATACGTTCGAGTGAAGTCTTTATATCCCAAATCTAATAGTTTTCGTGCCGATATGCCTTCATTATGGGATAGGGTGGCTGGATATATTGCACACGGGCTCTTTGGGGGGAGTTGTGTTCTTTCTCCATCAATATGAATGAGTCCATCTATAATCTGAAGGGTATCTCCTGGTATGGCTACACAGCGTTTCACATAATTCGATTTTTTATCAATCGGCTTTCGAACACCTGCTTCTTTCACAAAAAATTGACGCACTGTATCAGCAGGCCAGCTGAAAACTACGATTTCGTTACGCTTTATTTTTTGCAAGCCCGGCAAACGAAGAAAGGGGAGCTGAGGTTTTTTAAGATAAGAACGTATTTTTAGAATGGGAAGTGTATCATGTACCATGGGAAAAGAAACAGTAGTCATAGGAACACGTGATCCGTAGTGGAATTTACTAACGAAAAGAAAATCCCCTACGAGTAATGTTTTCTAACGAACCTGTAGGGATGATGTATGGCTGCATGATATAAGTGTGAACCAAGGTAGCGGCAACTACGGCAAAGAGAATAGAACTCACCCATTCTCCAAAAGCTGTTTTGGGCTTTAGGCTTCGGTCTTTTAGGTGTTTCAAAGTACTTGCGTAGTTTTTGGTCGCAGTATACAACCCCTGTAAATAAGACTAGAGCGGTATCTTTAGTGGAGTTGAAACCAAAACTTCGAATCGTTTCTACCCATATAACCGGGATGATGATTAAATTGATGATGGGAATCAACATCAAAAGAACCCACCAACGGGGTCGGTGGATGATTTCCATAAGGACAATAGCATTGTAAATGGGGACGGCGGCTTCCCAAGCATTTTTTCCAGCTGCTCGATAAAGCTTCCAAGTACTCAAAAAGTGCACCCCATTAAGGACAACAAATAATAACACCCAGCCTAACCAACTCATATTTTTATTTTAAATTACTAAACTCTTGATGTTTTTGGGTTTTATTGAGAAAGATTTAATACATCCTCCATTCCGAAAACCCCTTTTTTCCCTAAAATCCATTCTGCAGCAATTACGGCACCAAAGGCAAATCCTTGTCGATTATAGGCTTCGTGACGAATTTTAATGGATTCTATTGGACTAGAATATTCAACTTGATGAATTCCAGGAACTTCACCTTCTCTATGAGACTGAATAGACAATTGGTTTTTTGCCGATGGATTTTTTGCGGTTTCCCATCCCTCAAGATGGGTTTTTTCAATGATATCTTCAGCAAGTGTAATGGCTGTTCCACTAAGGGTGTCCAATTTGTGAATGTGATGAGTTTCTTCCACGGCCACTTTGTAACTTGGGTGTTTTTTCATGAATTCTGCCAAGTTTTTATTGAGTGCAAAAAATAAATTAACACCGATGCTAAAGTTAGAAGCATATAAAAAGCCGTTTCTTTTTCCTTGCAAAGTGTCTCCGCTTTTACTTTTTGGTCCAGCCAACCTGTTGTACCGCAGACCACAGGTATTCCAAGTTCAAGTGAACTACTGATATTAATTAAGGCTGCTTCGGGGACACTAAAATTAATGGCAGCATCGGCCTCATTTAATGAACCAGTCGATTCTTGGGCATCAACGGTAAATACGATTTCGTGACCGCGGTTTTTTGCAACTTTCTCAATCGCTTTTCCCATTCTTCCGTATCCTAAAAGAGCAACTTTCACAATGACTAAAATATTATATTGATTTGCAGCCCCACTTGGTTTTGCGCGTGAAGGAAGTCGTGTTCAAAGTGAGGTTTAAAACTCAGTTTATCACTCACATTGAACTGTAATAGATGAGCACTAACATTTGCTTCTAGAATGTTGAGCATATAGGTGCCCACAATAAAAATAAAAGCCATGTCTTTATATCTTTCATGAAACCGCATGCCCTCAAGAAGAGTATCCTTATTGGGAATAATATCCGTGTATTCGTCATCATAATAACCTGCTAATCTTCTTTTGTATGCGTTTCGATACTTCATTAATTCATCATTATTCAATTTATAATAATAGGCAGAAGCACCAATAGCTGCATATACTAGTGGAATTTTCCAATATTGTCCAAGATAGGCCTGACCCATCCCTGGCAAAATCGCAGAATAGAAAGCAGCACGAGAGGGACTAAGCGGGTCTAAAATCAAACGTTCTTTACGCGACAGTGTTTTCATCGTTAAACTATCGGTCTGGGCATTAAGGACTTGATTTCCCATGATAATTGAAAAGAGACCAATAAGAATAAGGTATTTCACTTTTTTATTTTTCAACCCATGATTGTAGCTTAGCAAACGAATCAAAAGGAATTTGGATACTCCCTTTACCTTTAGCATTGGCATTTATTTTTACTTTCTCACTAAAAAGTCTTCAAAACTAGCAATCCATTCTTTTTCAATGGTTTGGGTTTCTGTGTTTTTGATTTCAAATACCTCGGGTTCAGACTTTGTTTTTTTGACCAGTGCTTCCGTAGCCCGAACAGATAAACCCTTAGAAATCACTTTTTCATAGATACTCAGTTGAACATTAGGATCTTCAATATTGATTAAAGCCCGTCCGTGTCCCATTGAAATAAAACCGTCTCGCATTCCGGTTTGTATAATTGGATCGAGTTTTAACAACCGGAGGTAGTTGGTGACGGTAGATCTCTTTTTCCCTACTCGGTCACTGAGTTGATTTTGGGTCAATTGGATGTCATCGATCAGTCGTTGATAGGAGAGTGCTATCTCGATGGGGTCGAGATCTTCTCTCTGGATGTTTTCCACCAAGGCCATTTCTAAGGATTCTTGGTCGTTGGCCGTTCTTATGAATGCTGGAATGGTCTTGCGTTGTAATGATTTGGACGCTCTAAACCGTCTTTCACCAGCAACCAATTGAAATTCACTTGGGCCCAACTGTCGTACTGTTATGGGTTGCACAACCCCAATTCACGGATAGATGTAGCCAATTCACGAAGTTTTTCCTCATCAAAATGAGTACGGGGTTGATACGGGTTTTCCGAAATTTGTTCCAAGGGGATTTCAAAGACATTGCCAATCACAGGACTGGAAGAAGCAGCGTTTGTTTTCGAATTCTGTTGAAGATCCGGATCATTGAGTATGGCTGAAAGCCCTTTACCGAGTGCCATTTTTTTACTTGACTTTGCCATGTTTAGGCTTTATTTTTTTTAATAATTCACTACCGAGCGCCAAATAGTTTTCTGCGCCTTTGCTCGTTGCGTCGTAGGCGATAATGTTCTCTCCATAACTAGGGGCTTCACTGAGGCGAATATTACGTTGAATTAACGTTTTAAAAACCATTTTACCAAAATGCTTATTGACCTCTTCCACTACCTGATTGGAAAGACGTAAACGGGAATCATACATAGTCAATAACAAGCCTTCAATATCTAAATTGGCGTTGTGTATTTTCTGAACACTTTTAATTGTATTGAGAAGCTTACCAAGTCCTTCTAGAGCAAAATACTCACATTGAATGGGTATGATTACAGAATCAGCGGCTGTTAATGCGTTGAGTGTAATGAGGCCAAGGGAAGGTGCGCAGTCAATAAATATAAAATCGTATGAATCTTTTGCAGACTCTAGTGCCTTTCGCAACATAAACTCTCGTTTTTTTTCATCAACTAATTCAATTTCTGCCGCTACCAAGTCAATATGAGATGGTATCAAGTCCAGGTTGGGACTACTAGTCGTTAGTTTTGCTTCATCAACTTTCACAGAATGTTCCAAAAGTTGGTAGGTGGTTTTTTCTTGCGCACTGACATCAAAACCCAAGCCAGAAGTGGCATTAGCTTGAGGATCAGCATCGACCAACAAAACTTTTTTCTCGAGAATACCCAAAGCAGCTGCAAGATTTACGGCAGTTGTGGTTTTACCCACACCCCTTTCTGGTTGGCTATTGCGATTATTTTTCCCATTAATTTGAGGTTTGGAGTTCAAAATACAATTTCTTACTTCTTAAATGAAATAAGTTCTTGCCATTTTATGAAAGCTTTTTAACTGTGGATTAAGGTTTTGAAATACTGTCTATAAACTCAATGAGATATATCTTTTCTCCCTCTTTTTTGTGGAGGTAATTTTCTCGGGCAAATTTCTCTAAACTGTCTAAATTTTCGAGTTGTTCGATAGCGGAGGCATCTTTTTCAATTTCTTTTAAATATTCTTTTTTCTGGGCTTCCAATTCTTTTATTTCTTGATCGAGTTCCCTGTGAATAAGAAAGGAATTGGTGTCTAAGAATAGCATCCAAATCAAAAAGATGATCCCTAATAAGGTAAAGGGTAAATGAGATTTTTTGAAAAAGGATGTAAAACGTTTTCGCATAATTGATCTAAGGGGCTAGGGTCCTACAGAACGAACCTTTTCTTCTGTAATTTGTTCTTGTGTGGAATTGCCCCAGCTGTTTAGAATGTAGTTCATAACATCAGCAATCTCCTCATCATCCAACCCTTGGGCTGCCATCATACCTTTATAGACAACTCCATTGACAACTACCACTCCTCGCATGCCATACTTAATTCCCTGTATACTTTTAGTGATATTTTCCATTAAATAATCTGATTGTGCCAAGGGAGGAAAAACGCCTGACTCTCCTTTTCCTTTGGAACCATGGCACTGAATGCAGAAGTCTTGGTAGATTAGTGTTCCTTCTTCAATACTTTGATTCAACGGTTTTTGTTGATATAGCCCAATGATAAGGGAGATATATAGAGCCATTGAAGCTAGGCCAATTAATTTCATGATTTGGGAACTAATTTAATGATCCCTTTTCCTTCTACACCTAAATAGAGATGACCATCGGTACCTGTTACCACATTTCTAACTCGTCCAATGCCATCGGCTATTTTTTCTCTTTTTATCACTTTATTTTCTTTAATGACCAGGCGTTCTAAATATTCGTATTTCAACGAGCCAACAAATAGATTATCTTCCCAATTGGGATATACAGACGAGGCAAATGCCATACCGCTTGGAGCGATAGAGGGCACCCAATAGTAAAACGGCTGTTCCATCCCAGGAAGGGCGGTTTTTTTGGAAACAGGAGTGCCGGTGTAATTAATTCCATAGGTGATTTCGGGCCAACCATAGTTGTTACTCGCTTCAATGATATTGATCTCATCCCCTCCTCTAGGCCCGTGTTCGTGGGTCCAGATTGCCTTAGTTTTGGGGTGCACAACCATTCCTTGCGGATTTCTGTGACCATATGTATAGATAGCCTCTTTAACATTATCCTGCCCAACGAAAGGATTGTCCTGCGGAATACTACCATCTAAATTGAGGCGGTAAACCTTACCTCCGTCTCTGCTTAGATCTTGAGGGTTTACCGTTCTATTGCCTCGATCACCGATGGTGAAAAAAACATGACCTAGTTCATCAAAAACGACACGGGACCCCCAGTGTTGTGCGGTTTTTGTATTGGGTACTGCCTTATATAGCAGCCGAACGTTTTTAAGCTCAAGGGATTTTGTGAATGTGGCACTGTATAAGGCTGTATTTCCACCTTTATCACCTTCAATATTGGTTCCCGCGGTAAAAAAAACGCGACGGTTGGTAGAAAATTCAGGATCGATTGCCACATCGAGTAAGCCACCCTGACCCCTAAAATATATAAGGGGTAGTCCTTGAACCACTTTTTTGGTACCCTCACTGACATAATATAGAACCCCGTACTTTTCAGTGACTAAAATTTCCTCTGAAGAAAGAAATGCCATTCCCCAAGGAATATCAATTCCCTCAACGATTGTTTCTAGTGTGTAATTCACCTCAGAAGGGACTTCTATTGGAGGTGTGTTTTGTTGAGCGCAGGTTGATGATAGTGGGGCTATAACTGCTAAAATGAATAGTTTTATCTTTTTCATAAAAAGCATTGAATTTTTTATCAATTTACATTGATTTTGGAATATAAAAAAACCATCACAAAGGATGGTTTGGGTCGGGATGACAGGATTTGAACCTGCGACCCCACGCACCCCATGCGTGTGCGCTACCAGGCTGCGCCACATCCCGTATTTGTGGGGAAAAACTTGTCGGGGTGGCAGGATTCGAACCTGCGACCTCCTGCTCCCAAAGCAGGCGCGATGACCGGGCTACGCTACACCCCGGAAAGGTGCGCCAAAGATAGGGTTAATTACAAAGTTTGCAAATGCTTTATACATTTTATCCCATCGGTTTTTTGAAGCTTTATTAGGGCTTATAGTCCAAGTAAATCAACTGATTTGCCTGTATATTCCAGTGGTGTCCTGCAAGTCCCTGGCGAACAAAATTTTGATTATTGGGAATATTCCACCCTAGAATGGGGAGTACGGAAGAATCGATAAATACAGTTTGCTTTTCAGGGATAAAATCAGTGACGGCAACCTCTTGATCCTTGTATTTTTTCATGGTAGGAGTTGTCAAATAGGAATTCAATAGGATACGATTGGAGTCTATGATCGGGAGCGTAATTGATTTGTTGCCCATTGGCTTGGGCGTCTTTGTAGGAGGCTCCGTTCGCTTCCTTTTGAATGCTTAAATAGAGAGAATCTCGATTGGTGGGTTCAATTTTAAACGTTAAATTTCGCAATAACAAATGTTTATCTCTTTCTTCATCTATGATGACATCAAAACCACTAGAATGGGTAAGTCGGTCTTTGAATTGAGGTTCATTCGATACGCTAAACTTCAATGTGTCTGAGGGATAAACAGCGTGACTATAATTTTCATAAGCTTGATAAGAAAAGCGATGACTTTTGGCTTCAATGGTACCCAATACGATCAACGAAATCAGACTCAACAGCCAAAGGCCTAACAGAATTAAGCGACCCCAAAAACCAAAAGGGTTTGATCTGGGCGCCAGCATTTTGATCCCGACCACGAGAAAAAAAAGCATTGGAATTCCTACTCCACAAAGAACCAATATGGGAAGAATCCAAAAAGGAGATTTTGAAATAAGGCTAGATCTATAAAGTTAAAAGGCATTTCAGTAAGCCATCCAACAATATTGGTAACAATAAAGCCAAGAGTAATGCCAAACAGGCCCAGGGAGGCAATGATAACTAAAAAGAGTCCGATGAGTTTCCCAGCCACTTTAATCAGCGACAGGATCAGAGAAGCGAAATTATCGAAAAAACTTTTTGACTTTTTTTTTAGGGTAGACTCTGCCTTGTTATGATAGACATTTTTGACTTTATCTGCGATTGCGTTCGCTTCTTCTTTTATTTTTTTTTCAATGTTACCTACTGTCACAGGTTCTCCTTTCATTTGGAGTTTCTCGGCCGTTGTAATCGCTTCTGGGGTGAGCACCCAGAATAATATATAAACCACTAAAAAACTACCACCACTAAAGAAAAACATTAGAGCCCATATAATTCGAAGCCAGCCTACATCAAGACCAAAATAATGAGCCAAACCCGAAGCAACTCCACCCACATAGGAATCTTCGGTGTCTCGAAATAATTTTTTTGAATTCGATTGCCGAGGAGCTTCTTCATCTTCCCCAGAAATCACATAGTCCTCGGGTTGACCCAAGATAGCGATAATAGTTTCAATATCCTCTATTTCTATGACCTGTTCTTTAGTTGATTTTCGATCCCTGAGTAATTCAGCGATACGGGCTTCTATGTCAGCCAGTATTTCTTCTTTACCTGTTGTTTTAGCGAAGGTATTTCGAAGGGCATCTAGGTATTTTTTAAGGATGACGTAGGCTTTTTCGTCAATATGAAAAATATACCAGTTAGGTTGATATCGATTGTTTTGTTCATAATAGTGTTATTTTGTTTTAAGAATTGAGTTAACCGCTTTTTGGAGGGATTTCCAAGACAGATTTAGTTCTTGGAGCATTTGTGTACCTTGGGGAGTTATTTGATAATATTTCCTTGGGGGCCAGCAGTAGATTCCTCCCATCGGTATTCCAACAGAGCTGCATTTTTAAGTCGAGTGAGAAGGGGGTATAAAGTTCCTTCGACGACTAACATTTCTGATTTCTTTAAACTATCGAGTATCTCCGAAGCATATTTGGTTTCTGAGCGGAGAATGGAAAGAATACAAAATTCGAGTATTCCTTTTCTCATTTGAGCTTTTGTGTTTTCCAGATTCATAGGTTGACATGTATAATGTATTGCAAATATATAATTAAAAGATAGAACTATGCAATACATAGTTCTTTACAAATTTTTTTCCTCTCTAAAGAAATGTGATTAATTTTTTTTTGGCGCTATAATTTGAACATTATCAAAGGCTATGGCGCCTCGGACAACTCCTAAAATTGTATTTCTCAGAGCATCTATAACTGGAAGTTTAAGTTGATTTTTACTGTGAATCACACTGATCTCTCTGGCGGGTGCTGGTTCTGGAAAATTCAATAATTGTTTTTTTTGTTGATTATTTAAATCCAATGTGTGTAAGTAGGGAGAAGGGTCATACCTAGGCCTTGATTGGCTAGATTGATTAGCGTCTCAAAGCTGCCGCTTTTCAAACCAAAACCTTTAGTCGTATTGGAAGTAGGACACAAATTTAAGACGTGATCTCTAAAACAATGCCCATCCTCAAGAACGAGGATATTATTGTGGTTAAGGTCTTCAACCTCTATACTGTCTTGTTTTAGTAAATGATGATTTTGAGGAAGGTAAGCAACAAAGGGTTCGTAGAAAAGTGGCTTTTCAAGAATATTTTCTTTCCCAAGGGGTGTAGCAGCAATCCCAGCATCGAGCTGCTCTTTCTGAATGAGTTGGTAGATATTTTCTGTCGTAATCTCTTCGATTTTGAGATCAACTTTTGGGTATTTTTTGATGAAGTTTGTTAAGAACATTGGTAGAAGGGTAGGCATAATTGTTGGGATAATTCCGAGGCTAAATGAGCCCGCTATGCTCCCTTTTCCTGTGCAACAGCGTCTTCCATCCGTTGTGCTTCTTGGAGAATTACTTTGGCTTGTTCAACAATAGTGTGTCCAATGGCGGTTAGACCAATGGGTTTGGTATTGCGGTTAAATATTTTGACCCCTAACTCTTCCTCCAATTTTTGAATTTGCATACTTAATGTTGGTTGGGTAACAAATGATTTTGATGCGGCCAGGGTGAAGTTGCCATTCTCAGCAACTGATAATAAGTACTTCAATTGAGTTAGTGTCATTACAATCTATTGACTAATCAAATATAATAAATATTACTTATAGTTTATTCAATAATTGATTTATACATAGTTTATATGGCAGAAAATAAACCTCTAATAGATGAAAATTATTTAAGTAGCTTAATTTTCATGCTAATATTGATGAGAGGCATGTCTCTTTTGTCAATCGCTACCTGATTGATTTTATCAACCACATCCATCCCCTTAATAACACGTCCAAAGGGAGTATAATTACCGTCTAAGTGGTAGGCCCCTGGCCTTTGTTGAACGATAAAAAACTCATAGGGGAAGCCAATTTGTAAGGATTGTCAATTTCACTACTTGGCATGGAGAGATGACCCCACGGTGGTGACGATCACTTGGGGCAGCATCCACTGGGATAAGATAACGTCCTAGCTCTCTTCTTTTCCGCATGATCCGAGTATTGTCTGATGCTCCTCCCCTGAATGATAAATTCTGGAACAACCCTGTGAAAGAGGGTGCCATCGAAATAGTTGTTTTTGACTAAAAAATAAAATTTGCTCGATGATAGGGCTTTTTGCGATCTAGCTCAATATCGATGTTTCCAAATTGTGTTTCAATCCTAATTTGTGTCTCAGGGTTGTTTTTTTCGTATTCATAAAAAAAGGGAATAGCTGTTTTATCATTTAGTGGTTCAACTCTTTTTGTTATAGATTGCTTTTGCTGTGCCACAATTTTTGTTATTGCCCCTTGCTCTTTTTCGGGGGTTACTTTTTTTGAAGGTGTATTCTGACAGGTGAAAAGCGTTATAAATAGGTAGGCAGAAAGTAAACGCATTCTTTTTTCTTCTAATATAATTACAAATTGTGAGAGGTATTTGTTTATGAAGCACTAAAGCAGTTTAAAGTCCCTATATTTGTTCGATTTTATTCATGAAATTGTTTCAAAAAAATCCTTTCGGACATTATTTGCTCCTTAAAAAATGGCTCATACGTTATATGGGTTTTATGACTCATCGCCGCTATCGCGGCTTCAATGCACTTCAAATTGAGGGCTCCGATATTATTAAAAACCTTCCAGATACCAATGTTTTATTTATTTCTAACCACCAAACCTATTTTGCAGATGTTGTTGCGATGTTTCACGTCTTCAATGCGTGTCTCAAGGGTAGAATAGATACTATAAAGAATATTGGGTATATATGGAATCCCAAACTAAATTTATACTACGTTGCTGCTAAGGAAACTATGAAGTCGGGTTTTCTTCCTAGAATTTTGGCTTATGCTGGTTCCGTTTCTATCGAACGGACTTGGCGCAACTCTGGAAAGGATATAAATCGTCCGGTGAAAATGTCGGATATTTCCAATATTGGCGTGGCCCTAGACGACGGTTGGCTGATTACTTTTCCACAGGGTACCACCAAGCCGTTTAAACCCATTCGTAAAGGAACCGCGCATATCATCAAAAAATTTGAACCTGTTGTAATTCCAATTGTTATAGATGGTTTTCGGCGCTCATTTGATAAAAAAGGGATCTTGATCAAAAAAAGGGAATCCTACAATCCATGCACGTCAAACCCCTTTGGAGATCGATTACGAAAACGAGTCCGTTAATTCTATTATTGAAAAAATTGAATTTGCCATAGAGCAGCACCCTTCGTTTCTCAAGGTACTGAGTCAAGAGGAGATCGAAGAGCAAGAGCGTTTGAATCAAACGCGCCGATACGATTTCTAGCTACTGAATAATTCCTACATTTTTTATGTCTTGCATCCAATTATCCTTTGAATTGTTTAATCAAACCCGTCTTAATGAACAATCACTACACTGCACAGGAGTTCTTCAATTTCTATTATTTTTGTCTAGCTATGAAAAAAAAGTTTTCCAATCGATGGATAATTGTCTTTATGTTAGTCCCATTCTTTCACGCATGTAAACCAATATATTCAACGGTTTCATTTCAGGAAGTGAACAAGCCCAAAGCCCCCAATTACAGCAAAGCAGAAAGTTGGGCTGTTTTACCTGGAAGGTACCCGGCCAGCCTTCAATCATTCGTTGGCAGCGCAATTCCTCCTGAGGGAGTGGATGTTTTTTATGTATATCCTACACTTTTCACTGACCCAAAGGAAAAAGCATGGAATGCGGATGTCTATTCTCAAATCGTTAGAAAAACTATCATAGAAACCGCCGTAAAATACCAAGCTTCCGCCTGGGTAAAATCCGGACGCCTTTTTGTCCCTTACTATCGTCAAACACATTATCGTGTATTTGTTCCACCCCACGACAAAAAAGGACTCCCTGCCTGGGAGGTTTCTTACTCCGATATAAAGGATGCTTTCACCTACTATCTTGAACACTATAATCAAGGTAACGGAATAATTATCGCTGCACACAGTCAAGGGGAGTATGCATTCGACCCGATTGATAAAAGAATTTTTTGATGGCACTGCTTTACAAAAGCAATTAGTAGCTGCTTACCTTGTAGGCTCGCACGTAGCGCCCGATGAATTTGAAACCATTTTAGCTATGGAAAAGCCCGACGAAACAGGAGGTTTTGTGAGCTGGAATACTTATAAAAATAAAAACTACCAAAAAACTATTCAGATTGGTATCGAGGAGGTGTTACTTCTAATCCCATTCGGTGGGACAATTCGGACTTCGCATACGAGAGTGAACATAAAGGAGTGCTTTTTCGCAACCTAAAAATATATCCCAAGAGCCTTTCCATTTACAAGACAGATGGAATGCTTTGGTCAACCCTTCCCAAAGTTCCGTCTCGATTTTTTCTTTCTTTTGTTCGAAGCTATCATTTTGCTGATATAAATTTATTTTGGGAAGACATTTCATTGAATGCCCAATTGCGTGCTAAAAAATGGTTGAAAAAAAATGGTTCTTCTGATGCTCTCTGAAATATTTGATCAGATAAAGGATCAATGGGTGCGTGCCAAGTACCAAAAAAAGCATCCATTTCGCTATTTTGTATTGAGTACATCAAGCCAAGATCAAACGCCACAGTCTAGAATGGTTGTCCTACGTGATTTTGACAGTCAAAATATGGTATTCACCTTATTTACAGACGCACGCTCCCAAAAAATGGCCTCCCTACGCACAAATGATAAGGCATGCTTGTTATTTTATGATCCTAAACGGCTTTGGCAAATACAGGCTCAAGTAAAACTTATAAAACAATCGACTGATCCAAAACAGTATGCAAAACTATCAAAACCTGCACAAAAGGATTATACCACAAGAATAGCTCCTGGCTCTCCAATTGACAATCCTTCCTCTGTTGATTATTTAGAAGCAGAAAACTATTTTACTTCTCTTGAGTTTGAAGTGCATTCTATTGAAAGTTTAAAGTTGAAAAGGCCTCATCATGTACGAAGTCTTTTTGAGAGAAAAACTTTTTGGGAAGGGACTTTTTTAGTTCCTTAAAAGGCTGTTTGTTTTTTTGGTTATCTTCTTTGCGTAATTATTTCGAAATGAAAAAACAAAATAAAAATTCAAGGAGAACTTTTTTAAAAAAGGCCACAATTGCTTCTACGGTATTTATTGTCCCCAGAAATGTTTTGGGGGGTATAGGCTACGTTGCCCCCAGTGATATGTTAAATCTAGCAGCTGTAGGAATTGGTGGTAAAGGAAGATCGGATTTGCTCAATGCTGCTCGGCCTAAAAATGTACAAGTGGTGGGTTTGTGTGATGTTGATACCAAGGGAGTCGCTGTGAGTGAAGTAAAGCGATCAAGAAAGGATTTTCCCAAGGCAAATTTTTATAATGATTTTCGTGAATTATTGGATAAGGAAAAAGACATAGATGCAGTAACAATTTCCACACCCGACCACACTCACGCTCCAGTAGCTATCTATGCCATGGAACGTGACAAGCATGTCTATGTTCAAAAGCCATTGGCACATAATGTTCGCGAAACACGTCTAATGACAGAAATGGCCAGAGAGAGAAAATTGGTTACGCAGATGGGAAATCAAGGTGCTTCCAATCCAGCTCAAAAAGTGATTCAAGATTGGGTAGATTCCGGTATAATCGGAGCTATAAAAGAAGTAAAAGTTTGGACCAATCGACCTGTATGGCCCCAAGGTGTTCCAATGCCAAAGGCCGATGCAAGCATGAAACCCGAAGGATTAGATTGGGATTTATGGTTGGGACCTGCCAAAGAAACACCCTACACTCCTGAAATGCACCCATTTAACTGGCGTGGTTGGTGGCAATATGGAACAGGTGCTTTGGGCGACATGGGCTGCCATTTAATTGATATCCCTTTTCGAGTTCTAGGGTTGAAGTATCCAACAGCTGTTGAGTGCAGCGTAGGAAGTGTATATAGACAAATGTGGACACCAGAATACTTACCCGAAGGGTGCCCCTTCTTCATATGTGGCGTTAAATTTCGATGGGACAAAGAAAAACCCATACCCCGTTAAAATGATATGGAGCGATGGAGGAATCAGACCCGAGCGACCAGAATTAATTCCTGCAGATGAAGATATGGGACATGCTGGAGGCTATCACGGAGTTCTCATGATTGGTGAAAAAGGAATCATCACTTGTGGTGATAAAGCAATGTATACCAAACTATATCTACCGGGAATGCCTGTTCAAATACCAAAAATCAAGGAAGTAAAGGACCCGGAATGGGGCCACCAAAAAAAATGGATTGATGCCATAGTATCTGGTTTTGGAAGTGCAACTCATCGAGCATTAACTTCAAATTTTGACTATGCTGGTCCGCTTACCGAAAGTGTTCTTATGGGGAATATAGCTATTCGTAGTTATTTACTTCGAAAAAAGACCTTTGGAGGCAATATGGATTATTATGCTCGTAAGAAACTATTGTGGGATGGAGAATCTATGAAAATAACCAACATGGATGAAGCCAATCAATTTGTCACCCGAGACTATCGTTCGGGATGGAAATTATAATAGCCAATTAAATACCTATATTGAAAATCAATGTTATTTGGATAACTGGTGCTTCCTCTGGGATCGGAAAGGAGTTGGCATTGCAATATGCGAGACGGCAAAATACAGCGCTTATTTTATCTTCAAGACGCAAAAAAGAACTTGAAAAGGTTAGAAAAGCATGTGGAAAAAGCACTTTAATTGCGGTGTTGCCTTTTGATCTAGAATTCCCTGATAAAGCAACTCAAGTTGTGAAGCAAGCCCTTACAATTTTTGGACACATTGATGTGTTAATCAACAATGGGGGTGTGAGCCAAAGAAGTTTGATCTCTGAAACCAACTACGAAGTTTTTGAACGCTTAATGCAAATCAATTATTTAGGAACAGTAGCTTTAAGCAGAGCCGTCCTTCCACACTTTATAGCTCGGCAAAAAGGGCACTATGTTGTGGTGACCAGTGTCATGGGTAAATATGGTTCTCCCTATCGCTCAGGATATGCTGCTGCTAAACATGCTCTCCACGGATTCTTTGATGTCTTGCGTATGGAACATCAAAGAGATTGTATTGATGTTACCCTTCTTTGCCCTGGTTTTGTTCAAACACAAGTAACAATTAATGCGCTTACTGGAGATGGAACCATCCTTGGTAAAGATGATCCTACTACAGCTAATGGACTGCCACTAAAGAATTTTGTTAAAAAAGCTATTCGGGCAATCGATTACAAAAAATGGGAAGTCGCTTTTGGAAGAAAGGAATTACTTGGAGTTTACCTCAAACGCTTTTCGAACAAGTTATTGCACTACATTGTATTGCGTTCTCGGGTCCGTTGATTCAGACATTAAAGCAATTATTTTTAGTTTGCGATTATACTTTCATCAAATCTTCAATAATATTAGTACTCAGGTACAACAATGACTAATCTCTTTAGTCTTAAAATGAGATAAAAAAAACCTCTCTTCTGAGAGGTTTTTTGATTTTTTGATAGAAAATTACTTAACCGTAATTTCAACTTTTCTTTCAAAGTTAACTCGTCGGTTGGCTTCTCTGCCTTTTAACGTTTTATTTGATTGTACTGGTTGATCTTCACCAAACCCTTGCGTAGAAATACGAGTACCATCGATGCCTCCTGCCACAAGAGCTGCTTTCACAGCATTCGCTCTTTTCTCAGAGAGCTTTTGATTGTAAGCTCTACTTCCGTCACTTGAAGCATGACCGTTCACAACAACCTCTACGTTAGGATATTTTTTCATCAATTCAGATAAGGTATTGACCAATGAAGCTGCATCGCCTGAAATATCTGCACTATCAACTTTGAAGTAAATCACACTGTTTTCATCGGCTAGCATATCCATGATTTCTTTAGGATCGGCTGGACAACCGTTGTTGTCAGCATCACCAGCTTCATCTGGACACGCATCGTCTTTATCTAAAACGCCATCATTATCGGAGTCGGCCCAGGGACAACCATCGTTTTCCATGGCTCCCGCTTCGTTAGGACATTTATCATCCTTATCTGCAACACCATCAGCATCGCTATCAGGACAACCATTTAGCTCAGCTAGACCTGCCTCTTCTGGACATGCATCTTCAGCATCTGGTATACCGTCATTATCGGTATCTGGACATCCATTAAATTCAGCTTTACCGGCTTCTTCTGGACAAGCGTCTTTGTTATCCGGAACTCCATCTCCATCAGTATCAGGACAGCCATCAAATTCTTTGAGCCCAGGGACATCTGGACATACATCTTTTTGGTCGGACACACCATCTTTATCAGCATCATTCGCCCCAAATAGATAACTTATTCCTACAGTATGTTGTAGGTGATTATACGCATAGTTTTCTGAAGAAGATCGGTAGGAAGCACTAACGTTAGCCTTGAGATTATCTGAAAGGCTAATGTTAATTCCAGCACCTCCTAAAACAGTCCTTGCAGCTTCGGTTGAAGGGAAAGCACCATCACTTGAACTATCATCAGGACTAAAGCTAGAAAATCCATAACCTCCAAAGAGATACGGAAGTAATTTTTCTCCGCTACCTAAATTATATTTGACAATACCATCGATAGATTTATATCCAAGATCTCCGCCATTAGTGTCTCCGTCTTTTATGTTATTAGAACTATATTGGACACCAAGAGAAAATCCGCTTTTAATGTATCGGCTTAAACTAACGTAAGGGACACCAAAATTGGTTCCAGAATCTACAGCATCATCTTGAATACTGACAAGGTTAGCCCCAACAGAAACGGCCCAAGGGTTTTCTTCAGTCTGTGCTGTTAGGATAGTACTGGTCAATAATAGAGCAAACGCAAAACTAAAATTCAATGTTTTTTTCATGTTAAAGAATTGTATTTCGACAAAAATAATAAAATATCCTAAAATCTAAGAGAATCCGCACCTAATATTATCTAAATACTAGATATTCTAAACATTATATTGTAAATATTAAACTCAAGTTAATAGTTTTGCAAAACTCAATTACCTAATTAAATAATACTTAAATGAATAACTTAAATCAAAAAATGAGAATATGGCATCGGTATTTGGGTTTTTATCTAGTAGGCATAATGGCCATTTATGCTTTAAGTGGAATGATACTCATCTTCAGGAAAACAGATACCTTTAAAAAGAAATTCAAGTCCAAAAAAGTATCTCACAGGATCTTTCAGAAACTCAGTTAGTGGAAGAACTTTCAATTGGGAAACTAAATAACATTTCCTTTCAAGAAAATTTCATTTTGTTTGATAATGGGCAATATAATATTCTAACTGGTGAGGTCCAGTATATTAAAATGGTGTATCCTTTGATATTGGATAAACTCATCAAGCTACATAAGGCAACTACATATAGCCCAATTTATTGGTTGAATCTCTTTTTGGTGCTTCGTTATTATTTTTTGTGATTTCTTCTTTTTGGATGTTTTTACCTGACACTTCAGCTTTTAGAAAAGGACTGTATTTTTCATTTGCTGGTATGGTTATGACTGTGATCATTCTATTTTTGTAGCCTTCAACGCAGGGCATACTGAACCCCTAAGAAGAAACGTCTTCCCTGATTGGAATAAAACACATAAGAAGGGTCAAAGCTGAGTGCGTTTGGGTTAGATGCAGTTTGAATGACCCTAGCGTTTGCATCAAAATCTACATCACGATCGAAAGGATCAAAGGCTCGGGCGATACTTTCCCTAGGTGGTTTGAAATTGACTAAATTTTTGATTCCGCCAAAAATCTCAATTTTGGAAGAAGAAATCCAACGAAATTGAAGGTTACTATCGTGAATCCATGGGCTTTTGGCTGGCCTTGGATCGCTATTGCCAAGAAGTGGAGTCGCATTGGACCGACAATTAATCCCGTCCAGTCCAGTGTTAAAGGGAGGTTAGCCAATCGATAACTCAATTTGTAGTTTGCTGTGAATCGCGCCGTAAGAATGGGTTGTTTTTTAATTCCTTCATCTGTCCAGTTGGTATGAATCAATGTAGCTCCTACAACAAATTGAAAACCAGAGGAGAAAACTCCATTCAAATTCAGCGTGAGCCCCGAAAAGGATGCCTTTTGATCCAAATTACCATACCGAATTTGGTTGGGATTGGTTTCATAATCAGGAATTATTTTGTTGGAAAACTGGGTGTGGAATAAACTCCCATCAAATTCTAACAAATACCCTTGCTTGGTATAAACCTTTTGAAACCAGTTGGCATTAATATTCCAAGATTTCTCTGGACGGAGAGTTTCTTCAAAGAGCACTTCGCGCCCCCCGTCAGGGCAGCATGATCCTCGGTGAATACATTGACAATGCGATATCCTGTACCCCAACTTAAGCGAAAGCTAGCCACTTGCTCCGGATTATCCCATTTGAAATTGATACGGGGGGTTAGAATTGAGCCATAAAGAGAATTGTAATCATACCGAAGCCCAAGCAGGAGCTTTTTACGTTTTTGAAAGGACCATTTGTTTTGAAAAAACACCCCGGGTAGGTGGGTTAGATTTTGATCAACAGTGGCTACCGTATTATCATCATAAAAGGTGGAACGAAAACTTATCCCATACAACAGCGCGTGTTTTCGATAATTTTTCGACCAAACCGATTGTATAAAAGCAACTCGTTGATCAGCCAAGAAGGAAGTTTGACCATAAACTGAATTCTGATTGTGATTATTGAAGCTGTATTGTAAAAACCAATCGCTATTGAGGTTGTATTTTCCAAAAAGCTCTATTCTTTTGGTATATACTCCTCCCCATATCGCTCATTGCCCCCACGGTAATTGGGAGACCAATTCATTTCTCCTCCCCAACGATCTTCATAAAAAAGGCGTATTCCTAGGGTGTTTTTCCGGCTCGAAAATTTATTGAATATTGAAATACGGTGTTGAAGGGTTAAATCAGTAAAATTATCTTCGTTTTGATCAATGGGATTGGAATAATTGAAATAATTGATTCCCGACAAAGCTTTTGTTTCACCAATTTTATATTGCAATCCAATATCCGTATTTACTTCCCCCCAACTGGTGCTAAAGGATTCCAAACTCCAAATGGGACTATTTTCTGGTAGTTTTGTGATTAGATTAATAACACCTCCGATGGCTTCAGACCCATATAAATTGGAAGCCGGTCCCTTGATCACTTCCACTTTTTCTATAAGAGATTGTGGAATTCCAGATAATCCATAGACAGTGGACAGACCACTTACCATAGGTAAACCATCAATCAGCACCATCGTATTCGCACCTTCTTGACCGTTGATATGGATATCACCAGTATTACAAACATTGCAATTAAGTTGCGGTCGTATCCCATTTATTTGTTGGACTGCCTCAAATACAGAGGCCGAAGGATTGGCCTTAAAAAAGGATGCTCTGTACAGTTCAACAGGATTTGGACTGTCTAATTTATTAACCTGTTTGAGCGTACCTGTGACCACAACTTCTTGGAGCTCTTTGTCGGGTTCCAACATAACTTGAAAGGGAACTTGGCCCAGCTTTTTGTCGGACAATTCAATAATAGCGGGTTGATAATTGATATAAGAAATAATGATTTGGTCTTTTACAGCAGCATCCAAAATTTCAAACCAGCCCTTCTCATTGCTAAGTGTAGCTCTTTTTTGTGTTTTGTTATATACCGTAGCTCCTACAATTGGAGTTTTATTTTCCGATACCACTTGCCCTTTAAATTGGGAGAATATCCCCACAGAGTTTAAAAGAAATAAGCACAAAAGAAAACGCATGTTTACTTATATTTGAATTAGTAGCAATAAATTGTTCACTAGTGCAAAACTAATGAAAAATACCAAAGAAAAAGAACATTACATTAAGCTTATTTTCAAGCACCGAGAAAAAAATCAAAGCGTTACAGTATCCAGTTTGAGTGAGAATTTGGGAGTATCCAAATCTTCAGTAACCAATATGTTGAAAAAACTGGTGCACATGGAATTGGTGGATACAGCACCCTATCAGCCGATTGCTTTGACAGATAAAGGAGTTATTGTTGCACAAGAGATAGTGGCTAAGCATCGTCTTATTGAATTATTTCTAGTTGAAGTAATGGGATTTACCAATGAACAAGTACATCCTATTGCAGAAGAAATTGAACACATCGACTCCCAGAATTTTTTCGCCGGGTAAGAGAAATGCTCAAACAAGATCTACTTGACCCACACGGGAGTACTATTCCGAAAATAAAATTTTAAAAAATTGGCCTCCTTGAATCTTTCTTTACAACTGTGTTCAGATTTTGACTAACTCTCTCATAATTATATCTGTAACTCTATATGGGGATTCTCTAATTATCGGAACATTTTATGGCACAATAGTATATGACCGATGTCCTTTTTTTACTAGACTGGAAGGAGTATCAACCGGAGTATCAACCTTCCGATTACAACAATAAGAGTAAGCCTACGCTATATCTCCTTGGTCAAAAATGAAAGACTTTAAAGGTGAAAAGTTTGAGGTTGCAATTGAAAGTGGAAAGGTTTCTGATTGCAACTAATTGAGGATGGCTTTGTAATTGATCACAATCTTTATTATTCTTAGTGAGGAGAGGTGTATAAATAGTGTATTAGTGAGGAAACAAAAAAAAGGGACCACATTGCTGTTATCCCTTGTTAATAGTGTGACCTCGGCAGGATACAAACCTGCAACCTCTTGAGCCGTAATCAAGTGCACTATTCAGTTATGCTACGAGGCCTTGTGGCAGTAAATGTACCAATTTTTTTATTGAAAAAAAGAAGCGGAGGAGGGATAATGAGAGAAGTCGATGCTATTTTTGAGGGCCAAAGTCTCTTTATGATTTTCGAAAATTTAGAGTACTTAGTAAGTACAATTACATCAATATATACAGTGAGAAACAGTACCTTTGACCGAATATTCTGACAAATGGAATTTCTTGGGATCATTTTTGGACTCATACTCCTGATTAAGGGGGCGAATGGTTAATGAAAGCCCAGTCTCACTGTCTCTTAGCATGCGAGTACCTAAAATTGTCATTGGGATGACTGTAGTTTCTTTTGCTACTTCAGCTCCCGAACTCATTGTAAGCTTGCAGTCTTCTTTGTCTGGCCACTCAGACTTAGCCTTGGGAAATGTGGTTGGTTCTAATATTGCTAACCTTGCATTTGTTTTAGCCATTACCATCCTAATCTCTCCTATAACAATCACCCAAAGTTTTTACAAAACCGATTGGCCAATGATGATCCTAGCCACTCTTTTATTTATTGGTTTTCTTAACTCAGACCAAGGATTGGAACAGTGGGAGGGTGCTTGCTTATTTATTCTCTTAATCATCTTTCTGGTTTATCTGATATTATTCCAAAAACAAGCGGTTTACGATGAAGCGCCAGAAGATGACGAATTGTTGTCCCTCCAAAAGACCATAAGCTATTTTTTTTTAGGAGCTGTCGGTTTATGGCTGGGTTCTGAGACTCTAGTCAAGGGCGCAATTTTTCTAGCCAACAGCTTGGGGTGAGTGAAAGAATTGTTAGTATCACTGTGGTCTCCGTGGGGACGAGTATACCAGAATTGTCGGCTTCCATTATTGCAGTGATTAATAAAGAAAAGGCTATCTCAATAGGAAACTTGATCGGGTCTAATATTTTTAATTTGATGGCAGTCATGGGGGTTACAGCATTGGTAAATCCAATCCCTGTCGGCGACTTAAATATGCTGTCTAATGACATCTGGTGGATGTTAGTAATTTCTTTAATGATTTTACCGCTGGTGTTTCTGCCTCGTAAAAAGCAGCTGGGTCGCTTAGATGGACTCATTCTCTTGACATTATATGTCTGTTTCCTATGGCCTCTGCTTAAGGGATTATAAAAAAAATCCTGCCTTTTCAGACAGGATTTAAGCATTGAAGTAGGTGCTTCTATATTATACCTTAGCCGATTTACGGTCTTTATAATTCGAGCTGCAATTTTATAAGGGTCTCCGTTGGAAGCTGGGCGACGGTCTTCTAACCATCCTTTCCACCCTTTCTCAACTGTCATAATTGGGATACGGATTGAGGCTCCGCGGTCGGAAACTCCAAAGCTGAACTCGTCTATTGATTGGGTTTCGTGATCACCTGTCAATCGTTGATCGTTGTCCGCACCATAAACCTCTATGTGCTCTTTCACAACAGGGCGAAATGCTTCACATATTTTTTCATAGGTTTCTTTTGAACCGCAGGTTCTCAAAGTGCTATTGGAAAAATTGGCGTGCATACCTGATCCATTCCAATCAGTGGCTCCAAGGGGTTTTGGATGCCAATCGATGGCCAATCCATACTTTTCTCCCAGACGTTCGAGTATGTAGCGTGATACCCACATTTGGTCACCAGCTTCCCGAGCTCCTTTAGAAAAACATTGATATTCCCACTGGCCAGCAGCAACTTCAGCGTTGATACCTTCAATATTAATTCCCGCCTCAAGACAAAGATCTAAATGCTCCTCTACCATTTCTCTTCCAAAGGCATTTTTGGCTCCAGCAGAGCAGTAGAATTGCCCCTGCGGGGTTTGGTCTTTGGAAAACCAAGAGGAGATTCGTTTCGGGATCCCAAAGGAAATATTCTTGTTCAAATCCAAACCAGAAATCATTGTCGTCATCATCTATTGTTGCTCTTCCATTCGACTCGTGTGCCGTTCCGTCAGCATTCAATACTTCTGTCATTACTAAAAAACCATCCTTACGATCTGGATCTGGAAACACGGCTACGGGTTGCAACAAACAGTCAGAAGACCCTCCTTCGGCTTGTTGGGTGGAAGATCCATCAAATGACCATAGAGGCGCATCTTCTAATTTTCCACTAAAGTCATCAACAATTTTTGTTTTGCTTCGCAAACTAGCTGTGGGCTTATAGCCGTCCAGCCAAATGTATTCGAGTTTTGATTTGCTCATTGGTACTATTTTTTTGATTTCTCAAATGTAACTTTTTTAGCGTCTGACCATCGACAAGAGGGGTGTAATTAATCAACATTCTATAAACTTTTACTAATACCCTATTTTTAGAGGGTAAAATTGATAAAAATTGATTTTTTTGTCAGAAAACCCCAAAAAATTTATCAATCCACATATTTTTGTACGGAGATGGAATAAAAAGATATTTTGTCATTATGTTTAAAATAGCGAACTACTTTCTGTTATCAATTACGCCCCAAAACCTCAATATGAATTCACTTTATGCTTAAAATAAATCCCATGCAAACAGAGACTTCTTCCATGAATTTTGGCGCTTACGTTTTTAATGAAACTGAACTAATTCAGTACCTGAATAAGGAAGTCTATACTAAAATCACACAAGCCATTATTAGCGGTTCAAAAATAGACCGTGTTCTTGCAGATCAAATAGCTGCCGCCATGAAAACTTGGGCTTTGTCGAAAGGAGCCACCCATTATACCCATTGGTTCCAACCACTCACAGGAGCAACAGCTGAAAAACACGATGCCTTTACGATCGAGCAGAAACAGGAGAACCCATAGTGAAATTTGATGGAGATCAATTGGTTCAACAAGAACCCGATGCGTCAAGTTTCCCAAGTGGAGGTATCCGCAATACTTTTGAAGCAAGAGGCTACACGGCCTGGGATCCGTCATCTCCTGCGTTTGTCTATGGCACTACATTGTGCATCCCCACTATCTTTGTCTCCTACACTGGGGAAGCTTTGGATTTCAAAACACCCTTAATCAAATCACTGCACGCTTTGGATAAGGCTGCTACAGCAGTGTGCCGATATTTTGATAAAAATACCTCTTTGTGTGGGCAACCTTAGGTTGGGAACAAGAATATTTTCTTAGTTGATATGAAAACGAGCGGCTTCACGCCCTGATCTCACCTTTAACCGGACGAACACTTATGGGCTATGAGTCTTCCAAAGGCCAACAGTTAGACGATCATTATTTTGGATGCATCCCTACCCGTGTTTTGGATTTTATGCGAAGCGTTGGAAAAAGAATGTTGGCTCTTGGGAATTCCAGTAAAAACAAGACATAACGAAGTTGCACCAAGCCAATTCGAACTAGCCCCAATCTATGAGGAAGTGACCAGCTGAGATCACAATGCCTTATTGATGGATATAATGAATCGGATAGCGGACAAGCACCAATTTAAGGTTTTGTTGCACGAAAAACCTTTTGCAGGAATAAACGGTTCAGGAAAACACAACAATTGGTCTTTAGCCACCAATAAAGGGATTAATTTATTAAGCCCTGGAAAAACACCCATGTCCAATCTCCAATTCCTAACCTTTTTTATTAGTACAATTGGAGCTGTACAGGAACACGAATCCCTTCTTCGTGCAGCTATTGCCAGTTCAGGAAACGATCATCGACTGGGAGCCAATGAAGCTCCTCCAGCCATTATTTCTGTTTTTATTGGACAACAACTTTCGAAAGTATTGGATGACTTAGAACATGTTTCCAAAGGAAAACTTTCTCCCCAGGAAAACCGATTTGAAACTCAACGTTATTGGAAAAATTCCTGAAATCCTTTTAGATAATACGGATCGAAATAGAACTTCTCCTTTTGCTTTTACTGGAAATAAATTTGAATTCCGGGCGGTAGGATCAAGTGCCAATTGTGCCAAGCCTATGACTGTATTGAATGCTATGGTTGCTGAACGGTTGAATGCCTTTAAGGAGAAAACTGATGCGCTCATTGAAAAAAAAGGCATGAAGAAAGATGATGCTATTTTCAATGTGTTACGCGATCAAATTAAAGGAATAAAAAAGCATTCTTTTCGAGGGAGATGGTTATTCGATAGAATGGGAAAAAGAATCGGCTAAGCGGGGATTAAGCAACAATAAAACAACGCCTGAAGCCCTTCCCGCTTACATCCATGAGAAAAGTGTATTATTATTCGAACACCTGAACATCTTTACAGAAAGAGAATTAATAGCCCGTTACCAAGTTGATTTGGAAGAATATGTTATGAAAACACAAATTGAGGCACGAACTTTGGGGGATATCTCTCGAAATCATGTTATCCCAACAGGAATTCGGTATCAAAACACACTCATCGAAAATGTGCGTGGACTCAAAGAGATCTACGGAGAGGTTTCGAAAAACATGCCAAAGAACAAATGGTCATTATTGAGTGTATTTCTCAACATATTGCGGCGATTAATAGAGGAGTCAATGCGATGATTTCTGCACGTAAAAAAGCCAATCAGCTAAGCGATGCCTACCAAAAAGCAATGGCTTACTGTAAAGAAGTATTTCCTTTTTTTGAAGAAACCGTTACCACTGCGATAAATTAGAATTGATTGTAGATGCTTCCCTGTGGCCAATGGCCAAATACCGTCAACTCTTATTTATGCAATAGTTAAAAAGTCTTTTGTTGGGTATGGCTACTCTTACAATGAAACTGTATTTTTGCATCAAAGTAGTTTTATGACGTCAAGCGATCGCTATGCTCAAAGAGGGGTTTCCTCACAAAAAGAGGATGTTCACAAAGCCATTGAAAATATTGATAAAGGCTTATATCCAAGGGCATTCTGTAAGGTCATACCCGATCATCTTATGGGAGTTCTCAACATGCTTTGGTGATGCATGCAGACGGGGCAGGAACCAAATCTTCACTGGCCTACCTCTATTGGAAAGAAAACAGGAGACCTCTCGGTGGGAAAGGATTGCTCAAGATGCGCTAGTCATGAATTTAGATGACTTGTTGTGTGTAGGGGTCACACAGGATATTCTTTTATCTTCTACTATAGGCCGAAATAAAAATCGAATCCCTGGAGAAGTAATTGCTGCCATAATCAATGGAACCGAGGAATTTATCGAAGAGCTCAATTCGTTTGGCGTTCAGATAATAAGTACTGGAGGTGAAACGGCTGATGTTGGTGATTTGGTCCAAACCATCATTGTAGATTCTACGGTCACTGCTCGTATTCACCGTTCTGATATTATAAATAATGCAAATATAAAAGCAGGAGATGTTATTGTTGGTTTAGCGAGTTACGGTCAAGCCAGCTATGAAAAAACCTACAATGCTGGAATGGGGAGCAATGGCCTTACATCTGCTAGACACGATGTTTTTGAAAAATATTTGGCAACTTCCTACCCAGAAAGTTTTGATGCTTCCGTACCCAGTTCCTTGGTGTATTCTGGTTCTAAGAAACTTACAGACCGCATGTCAGGTTCAGCACAGACTGTGGGGCAAATGGTCTTGTCTCCCACACGTACCTATGCTCCTATTGTCAAGAAGATTTTTGATACTATTGGTCGCCAGCATATCCATGGGATGGTTCATTGCAGCGGAGGGGCACAAACCAAAATTTTACATTTTATTGACCAGCTCCATGTGATTAAAGATAATTTATTGCCCATCCCTCCTTTGTTTCGGCTTATCCAAGAGGAATCTCATACCTCTGGAAAAGAAATGTACGAAGTATTCAATATGGGACATCGACTGGAATTCTACCTTCCTGAATCATTGGCTAGCGAGCTAATAGCCATATCAGAATCATTCCACGTACCTGCACAAATTATTGGTCGTGTAGAAGCGGCTCCCCAAAAAAAAGTTAGTATTCAGTCTGAACTAGGATCTTTCACGTATTAGTTTTTTGTAATTCACTAGGGATTTGTTCATTTTTGTTCAACTTTGGTTTGTAGGGCTGCAGGTTGAGTAGTATCTACTTTTGCTAATAGAAAAGAATAATTATGAATTTAAATTTAAAATCCTACTTAAGGAAGCTCCCTCTTTTACTGTTGATTGCGCTTGTTCTTTCGGGGTATGACGACGATACTTCCTCCTATCAAGGGGAAACCGGAGCCAACTCTGCGTCTGCCCCAGCGACCCCCTCAGCTAGTAGCTCAACTAATTCTGGTAGCGGAACATCTACTTCAGGAAGCAGCACAACAGATACAACTGCTACGGATTCAAGCACGCTAGAGCCTACCGTTTGGAGTGGAGAATTAATCACCTTCACCAAAGCCGACGAAAGCGATCCAAATGATGAAAGTAATCAAGACCGGTTGACATCAAATGTTTGGATAACGCGTGGCAATGGAGGTGGACAAATCTATAATGCCGCAGTGAATAGCAGTGCCAATAAGGAGCTTAGTCCCGTTGGTACGGAATGGGCGGTAGGTCTATTGGAAGATAGAGCCACCCTCACTTTTTGAAAATTTTAGGTCAGCCGTAACTAAACCCCAAGAAGTTGTGGACACAAATTTAGTAGTTCACTTAATCGAAGATGATATTTACCTAAGTGTTGTATTTACATCATGGTCCGTTGGCCAGAAAGGAGATTCCAATACCAAAGAAGCACCTTAAATTATTTATTAATGAATAAAGCTCTATTTACAATTTTTGTAATAGTTTCAAAGTATTAATGCTCAGAATGGAGAAGATCTCTTCGCTGAGATGGAGCTATTGATTCCATCGATCAACAACTGCTTCCGATCGAATGTTATTTACTCAGCGCTTGTTGTGGGGTGAAAAGGGGCTGATGCGATTCTTTAAGCGCTATGAGTTGACCCCCTGAGAATAGGGAAAAAAAGAATTAAAACTACGCCGTAAATTTCTTATTACCCATCAAATTTTAGGATATGTTACTTTGGCAGGGATGATTGCCCAAGGTTTTATTGGCGGGCAATTGTATAACGGAAAGCGTGAACTATACGAACTGCACAAGACAGTTGGAAATTTAACAACAGCCACATATTTTACCACTGCCGGTTTATCCTTATTTTCTCCACCCCCACTAGTGTCAGAAAAAAAAGGCTTGTCAAGTACCCGAGCTCACAAATGGTTGGCAACGGTTCATTTTTCCGCCATGGTAGCCACTAATGTCTTGGCTGATGACAGAAAAAAACTTCATAGAGCTGCTGCCTATACAGCTTTTACTAGCTATGCTACCGCCATGATTGTCCTTACTTTTTAATATGAAAAATAGACTTTTACTTTTGCTTTCTCTGGGGATGTTTTCTCTTCTACAAGCCCAAAAAATACGCTTGAATACAGCTGCATCAAAGCTTACTTATCATGCTAAACATATAGCACATAATTGGGAAGGGTCAATAAGAAATTACAAGGACTTGCCACCATTGAAGAGGGCTACCAAAACAATTAGCCATCAAGGCGAGTGTTCGGGATTTTGATAGTAAAAATGCAAACCGCGATAGCCATGCTCTCGAAGTACTCGAAGCACTTCGATTTCCAGAGGTACGCTATTATTCCAAATCTATTGAAAAAAACAAGCGAAGGAGATATTACCATTGTGGGGGTCTTATCATTTCATGGTGTAGAAGCCAGTAAAACAGTCATAGCTGAATATAGTTCTTCCAATACTGGCTTTAGAATTCAAGGTTCTTTTAATTTTAATGCCACTGATTTTGGTGTTAGCTTACCCTCCTTTCTTTTAGTCAAAATTAACGAGACAATTGCAATCGATTACGACCTTCTTTTTTGAATCAATTCCTTAAATAAGTTGTACCGAGCCGGATTTACCCGTAATTTAGCAGCATGCTAGAAAAACTGCAAATTATCCAACAACGTTTTGATGAAGTATCCGATTTAATCATTCAGCCCGATATCATTGCCGATCAAAAAACGATACATACAACTCAACAAAGAGTACAAGGATTTAAAAAAACTAACCGAACGAGCAGATGCGTACAAGGCCCTATTAGCTAATCAGGAAGAAGCAGAAGCCATAATTAAAGAGGCAGTGATGCTGAAATGATTGAAATGGCACGTATGCAATTGGAGGAGACAAAGTCAGGAATTCCCATCTTAGAAGAAGAAATCAAATACTTACTAATACCTAAAGATCCAGAAGATACCAAAAACGTCGTGATTGAGATACGGGCAGGAACAGGTGGAGACGAAGCCAGTATTTTTGCGGGAGATCTCTATCGGATGTACTCTAAATACTGCCAGACCAAGGTTGGAAAACCCACTTTGTAGATGCTAATGAAGGAACTTCAGGGGGCTATAAAGAAATTATTTTTGAAGTTTCTGGAGAAGAGGTATATGGTACTCAAATTTGAATCGGGAGTGCATCGGGTGCAGCGTGTTCCTCAAACTGAAACTCAAGGACGGGGTGCATACTTCTGCCGCTACAGTAATGATTCTTCCAGAAGCCGAGGAGTTTGATGTAGAAGTGGATATGAACGAGGTCCGTATAGATTATTTTTGTTCTTCAGGGCCTGGAGGACAATTGTGAATACCACCTATTCGGCGGTACGACTTACCCACGAGCCCACAGGTATTGTTGCCCAGTGTCAAGACCAAAAATCCCAGCACAAGAACAAAGAAAAGCACTAAAAGTACTTCGAACACGTCTCTATGAAATGGAGTTGAGCAAAAACAACAAGCCGATGCTGAAAAAAGAAACTCCTTGGTTTCCTCTGGAGATCGTTCCGCCAAAATCCGTACTTACAATTATCCGTAAGGAAGGGTAACCGATCACCGAATTGGTTTAACTTTATACGACTTGCAAAATATTATTAATGGGGATGTTCAAAAACTCATTGATGAATTGCAACTTTATCAAAACACAGAAAAGCTTAAAGAATCGGGTGACCTATTATGACTCTAGACGAACTAATAGCGCAATCAAAAAAAAGGAATCTTTCCTTTGTGTGGGATTGATGTCGATTTGGATAAAATGCCTTCCCATCTTGCCAGCTCTAACGATTCAATTTTTGAATTTTGCCAAAAAATAATTGATGCTACTGCTCCCTACACAGTTGCCTACAAGCCCAATATTGCTTTTTTTGAAGCCTACGGTCTGGAAGGATGGCAAGCTCTAGAGAAAACCATAGGATATCTCAATTTAAACTATCCCAATATATTTACCATTGCCGATGCCAAACGAGGAGACATCGGCAATACCGCTACTCGCTATGCCAAAGCTTTTTTTGAGCAATTGAAATTCGATGCTATTACTGTTGCCCCATATATGGGGAAAGACTCTGTGGAACCCTTTCTAGCTTTTGAATCGCATTACACCATCTTGTTGGCATTGACATCCAACGAGGGAGCTTACGATTTTCAGTACCACACTCAAGAGGGTGAGGCTTTGTATAAAAAAGTTCTTCGTCAAGCTCAGACCTGGGAAGCCGCTGAGGATCGATTATTTTTTGTCGTAGGTGCAACCCAAGCTGAAGCACTCGCAGACATACGTCAATTAGCCCCTAATGCTTTTTTATTGGTGCCTGGGGTTGGAGCTCAAGGGGGCAGTCTTGACGCGGTTGCTGCAAATGGACTCAATTCTCGATGTGGCTTACTCGTCAATTCTTCAAGAGGAATTATCTATGCTTCTCATGGAGAAGATTTTGAGGCTGCTGCTGCAAGCGAGGCCCAAAAGCTTCAAGAACAGATGAAATCCTGGTTGCTTCAAAAAAATTGATTTAGATGCTTCATTATTCTGTTTATATGAAAGATGCCAATAGGCCATGGATAACCTTTTGTTCACGGAGCTGGAGGGAGTTCGTCTATTTGGTTCAAACAGATTCGATTCTTTTAAAAGCACTTCAATCTTCTCTTGGTAGATTTGCGTGGTCACGGAAAATACAAAAGTTTTTTTGACACACAAAAGCTAAAAAAGTACACTTTTAAATCGATTACAAAAGATGTAATTGAGGTGCTGAATCACGAAAAAATTGAACAATCACACTTTGTTGGAATTTCGTTAGGAACAATAATCATACGTCAGATTGCTGAATGGTATCCCAAAAGGGTGCAAAGTATGATATTGGGGGGAGCAATTTTAAAATTCAATCTTCGTTCTCGATTTTTAATGACTTTTGGAAATTGGACCAAATCAGTAATACCCTACATGTGGATATACCGCTTTTTGCCTTCATTATTATGCCCTACAAAAATCACAAAGAGTCACGTTCTCTATTCGTAAAAGAAGCTAGAAAACTTTACCAAAAACAATTTATCCGTTGGTATAAGATGACCGCTGAAGTATTGCCTTTATTACGAATTTTTAGACAGTTAGACCTTCCTATACCTACTCTGTATATTATGGGAGAAGAAGATTACATGTTTTTACCAGCTGTAGAAAAGGTGGTGGCTCTTCACACTTCGGCAAAACTACAAGTTTTGCCGAAGTGTGACATGTAGTTAATGTTGAAAGGCCCATGGAATTTAATCAAACCATGCTGGATTTTATCCAACTCGGAAAGGACTAAACAAAAACAATAGTCTTATTGTTATATACCATCACCTTCCGATCTGTATGCATTTTTAGTGCTCTCACTAAAACCACTCTTTCCAGATCCCTACCAATTTTCAGAAAATCTTGAATTTGATGAAGGTGCGTTACGCGCGATATGTCTTGTTCTATAATGGGACCAGCATCCAATTCTTCTGTAATATAATGACTTGTAGCTCCAATGATTTTGACTCCTCTTTCAAAAGCAGAATGATAGGGTTTGGCCCCCGGAAAAGCAGGTAAAAAAGAATGATGAATATTAATAATTTTATTAGGATAATGTTCGATCAATTTGGGGCTAATGATCTGCATATACCGAGCTAAAACAATAAAGTCTACTTCGTGCTTTTGCAATAATTTTAGTTGCATTTGCTCTGAATTTACTTTGTTTTTTTGCATTATTGGAATATGGTAAAAAGGGATATTAAACCGATTGGCTATGTGCTCTAGTGTTTGATGATTACTGAGGATAAAAGGGATTTCAACAGAAAGTTCTCCCGACAGTTGCTGTGATAAAATATCATATAGACAATGGTCGTATTTGGAAACGAAGACTGCCATTTTAGGGGGTTTTTCAGAATCGAAGAATGAACAATTAAGATCAAAATGGCGCCCAACATTTTGCTTAAAATCCAGTTGAATTTTTTCAAGACTATCGAAATTGGATTCTCCAAGAGCGACTTCCACACGCATAAAGAACGTTTTATTCTCTCGGTCTACATATTGGTCGATATAGAGAATGTTTCCCTTGCTATTGTGAATAAAATTAGTAACGCCTGCAATTATTCCTTTTTGATCGGGACAATGCATTACAAGAGTAATTTGCTTCATGGGAGTTTGATACCGGGTTGTTTGATTGTAAAATTTTCAGTTAGTTTTTCCTTTTTTAACCCTTTTAGCGACCTCTTCTAGAAGGGCTTTGAGTGATAAATTACACCATTGCTAATGGTGTATTGTATGCCACCGACGCGAACAACTTGATTATCCTCTGTCAATTTGATTGCCCCAGTGCCGTAGAGAACTTTCAGGTTTTCCAAAGGATTTTCATCAATAAGTACTATGTCGGCTTGTTTTCCTATAGCAATGGTTCCGATTTGATCTTCCATGCCTAATGCTTCGGCTCCACTGAGGGTTGCAGATCGTATTACTTCTAGGGGATGAAACCCAGCTTCTCGTAGCAATTCCAATTCACGGATATAGGCAAACCCATAAAGCTGAAAAATAAAACCTGAATCCGATCCAGTAGTAACTCTTCCACCGCGATTTTTGTATTCATTAATAAAGGTCATCCAAAGATTGAAGTTTTTCTTCCAGGCAACTTCTTGTTCCGTTCCCCAAAAGTGCCAATAGGAGCCATGAGACATTTTACTAGGTTGGTAAAACCGCCAAAGAGAGGGTAAAGTATATGTCTCGTGCCATTCTGCTCGTCGAGCACGATGGAGATCTCTACTGGCCTCGTATATATTGAATGTAGGATCTAGTGTAAAATCCAATGCAAGCAGCTCATCCATCACTTGATTCCAATGATCTGAATAAGGGCGCTGCTTGTTCCCACAATTTTCCTGCTTCTTCAAAACGATGTTGCTCGTTTTGGTAATTGTAGTTTAAGGGGTAATTCTGCACGGTACGATCTTCAAACAAGGCTTCTGGTAATCCATACCAATGTTCCATAGTGGTTAACCCTGCTCGTGCTGAATGTAATACATTCCAACGCGCAACACTCATCTGGCTATGATGACAAGCAGATCTTAATCCTAAGCGTTTGTTTTCGTCCAGGGCAGCTTTCATTATTTTTGGGTGCTGCACCAAAAAATTTGATTCCATCGGCTCCTTTCTTTTGCATTGTTTCGAACCCATTCACGTGCCTCTTCAGGAGTTTCTATTTCATCTACTCCTTCACCAAACCTAGTGAAGGAAATAATTCTAGGGGCAATAATTTCATTGTTAACCGCTTTTTTTTTCAAATCAAGAGTAAAATTAATTCCCCGCCCGCTGGGTTCACGAATTGTGGTTATTCCGTGAGCTAACCAAAGATTGAAGACATAATCCCAATCCGCCCCTTGGGGGACACCTCCAATGTGGCCATGCATATCGATAAAACCTGGCAGAACATATTTGCCCACTCCATCAATTTCTTTTCCATCATTTTTGAGTTTTGGCCTGCTTTTTGGATCGATTTTGATACCTGGATAACCAACAACTTTTATCTCCGTTATTTTATCACCTTTAATAACAATATCTACCGGACCTCGAGGTGGAGCACCATTCCCATTGATCAGTGTAACCCCCCCGAATAATTAATTGATTATAAGGTCCCTCTGAAAGTATTTTTTGTGACCAAAGGCTGGTATTAAATAAGATAAGAAAAAAAGAGAATTCGAGTTGCCATGTACCTTTTTTAATGTGCTAAATATAAAAAACCCCCAGCGAAGCTGAGGGTTTTTTCAACAAAACAAACAATTATTTATACTTGGTTTTAGAATGAATAAATTGCTGCTACTATAAATGCTGCTAGACCATCTGTAGCTCCATCGGCATTGCTGTAGAACTCACCTGATGCAGTATCTATACGTATTTCTGGTTTTAAAATAAAATTTCCAGAGGTGTAATTACCCGTTAAAGTAAATGATGTATTATCACCCTCACCACTAATGGATCCAATAGCTCCAAGCCCCTCTTCAGAAAATAGTTCAAACCGCGCTCCCAATCCGAAAGATTCTGAAAATGAATACTGAGGATACAGAGCTATGCCTGAGAATTTAGTATCTGCGTCATCACTATAACTAGTAGCATTAATACCAAAATAAAAGTCTTCAGTTAAATTAAATCCTCCTGTAAAATCTATTTGAGAAACACCATATGTACCACCCCCTAGATAATTAATGTACTGTCCAAATAGACCTAGCTGCGCTCCAATCATGAAATCTTCTCCCACAGGTTGGAATTAGTTGCGTCAGTTGTGTTCAATAAGCTATAGCATTAACGAGATATCGTCGGATAAAGCAATGTCTGCTTTAATTCCAGTATGCGAAAAAGGCCCATATGAAAACATATAAGATGTTGTGTAGTTGAAGTTTGCTACGGGAGAAATTACTTCATAACCTAAAAAGTATTGAAATTTCCAAGGGTTAATGTGAAACTATCACTCAAATTATAGTATGCATATAATTGGTTTACAATTGGGTTTGAACCAACTGTAGATCCAAACACAGCATCATTTCCTCTAGGACCAAAAACTAGATCCGCTACGAAACCTGATTTTTCGCCCTCGTAAGAAAAAATTACGTTTGCCATACCGAGGGCGAAGCCATTCAAGTTGGCAAATGAGGAGCCAGGAGCATATTCACTACTTCTGAAGTAGGTGTCTACACTTCCGGAAATATTAAAAGTTTTTTCTTGTTCTTCTGTCTTTTCCTCCTGAGCGAAAGTTGTTGTTGTTACTGCAAAGGTCATCGCAAAAAGTACTGATGATTTAAATAAAGATTTCATGTAATAGGTGTTTAGTTATAGTTGTATTAAGTGTTAGATAGTTTAAAAGTCTGCGTAAGCGCCCATTCCATGTTCAGCAGTATCGAGACCTTTCAATTCTTCTTCCTTGGATACTCGAATACTTCCGCCAGTAACGGCTTTTACGATTAGAATGATGATAGTTGCAGAGATTGCTGAAAAAGCTCCAATGATCCCTATTCCTGCCAATTGAACAAGAATTTGGTCAAGCCCTGCCAATTCTCCGAATATACCTACAGCTAGAGTTCCCCATATACCACAGATAAGGTGAACAGCAACAGCCCCTACAGGATCGTCTAACTTCAATCTGTCAATGAGTGCCACACCGAAAACGATGATCACACCTGCTATAAGGCCGATTAATACTGCATCCATCGGACTCATTTGATCGGCACCAGCGGTAATTCCAACTAGACCGCCTAAAACACCATTCATAAACATGGTTAGGTCAAAGTTTTTGTATAAAATGTTAGAAAAATTGCTGAAGATATTCCACCAGCAGCGGCCGCAAGACAAGTAGTGACTAAGGTAAGTGATGTTAAAGTAGGGTCTGCGGATAAAACAGATCCTCCATTAAATCCAAACCACCCTAACCATAAAATCAGAACGCCAGCAGATGCAAGAGGAATGTTGTGACCTGAAAGTACCTGAGGGTTACCATTTTCGTCGAATTTCCCGATTCGGGCCCCTAAGAAATAGATAACGATGAGAGCAGCCCATCCTCCTACCGAGTGGACTAAGGTTGAACCTGCGAAGTCATAGAATCCCCACTGATCTAGGAAACCGCCACCCCATTTCCATGAACCGACTATCGGATAAACCAAACCGACATAAATCATTGAAAAGAGCATAAAGGCGGAGAGTTTAATTCGTTCAGCAACAGCTCCTGACACAATGGTAGCAGCTGTAGCAGCGAACATTCCTTGAAAAAGGAAGTCAGTCCACCAAGTGTACCCTCCGTCTGCATATCCAAAATCCATACCTCCCTCAGAGCGGCATTCCGAAACCAGCAAAAGCTGAAGATTCCCATCGAACCGTCTGCAAAACCAGGATACATAAGATTGAATCCTCCTAGTGCGTAGACGAGTAAGCCCATGGTGATAATAAAAAAGTTTTTAAATAAAATGTTGACAGTGTTTTTTTGTCGAGTAAGTCCAATTTCCAAAAATGAAAAGCCAAGGTGCATAAAGAAGACCAAAGCAGTACAGATCATCATCCATACGTTGTTTACTGTGAGTAGTGTAGTTTCCATACTAGCGTATATTAAATATTAATGATTTAAGGTTGTTTTGTTAATTTAAAGAAGGGCTTCCTTTCTCTCGGTTCGAATTCGAATGGCTTCTTCTACGGGAAGAACAAATATTTTTCCATCCCCAACGTTTCCTGTAGCCCCAGATTTTACGATTGCCTCAACAGTACGATCGGCAAATTCATCAGAGACAACTATAGAAAGAAAACGTCTTTGAATTTCAGAAGTGCTATAACTAATACCTCTGTACACATTACCTTGCTTTTCATTTCCAACTCCGGTAACATCCCAATAGCTGAAAAAAATTTACTTCGACCTCATGCAGTGCATTTTTTACATCGTCGAATTTTGACTTGCGAATGATAGCTTCAACTTTTTTTCATATGATTAAATATTTAAGTCAAATGTATCCATCATGATAAATACCCTCTTATTATGGGGGTATATTTATAATTTTTATTAAATAATAATTTTTACCCCCTAAAAAATAGGGTCATAATAAAATTATAGTGTATTATTTTGAGAAAAAACTCAAAAAAAAAGGATTAGCTTTTGATTTTTAAAAAAAATAACCCAAGCCTACGAAGATAATTCCCAATCCCAAACTACTCAGGTTATACACTACTAGATAAAAGAGTTGGTTGTGCCTTAAAAGGGTTAGACTCTCATTGGAAAAAGTGGAAAAGGTAGTGAGGCCTCCACAAAACCCCGTAAGTACAAACAGGCCTGTATTTGATCTCAAAAGATCATTTTTAATTAACCATCCGCTCAGTAATCCGATCAAAAAACAACCTAGCATATTGGCGATAAACGTGGACCAAGGAAAGTTTCCTCCACTTAAAGCTGGAATTTTTGCGATAAAAAATCGAAGGCAAGCGCCTAGTCCTCCACCCACAAAACCCATAAAAGTTGTTTGAGTACCATCCTACTTGACTGTAAAGTAATTTGATGCTGAAAAGGAGAATCAAAACAACAGCTATAGCGACTAGAACTATCGAACTTCCCTTAAAATATTTGGGTTGTTCCGCTTTATCTTTTCGATACGATAGAATAATTACTGCAGTAAATACCAAAACAAAAAATAAAGCAAAAATCAATTGTCCTACACTAAACATTGTGCTTGTTTTTGTAAAAGTAAATAAATGAAATGGGCTAGCATAAATTGTTAACAAACCAAAACCCTCTTTTTTCATTCTCCGTACAATAAATATTATTTTCAATTTAAAATAACTCACATGATTGAAAAACCATTATCCGCAGTAGCTACTTTTCACGAAATGTATGATTTATTAATCAATGAATCTCCTACTGTAGATGTTGCAGATTCTATTAAGTCACTTCGCTATGAATTGATGAAAGAAGAAAATGAAGAATATCTTGAGGCTGTCAAAAACAATGATCTTGTTGAAATGGCAGATGCCTTGGGTGATATGCTCTACATTTTATGTGGTACTATTATCACCTATGGGATGCAGCATAAAATAAGCGCTGTGTTTGGAGGAGATTCAACGCTCTAATATGAGTAAATTAGGAAAAAATGGCAAACCCATCTACAGGGAAGACGGTAAGGTAATGAAGGGTCCCAACTATTTTAAACCCAATATTGCAAAAGTGTTGGAATCTTAACCAACTTTATACCTCCATCCGAAGGATCTTGGGAAACATTGTATTGAATACCTGTTATCGCCTCTTTGGCTTGTGCGGCAAATGAATTTTGAATTTCTTTCAAACTGTAATCGGTACCTTCGTAAGAAAAACCATTAATTGGACTGATGAGCACAGCAGTTCCACTTCCAAAAAACTTGAGAAGAATAATTTTGTCAGCCGCTTCTATGATCTCCCTGAACGCTTACAGGTCGTTCTTCCACTTGAATTCCTTGATGTTGTGCCCACTCAATGACACTTTTTCGGGTAATCCCGTCGAGGATCGTATCACTTGCAGGAGCAGTAAGTAGCAGATCTTCGATTCGAAAGAAAATATTCATTGTACCGGCTTCTTCTAAATAGGAATGAGTTGCGGAATCTGTCCAAATTATTTGTTGGAATCCTTTTTTTATGGCTTGTGAAGTAGGGTAGAACTGAGCAGCGTAATTCCCTGCTGCTTTAGCATAGCCCACCCCTCCAGAAGCAGCCCTACTGTAATTTTTTTCTATAAGTACTTTGAGATCTCCGCCACTATAATAGGAATTTACGGGGGAACAAATAATCAAAAACTTGTATTCCAATGATGGTGAGGCCTGAACACATGCCTGGTTGGCAAATACAAAGGGACGGATATAAAGGGAGCTACCTATACCAGGCCTCACCCAATCCGAATCCAATTCCAGTAGTGTTTCCAAGCCCTCGAAAAGTATTCCTTCGGAAATTCGGGCATTCCCAATCGAATCGACGATTTATTAATTCGGTTATAATTTAACTCAGGACGGAACAACCAAAGTTGTCCACTATCGTCTTTATATGCTTTCATCCCTTCAAAAACTGCCTGGCCATAATGTAGGGCACTTGCTGAAGGAGCCAAGGAAATATTTTGATAGGGAACGATTTCTGGAGTTTGCCATTGTCCTTGTTTGTAATCGCAGACAAACATATGATCCGTAAAAATTTCACCAAAGGATAGTTGATCAAAATCAACGGAGGCCAAACGGGATTGTTTGGTTTGGGTGACAATAAGGCTTTTTGTTGGATTCATAAATCAAAAGTAGTTTTTTCTAAAAATGAAGCCTCACCAAATTATATTTGTTTTTTATACATGAAATTCTTTTATGAAAGAGAAAAAATATTTATTACAGCGGACGGAACTCCTTCCCTGACCATTGATAGTGCGAAAGAAACCTATCACTCTCGACATGGAGCACTCCAAGAATCTCGCTATGTTTATATCGATAAAGGGTTGAAATATTGGTATTCCAATCATCCAGGCTCAGAATTTTGTTCTGTATTCGAAATGGGTTTTGGAACGGGACTCAATGCTCTGCTTGTAGCAGAGTACGCTAAAATCATAAACATTCTCTATATTTTGAATCAGTAGAAAACGATCCGCTTGCTTCATCAATCCATGCAGAGCTGGGCTATACCTCTCTTTTTTCCAATCTAGAAAATGAAGCCGCAAGGATGGAATTACTTCAAGAATATTGGGATACACCTCGAAACTTCTCCTCTTATTTTAATTATTATAAAAAAACCAGGATTACTTCCAGTGGGACTCGGATCGAACTTTTGATGTTATTTTTTATGATGCTTTTGGGGCTAAGGCTCAATCTGAAATGTGGGAAGAAAAAGCATTGACTAGGGCAGTGGAAAAATTAACCCCAGGGGGTATGGGTAAGCTATTGTGCAAAAGGCAGTGTGCGTCGTACTTTACAAGCTCTGGACTTAATCGTTGAACGCTTGCCGGGTCCTCCTGGAAAAAGAGAAATGCTTCGGGCTATCAAGGAGGAATAAATTACTTTTGCTCTAAAAAGCAAATGAAAATCCTTATCACGGTGCCACTGGACTCATTGGAACCGAACTAGTACCCGCACTACAATCCTTCGGACATCAGATAAATTACTTAACCACTAGCCCAACTAAAAAAAATATTTTATCGATGCACAATCATTTCTTTGGAATCCTCAAAAAAACGAAATTGATTCCCGCTGCTGGGAGGGTGTTAGTGTCCTTATACATTTGGCTGGGACTTCAATTTCCCATCCCTTGGACGACTGCAAACAGGATTAAAATTCGCCAAAGCCGAATACAGTCAACCCAGTTATTGGTTCAAAGTTTGAAAGCAACCAGGGAGACACTGACACCGTTGTCGCTGCTTCTGGAATTGGCTTGTATCCTTCTTCAATAGAAAGACTCTACAAGGAATCTGATAATGTAGGATCTGATTTTCTTTCTTCTGTAGTAAAAGATTGGGAAGGCGCAGTGAATGACTTTGCCTCCTGTGCTTCTAAAATAATCAAATTGAGAACAGGTTTGAACTTTTATCCCGCAAGGGGTAGGTACTTCCCGTCTTATCACTTCCAGTTCAAATGGGTTTGGGTGCTGCCTTTGGCTCGGGAAAGCAAGGCCAGTCTTGGGTGCATATTTCAGATCTTATCCAACTGTATATTTTTGCACTAGAACTTGATGAATCGAATGTCTTCAATGCTGTGGCTCCTGTGGCTCAACTGTAACTCAAAAATGAATTGATAAAAATTCTAGGTTTGGTAATTAAACGCCCTGTTTTTTTACCTTATATCCCAGCTTTTTTGATTCGTTTATTTCTTGGAGACAGAAGTGCGTTGGTCTTGGGAAGTCAATTTGTTAGTGCAGTCAAGATCCAAGAAAAAGGTTTTATTTTTAGGTATACCACCCTCGAAATGGCATTGCGACAGTTATATTCCGCTGAAAAGTGACATAATGGCAAGTTATTTTACTTGGCAAAAATTTTGTTTAGTATATAAAAAAACAGAATCATGGCTAAAAAAAAGGCAGATTTAAAAAAAAAATCCAAAGAAAAGAACCCGAATTCTAAGAGCACAGTAAAAAAAAATGACCTTGTGAAACTTACGGACGAACTGGCTCAAGAAAAAGAAAAATTTCTTCGTTTGTTTGCGGAGTTTGAAAATTATAAAAAGCGAACTTCTAAAGAACGTCTAGAATTGTTTAAAACTGCAGGACAAGATGTTCTTCAAGCATTATTACCAGGTGGCGGATGATTTTGATCGAGCGTTGGGTCAAATCAATGAAAAAGATAGAAACCGAGAAATAGTAGGCTTCCAATTGATTCAAAATAAATTCATGGATATTTTTAAAAGCACAGGGACTTATACAAATGGAGGTTGGTCAAGGGGATTCCTTTAATGCGGAAAAACATGAAGCAATTACTCAAATACCGGCTCCCAAACCCAATCAAGAAGGTAAAATCATTGATATTGTTGAGAAGGGGTATCAATTAGGAGATAGAATCATACGCTTTCCAAAGGTAGTGGTAGGCAAATAATATATTATGAAACAAGATTACTACGAAGTTCTTGGAGTTGGAAAAAATGCAACTGAAGGCGAGATTAAAAAAGCCTATCGCAAACAAGCGATCAAATATCACCCCGATAAAAACCCCGGAGATCAGGAAGCCGAAGCCAAATTCAAACTAGCTGCAGAGGCATATGAAATACTGAGCGATTCCCAAAAGAAAGCGCAATATGATCAATTTGGACATGCTGCATTCGAAAATGGAGGTTTTGGTGGAGGAGGTATGAACATGGAAGATATTTTCAGCCAGTTTGGCGATATTTTTGGGAGTGCTTTTGGCGGGGGCTTTGGGGGCTTTGGTGGAGGACAACGTCGAATGAAAGAGTGACCTTCGCATCCGTGTGACGCCAGTCTAGAAGAGATCATTAATGGTGTAGAGAAGAAAATTAAAGTTAAAAGAAAAACACAAGCCCCTGGGCTACAGTTTACTACTTGTTCTAATTGTAAAGGAACGGGGCAAGTGACTCGAGCAGTTGCTAACACAATACTGGGTCGTATGCAGACAGCAAGTCCCTGCCCAAAATGTCAAGGCAGTGGTCAGATAATATCCAACCGACCTTCAGGTTCTGACGCACAAGGGATGATTCAAGAAGAAGAAACAGTAAGTATAAAAATACCACCAGGTGTTGAAGATGGCATGCAGCTTAAAGTGAGTGGAAAAGGAAATGCAGCACCCGTGAATGGAATTTCGGGTGATCTGGTTCTGATTCAAGAAAAACAAGACGAAAACTTTGTACGTGAAGGAAATCATTTGCATTACGATCTGTATATTAGTATTGCAGAAGCCGCCTTAGGAATTTCTAAAGAAATCGCCTTGATCGATGGAAAGGTTCGAATCAAATTAGAGTCCGGTATCCAATCAGGGAAAACCCTGCGGCTCAAAAACAAAGGTATTCGAGACCTCAATGGCTACGGCAGTGGTGATTTATTAGTTCACATAAACGTGTGGACTCCAAAAGTCTTAAATCGAGAGCAAAAAAAGTTTTTTGAAAACATGATAGAGGATGACAATTTTAGACCACAACCTGAAAAATCAGATAAATCCTTTTTGAAAAAGTGAAAGATATGTTTGGCAATTTTGGATTTGAATCAAAAAAGTAATATATTTGATCCAACACTAATTCTAGTGTTATTTTTCTTTCATAGCAATTTTTTTCCCATCCTTATTATTAAGGGTGGGTTTTGTTTTTTAGACTATCTTCGATAAAACATTGTTCCAATGATATCTCTTTTAGACCTCCTTAAATATGAGTTTCACCTTGGGAAATCAGGTGTAGTTCTCACTCCAAAAGCAGTTCTACTTGCGATTGTTTTTATTTTCACATGGCTGTTACTTAAGCTCATTCGCAGGATTGTTTCTAGAGCGTTGGATATAAAGCCCGTGTCAAGTTTAAAGGAATCTTTACCTTTTTTCAACTACTTCATCTATACCATAGTTACACTTGTAGCTTTCGACACGGTAGGGCTTAATTTGACAACAATTTTTGCTGCTTCTGCAGCTCTTTTGGTTGGAGTAGGGCTTGCATTGCAAACCTTTTATTCAAGACATTATTTCTGGGGTATTCATTTTAGCGGATCAATCGGTTCATGTAGGCGATATCATTCAAGTAGACGGACAAATTGGTAAAGTAGAGCGAATCCAATTGAGAACTACACGATGCCGTCACTCGTGACAATCGCGTACTAATTATTCCAAATCATAAATTCATGGCTTCCATTCTCTATAATTGGACGGAAAACGGAACTCTAACTCGAGAATCTGTTGTGGTAGGAGTTGCATATGCATCAAATATCAATCTTGTCAAAGAAATTTTGATTGAAATAGCTAGTGAACATCCCTTAATTCTTAAGAAACCAGCACCCTTGGTGTTATTCAATGATTTTGGTGAGAGTGCTTTGGAATTTGAATTGTTGTTCTCCATCAATCGAAGTTTTGAATCCAATATTGTGAAAAGCGATGTGCGTTTTGCTATAGACACGGCGTTTCGTGAAAATACCATTACAATGCCCTTTCCCCAATGCGTCATTCATCAATCCAATAATACCTCTTCAAATGGCTAATATTTTATTAATAGAAGACGAAGAACCAATTCGTAGAGTGATGGTAAAGATCCTAGTAGATGAGAATAAAAGCTATCAAATAACGGAAGCATCTCATGGGAAAGAAGGCTTAGAAAAGCTTACTCGAGACAATTTTGATTTGATTCTTTGCGATATTAAAATGCCGAAGATGGATGGAATGGAAGTATTACAGCAAGCAAGGAAAAAATATATCTATCCCATTTATTATGTTGACTGGTCACGGGAACCTGGAAACAGCTGTAGAGGCAATGAAGTTAGGTGCCTATGACTTCATTCCAAAACCTCCTGACTTAAATCGACTGTTGACCGCTGTTCGCAATGCACTTCAGGCAAAGACGCTCGTCAAAGAAAATAAGGCGCTTAAAAAGAAAGTCGCTGAAAAATATCGTATGATTGGCGAGTCTGACTCCCTTCTCAAAATCAAAACACTAATTGATAAAGTTGCACCCACGGAAGCCCGGGTACTTATTACAGGTGAAAACGGAACAGGAAAAGAATTGGTTGCACACCAATTACATGAGAAAAGCTCACGTAGTAAAGCACCATTTATAGAAGTGAATTGTGCAGCCATTCCTTCTGAATTGATTGAGAGCGAGTTGTTTGGCCATCTCAAAGGGGCATTTACTTCTGCAGTTAAAGATCGCCCTGGGAAGTTTGAAGCGGCCAACGGGGGCACTTTGTTTCTAGATGAAATAGCCGATATGAGTTTGGCAGCCCAAGCCAAGGTTCTTCGTGCTTTGCAGGAAAATAAAGTCCAGCGAGTAGGGAAGCGATAAAGACATTACCGTTGAGGTACGAGTGATCGCTGCCACCAATAAAAACTTAAAAAAAGAAATTGAAGAAGGTCGTTTTCGTGAAGATCTTTTTCATCGATTAGCAGTCATTTTGATCGAAGTTCCTTCGTTGAGTGATCGTCTTTCAGACGTCCCTATGTTGGCCAACCACTTTATGAATCAGTTAGCTGAAGAGCAACGGATGGAGGTTAAAGCATTTTCCAAAGAAGCCATTAAAGAGCTTCAAAATTACCCCTGGTCTGGAAATATTCGTGAACTACGCAACGTTATCGAACGTCTTTTGATCCTTGGAAATAATCCTATTGAAGCAAAGGAAATCAAGCAATTTGCACCTAAATAATATTCTAATGAAAAAATTATCTTTTTTCCTAATTACATTTTCATCGATTGTAGTAGCGCAATCAAAGAAAATTGAACAATCAATTGCTACCCTCTACGAAACAAGCTTGACAGACGGTGCTTCTTATGATTGGCTAGATCATCTTTCCAATCAAATAGGAGGTCGCTTATCCGGTTCACTCAATGCCGAAAGAGCCGTTCAATGGGGAAAAGAGGAATTGGATCAAATGGGTTTGGACCGGTATATTTGCAAGAGGTAATGGTCCCCAAATGGGTTCGCGGCACTTTTGAGTATGCCAATATTGAAACTAGTCCAGGGAACACCATCAATGTCCCAATTTGCGCCCTTGGAGGATCTATTGCAACTCCAGCGACTGGAATTCGTGCTGGTGTTGTCGAAGTGCAAAGTATTGATGAGTTGAAGAGCCTTGGGCGCGAGGTTATACAGGGAAAAATCGTCTTTTTTAATCGCCCCATGAATCCGACCAATATTCGAACCTTTAAGGCATATTCCGATGCAGTAGACCAACGCACTCAAGGCGCTGCTGAGGCGTCTAAATATGGAGCTGTAGCCGCTGTTGTTCGATCGATGAGTTTACGATTAGACGACTTCCCTCACACAGGGGCTACTCAATATAAAGGAATTCCGCTATCTCAACGCATTCCAGCCAGTGCTATTAGCACCAATGGAGCTGAATTATTGAGCTCGATGCTCAAGTTAAACCCAGATTTAAGATTTTTCCTCAAACAAAACTGTAAAATTACCTGATGTTCTATCACACAATGTTATTGGTGAAATTAAAGGAACAGAAAAACCAGAGGAAATCATTGTTGTGGGAGGACATCTCGATTCTTGGGATTTAGGGGATGGTTCGCATGACGATGGTGCTGGAATTGTCCAATCTATGGAAGTACTTCGTTTGTTTAAAAAATTAAATATTAAACCCAAACGTACACTACGTGTGGTTCTTTTTATGAATGAAGAAAATGGATTAAGAGGTGGGGAAAAATATTCCGCTGAAGCCAAACGAAAAGGGGAATCCCATTATTTCGCTTTGGAGTCGGATTCTGGAGGATTCACTCCCCGAGGGTTTTCTTTTGACTGCAGCGACGAACAATTTCAAAACCTTCTCCCTCTATTTTCTTATTTTGAGCCCTATCCTGTTAAAGAGTTTACTCGTGGAGGAAGTGGAGCCGATATTGGCCCTCTCAAAGACGGTAAAGTCATTCTAGCAGGATTACGCCCCGATTCTCAACGATACTTTGATTACCATCATGCTGCCAATGATACTTTTGATGCGATTAATAAACGTGAATTGGAACTAGGTGCTGCTGCAATGGCTGCATTAGTTTTTCTTATTGATCAGAGGTAGTCATTCAAGCTAGAGATCGAGTGAACCTTAAATGCTACACCCAAGAATTCCGATATAATATAAAATTAGCAATTCCTGTAATTATTGGGTTGATTGGCCATACTTTGGTTCAATTGATAGACAATGTCATGGTAGGCCAGTTGGGAACAGCTGAATTAGCAGCCGTTTCTTTAGGAAACAGCTTTGTATTCATAGCTATGTCTTTAGGCATTGGATTCTCAACAGCCATAACTCCCTTGCTGCGGAATTCGATGGTACTGGGAATAAAACGAAAAACAGCGCTCTTTTTTTCAATAGCCTAGTGTTATGTTCTACGCTTGGTTTGATTTTATCATTGGTCGTATTGTTTGCAAAACCCTTGCTGTATCAAATGGGTCAGCCAGAAGAAGTGGTCGCTTTAGCATTACCCTATCTGTTTTGGGTTTCTATATCTCTTTCCGCTAGTAATTTTTCAAGCATTCAAACAGTTTTGCGATGGTTTGTCATTCACTCGGCCTTCAATGTATGCTACCCTTACGGGCAATCTTGTCAATGTAATTTTAAACTATTTGTTGATTTTTGGTATTGGTTTTTCCAGAAATGGGAGTGGAAGGAGCAGCAATAGGGACTATAGTTTCTCGATTGATAATGGTTATTTTTATATTGGTCTACATGTATAAAGATTCTCGATTTCAACACTTTATTACCTCACTGTCAATTAAACGATACGAAGGAGAATACCTTAAAAAGGTAACTAAGTTGGGGTTTCCCTCCGCATTACAGATGTTTTTTGAAGTTGGTTTTTTTACTGCAGCAATATGGATGTCTGGCCTTTTGGGTAAAAACCCACAAGCAGCCAATCAAATCGCTCTAAATCTATCATCAATGACCTATATGGTAGCTATGGGACTCGGTGTAGCCGCCATGATTCGTGTGGGTAATCAGTTAGGGAGGAATAATTTTGTTGAACTGCGACGCATTGCAATATCCATTTTCTTATTAATTTTTCTACTTGATTTGGTGTTTTGTATAGGTTTTTTATATTTAATAATTGGCTACCTTATATTTACTTGGATACGGGAAATACCGCCGATCTCAAAAACAGCATAGAGGTGATTGGGTTGGCCGCTTCACTATTGATCATTTCAGCTTTTTTCAAATATCAGATGGATTACAAGCGGTTGTCCTTGGTGCACTTCGAGGCTTGCAGGATGTCAATATTCCAGCTGGAATTGTCTTTTTTGCCTACATAATATTTGGATTGCCCTTGTCCATATCCCTTGGATTTATTATTGATTGGGGAGTTTTGGGAATATGGATTGGTTTGCTCTCGGGGCTAACTGCATCTGCAATATTATTACTTTGGAGATTTCAGTATCTTACCAAAAAAAGAATATTTCTCAATTCATAATTTATGGATACACTACCGAAGTATTTAATAGCTGACAATTCTTCACAACCCGAGGCCCTATATATTGTCCACACCGAATACCCCCGATTCTGTCTGAATGTAGCTAAAGACGAAATTTTCTGGATGGAAGATTTTCAAAAAGACGATGAAAAAGAGCTCGAGCAGCACACCCCTGGACTGATTGCCTCTGCATTGGCTTTTTACGATCAAGAGATGGAATCTTTAGAGTAAGAAGGGTGGATTCAATATTATTTTTTGACGAAAAGCTTTTTCTTTTTCTCAACCAATTAGGTAGTCCTTCTTTTGATGCCTTTTGGCTTCTTGTCACCCACAAGGCGACTAATATGGTAGTTTACCTGCTGCTGGCACTAGCTTATGGGAAAAAACAGGGTTGGAGTACATTTGCTTTTTTGTTTATTTGGACCCTTTTATTAGTTGCTTTCACAGATCAGCTAACCAATGCATTCAAATATGGAGTAGGTCGTCTCCGTCCATGTCATGAACCTGGTGTAATGGAACTAATGAGACTAGTAAAACACAGTTGCGGAGGCAAATTCAGTTTTTTCTCAGGGCACGCTTCCAATTCATTTGCTTTGGCAACGCTCTTCTTTCATGTATATCGTAGCATAGCACCTCGAGGAAGACTTTTCTTTTACTTTCTGGCCATTCTGATTGCATACAGCCGTATTTATGTAGGAGTTCACTACCCACTTGATATTTTGTTTGGGACGATCTTCGGCCTTATTTCAGGAACTCTTTTTGGCGACTGGGACGCCAATTTGGACTCAAGGAATAGCAGGAAGATCAAGCCATTTAACCATTACAGACGGAGTCCATCCATTTGACGAATTCCTCCCAAGAATAATTTTTTCGAGCCTGTGAAAGCTGTTGTTTTTTTTCTTTGCGTTCATTTATAGCAACCGTCAGTTTTCTTGAAAGAGCTGAGCTATTTGCAGCACATACCCATCCTGTACCGTCCGATATAATGGGTTGCTTGAGTCCCGGATGATCTGTGACCAAAAGAGGTTTCTGATAATGATAGGCTAGGGGTATAACTCCGCTTTGTGAAGCCGAACGATAGGGTAGAACTACAATATCAACAGCACTAAAAACTAACTGGGTATAAGCGTCATCGGCAAAGCGTGGACTGAAATACAACATCTCTTTTTCAGTCAATTCACTCAATTGTTTTTGGTATTTGGATTTCGGCTCATAGAATTCCCCTACCACAGCCAATAGGATCTCTGCACTAGCAAGGGTGTTTCTAAAAATGCACTTAGAAGTAAATCCAAACCCTTATAAGGCCGAACAAGACCGTAGAATAGGGCAATTGGTTTTTTTAAATCCCATTCCAGCGCAATTCGGGCCTGTTCCTGACCTAGATTTGGAGGAAGGTTTTCTGAAATAGGATGGAAGCCTTTAAATATATTTTCGACTCCGTCTTTTTTCATTTCTTCCGCAACCGCGGAGGAGAGTGTTATGAATTGAGTAAAGGTTTTTTTTATTTTTTGTGTTAACCAACGGTCCCATTGGCGCTGTTCGTGAGGAATCCAATTATCTACCAAAGCAATACAGCTAGCCGCTGTTTTCAAACGGATACCTAAATAACTATAACATGGTGCTAAAAAAGGGGTGTGATACCGAAAAACGACATGTTTGGGGGCTAAACTTTTGATGTAGCGAACCACATTCCCCCATTGCAACGGATTGAAGGCGTGTATTTTTCTTTCTATTTGTAATTCGTCAGCAGCTTTTTTATCAGTAAACTGACTAGTCCCTGGAAAAATCCAATTAGGATAAAGTTTTTTAAAAGTAACTATCTTAACACTAAACCCTTGTTTTTTTAATCCTAGAGCCAAGTCATGATTTGTATCCGCAATACCCCCTCTGTATGGATGGGCAGGACCAATGATCAAATAATCAAGTTTGAAGTCCATCGAATGTTTCAGAGGAGGAGTGATGGAATTGACGCCTTAATAGGAGGGAACTTATCCACGTAAATAACCAGAACAGAAGACTACCATAATATAAAATAGATACGCTTGTCCGTAATTCGCTCCCCCAAAAATAAACATATAGCATTGCAATTATGGGATAGAAATGCAGCAAAGTTTTTCCATATTGGAATCCATCCATGATAGAGGTGTAAGTAAAGATGCTAACAAGGATCAATAATCCCATATCTCGAATTATTGCATTGGATGTATTACCAACGGCAGCAAAAAGGGATAGAAGGAGAAATGTTGTCCCTAGGAGTTGCACTAAAGCCCATCCTTTTGTAAAAGAATTCGAAGGTGGATTATATTTCACTTGGTGTTTCCAATCGGTTTGTTGTCTTGGAAATTTTATTGCTACGTCTTTGGGACGCCATCCCGTGGGCATCCACCAAATTTTAAGTTTGTCAGTCCAATTTTTTGTATGCCACGCGTCGGTAATTAGCCCCCACAGATGTTGAAAATTAATAAAAAACGGATTCCATGACTGGCTCGGTTTTAGGGTTCCATAAACAGGAGGTTCTTCTTCCAATTCCTCTTGGAAAGTTCCAAACAGGCGGTCCCAAACACAAAAGATAGCAGCTAAATTTTTGTCGATATATATGGGGTTAATGGCGTGATGTACACGGTGTTGGGAAGGCGTAACTAGGATGTATTCCAACCAGCCCAATTTACCAATGTGCTTGGTGTGATACCAAAATTGAGCAAAGAGATGTATGGGGGCTAGTATGTTGATCATTGATGCAGAAACCCCAAAAAAGCAGCAGGAATTAAGAATAATGCGTTGAAGGCAATCAGATCCGAAATACTTTGCCGAAGGGCACAGGCCAAATTGAATTCTTCACTGCTGTGATGAATGAGGTGTTGGTTCCAGAAAATATTGATATGATGATTCAATCGATGTACCCAATACGAAGCAAAATCAATACAAATAAATGCGATAACAAAGAGTTGCCAGTTACTCTCAAAACTGTAGATTGCTATTTTATCGACCAGCCATGGGTAGGAAATCAAGATCAAGGCAAGGCCGAGTGTGTCTTTAAGGATATTTGTAAGACCTGAACTTAAACTGGATAGGGTATCCATAAATCTATAGGTTTGTTTGTTTTTAAAATGACCATATAAAATTTCCACTAAAATTAATATCAAAAAACCAGGTATTGCGATCAATAAAGAATTTGCATAGGCTTCCATCTCACATCTTTTCTGTTTCTATCACCCATTGTCCACTTTGAACCAATGGTTCTGCTTGTTTAAACTTAACTTGTTTGGTGCTTCCATTTACTACATTACGAATGGTGACCCGTTCGTTACGGCCTATTTTTGGCCTTTCACGAATAATGGTTTCCGCTATTTGAGACTGAGCATTGCCTGCATTGGCTCCCACTTTCCTATTTCGTTCAGCCAATTCATCCATATTATAAACTTCGTCTTTTGACATTTTATAATTGGTCTTTTGTCGCTTTTGCTGGGCCTCTGCAATTTGAGGTTCTTGTTGGCTTGGCAGTCCACCTTTAAATAAAAAAGATAAAATTTCTACACTCAAGGTCGCCAACATATTTTTGAACAGTTCGAATGACTCAAATTTATAAATCAGCAGTGGATCTTTCTGTTCGTGAACTGCAAGCTGAACCGATTGTTTTAATTCATCCATCTTGCGTAGGTGTGTTTTCCAGCTTTCATCAATTAAAGCAAGAGAAATATTTCTTTCAAAATCACTTATGAGCTCCTTTCCTCCCGATTCGTATGCTACCTTCAGATCTGTAACGATATTGAGCGTCTTAACACCATCGGTAAAAGGAACAACGATGCGTTCGAACTTATTTCCAGGCTTTTCATATATATTTTTGATAACCGGAAAAGCTATTTTGGCATTGTTTTGAACTTTTTCTTGATACCTGGTGCTAAGTGTTTTGTATAGTTTTGGTATCAATTCAACATCACTACTCTCTATAAATTCTTCTTCTCCGATTGGCGAGGTGAAAGAGAAGTTCCGTATAATTTGAAATTCAAAATTCTTAAAATTGTTGGAGGCCTTATTATTCAGTATTATGTCTTCACAAGTATCATAGAGCATGTTAGCAATATCCAATTGCAGACGATCGCCTTTAAGGGCATGACGTCTACGTTTGTAAATAACTTCTCTTTGCGCATTCATTACATCGTCGTATTCGAGTAATCGCTTTCGGATCCCAAAATTATTTTCTTCAACTTTTTTCTGAGCCCGTTCGATAGATTTGGTCATCATGGAGTGTTGGATTACTTCTCCTTCTTCTAAGCCCATTCGATCCATTACTTTGGCCACTCTTTCTGAACCGAAGAGACGCATCAGGTTATCTTCTAGGGAAACATAAAATTGAGAGCTACCAGGATCTCCTTGCCGTCCCGATCGACCTCTGAGCTGACGGTCTACGCGACGTGAATCATGTCGCTCAGTTCCTATAATGGCTAAACCTCCTGCTTGCTTCACCGTTTCTGAAAGCTTAATATCAGTTCCTCTACCAGCCATATTGGTAGCGATGGTTACTACTCCTGGATTTCCCGCTTCAGCCACGATATCGGCTTCTTTTTTATGCAGCTTTGCATTAAGAACATTGTGCTTTACTTTTCGAATGGTTAGCATTTTACTAAGTAATTCTGATATTTCAACCGATGTGGTTCCAATCAAAATTGGTCTTCCAGCCGCCGCCAATTTACTAACTTCTTCAATCACGGCGTTGTACTTTTCCCGTTTGGTCTTGTAGATCAAATCGTTCTGATCGTCACGGGCAATGGGACGGTTGGTAGGAATTTCGATGACATCCAGTTGGTAAATTTCCCAAAATTCTCCAGCTTCTGTAATGGCAGTTCCAGTCATACCAGAGAGCTTTTGGTACATTCGAAAATAGTTTTGAAGGGTTACCGTCGCATATGTCTGTGTCGCCGCTTCTATTTTGACATTCTCTTTTGCTTCAATCGCTTGGTGAAGTCCATCGGAGTAGCGCCGTCCGTCCATAATTCGTCCGGTTTGCTCATCCACAATCATTACTTTGTTTTCCATCACCACATATTCAATATCTTTTTCAAATAGGGTGTAGGCTTTTAAAAGTTGATTCATGGTGTGAATCCTTTCCCTTTAACATTAAATTCGGTGAAGAGTTTGTCTTTTCCTCCGCTTCTATCTCGGGGCTCAATTCTTGATTTTCCAATTTGGCTACAGCACTCCCAATATCAGGCAGGACAAAAAGTTTTTGTCTTCGGAGTCTCCCGATAGGGTTTCGATCCCTTTTTCTGTTAAATCAATTTGATTATTTTTCTCATCAATCACAAAATACAAGTGCGCATCGACCTTATGCATTTCCCGATTATTGTCTTGCATGTAAAAATTTTCCGTTTTTTGAAGGAGTTGTTTGATCCCTTCTTCGCTCAAAAATTTAATCAAAGCTTTGTTTTTGGGAAGACCACGATGCACTTGCAACAATTGGAAACCACCCTGTTCGGTGTCTCCAGCACTAATTTTCTTTTTGGCTTCAGCCAAAACACCTGTTAAAAGTGTGCGTTGCGCTTGCACCAGCTGTGACACTTTGGGTTTGAGTTGATCAAACTCATGGCGCTCGCCCTCTGGGCTAGGCCCTGAGATGATTAAGGGTGTTCTGGCATCATCAATCAATACCGAATCAACTTCATCAACGATGGCGTAGTGGTGTTTGGGTTGAACTATATCATCGCTGCTGTGTGCCATGTTGTCTCGAAGATAATCGAAGCCAAATTCATTATTCGTACCATAGGTAATATCGGCTTGGTAGGCCTTTCTTCGAGCTTCACTATTGGGCTGATGGTAGTCAATACAGTCCACTGACAAGCCGTGAAATTCAAACAATGGAGCCATCCAGGCACTGTCTCGTTTTGCGAGATAGTCGTTCACTGTCACGAGATGCACTCCTTTGCCCGTTAATGCATTTAGGAAAACCGGAAGTGTAGCAACAAGAGTTTTTCCTTCTCCGGTTTGCATTTCTGCGATTTTTCCTTGGTGAAGCGCGATCCCACCTATCAGCTGAACGTCATAGTGAACCATATCCCAAGTAATTTCTTTGCCGGCCGCATCCCAGGAGTTGGACCATTCGGCTTGATCTCCGCTCAGACGAACATAGTCTTTATTTTGTGAAAGTTCGCGATCAAATGGGCTGGCAGTGACTTTTATCGAGCTGTGGAGGGTGAATCTGCGTGCAGTTTCTTTCATCAATGCAAAGGCTTCCGGCAGAATAATATTTAAATAGTCTTGAATAGCGTCGTATGCTTGCGCGTCAAGTGCATCAATTTTGTTGTAAATAGTTTCTTTTTCCTCCAAATTAGAAAGTTCGTTCAGGGCTTTCTTTTCTTCTTGAATGAGTAAATCAACATTGTTTCGAGCTTCTTGAATCCCTGATTTTAACCGATGGGTGACCGCACGAAGGTCATCATTGCTATGCGATTCCATCTCTTGTTGATACGCATTAATTTGCTTGATCAAGGGTAGGATTTTGGCGAGATCTTTTTTATTCTTATCGCCAACGAAAGTTTTTAAGACAGAGTTGAGTATTCCCATTGGGTTACACTAGTTTGTTCAAATTTAAGTAAAAAAAAAGCCTCGTCAGAGACTTTTGAGGGCGAGTTGGACGAATTATTAATATTCGTCTTCGTTCCAGAGATAGTCTTCTTCTGTAGGGAAATCGGGCCATATTTCTTCAATAGACTCATACACGTCTCCTTCGTCTTCCATAGACTGCAAATTCTCTACTACTTCAAGGGGTGCTCCAGTACGAATAGAATAGTCAATCAATTCGTCTTTGGTGGCTGGCCAAGGCGCATCACTGAGGTAGGAGGCAAGTTCTAATGTCCAATACATTGTATCTATTTTTCTGCAAAAATAAATTTTAATCAAAAAAAATCAAGAAGATCTCTTTTTTTCTTTTGGAATCCACTTGTTTTCATCTATTTCTAAATCCTGAGTAAACTTTCGAGAGAGAACAAAAAGTAGTCTGAAAGCCGATTTACAAAAGCAATTACGAAAGGGGAAACTCTTTCATTAGCGTTGAGTTCTGTAATTTGACGTTCTGCTCTTCGACACACGCAACGTGCAAGATGGCAATAGAAACCAAGGGGTGTCCACCAGGGAGCACAAAATTCTTTAATGGAGTTAGATCTAATGAAATACAATCGATTTGGTGTTCAATTTCGATTACTTGTGACTGTTCAATAGGATCTAAAAATTCAGACGGAAATCTTCTTCCAAAACAGTACTAAGTTGAGTACCCAGAACCATCAGATGATTTTGCAGTGTCAATAAAAAATCCTGATCCAGCAAGTTCTTTGTTGTGTCTCGAATGAGTCCGACCCAAGCGTTGAGCTCATCAATACTTCCGTAAGCAGCTACTCGGATATGGTGTTTTTTGACACGTAAACCCGAATTAAGACTCGTAGTTCCGTCGTCGCCTGTTTTCGTATATACTTTGTTTTCTTTCATCATCATCGATCATCGGACAGTAAATGTACAACGATTAATTTATCTCGTTAGAGGATTCGTAATAAAAATCTCTGTGGCTGCTGATCGGTTTTGAAGAAAACAATTCCCCAAAAATAAAAATCCAATCTTATGGATTCACCCAAAGTCAATTCCTCCCATTGCCTTCGATAGTTGTGAATTCCCGAATATACAAAGATAGAATGCGGTTTTTTTTCAACACACTCAGGAGCTGATATATGAGGCTTAAAAAATATCTGATAAGAAGTTGATGAGGCACTGTATTTCGAGAAGTACGCAAGAAGCAATTCCTTAAAATGCGCATCGAGTTGAGAGAAGTGGGACGGTGTCCAGGGATATTTTTTTATACTTTTCCATCGGCTTTTCCGAAAACAAGTCTGGTATAAATCGAAGACAAAGGGGAGTGCAGCCCGTGCTGATTTGTGGCTCTGAAGCAAAACAATAAATAGTTTATAAATGAGATCAAACTTTATTTTTAAGACGACCGCTTAATGCGAGTAAGAAATAAAGAACACTAATAAAGCCTGCCCATCGGGCTATAAAATCACCGTATATGGTGTAAAAGGTCAAGCCTTCGTGAAGCGGTACTTTAGCGACTAAGGCTCCTTTTTTATTATACGGGAGCTGCTCCAACAACTCGCCTTTAGGGGAAATAAATGTGGATATACCCGTATTGGCACTTCTAGCAATAGCTCTTCTGTTTTCGATAGCTCTCAATCGTGCCAAACTGAGAAGCTGTTTGTGGCCTGGCGTGTTACCCCACCAAGCATCATTGGTGATTATACTGAGAAATTGGGCTCCTTTTTGGACGTATTCGGTAACAAATGCACCATAAATAGACTCATAGCATATGATGGGTGCCGTTATCGTTCCTTTCTTGGGATGGGTAAACACCGAACGATAGGCTTGTGTAGCTCGGGAAGACATGGTTCCTCCCATATTTAAGAGAAGATTCCCAAGGAGGGGCTCTATGGTGCTTTTGTAGGGCATGGTTTCCACTCCTACTACCAGTTTTGATTTGTGATAGATTTCTATGGGCTCTTTCGGAGTCACAGCTATTGCAGAATTGTAAAAGTCAACCCACAGACCTTCCCTAATCTTATTGGCAGATCGGGTGGGTGGCCTAGCTGTTGAGTAAGCATTAAAAAATTGAATTCCAGTAATCAGTTGAGTGCTTGGATACTGGCTTTGGTTTTCCTGTATTTTTTGGAAAAATACACTCCGTTCAAAGTTTTTAAGTAGCTCGCCATTCCCTGCCGCGAAATAGGTCTCTGGGGTCAATACATAATCAAGCTGAGACTGATTGTAAGGCTCCATTAGGATATTTAGTTGTTTTAAAAATTCCTCATTTGTGAGTTGATACTTTTCTTCGTAGGGATCGATATTGGGTTGAGTGACTAAAACCGAGACAGAGCCTGAGGGTATAAATTCTTTTTGAAACATAAGCAGTGATAGACTTATAGGCAAAGCAATGGCTATAAGAATTGGAATTAGTTTTTTTACAAGTACGGTTTGGCCTTGGTCGACTGTCCAATTGTTAAGTTTTTCAAAAGGAAAATATTCACTAGAAGCACCCAAAGGCTACCTCCAAATGCTCCTGTAAACTCATACCATTGAATCCAATAAACTGACTCAGAAAAAACATGACCTAAATTGAGCCAAGGCCATGAAAAATCCCAACTCAAGTGAAATTTTTCAAAGGCCAACCATAATGTTATAAGAAAAAGGTAGGCAGAACGAAGGGGAGTCTTTTTTAGACCAGTGAAAAGCTTGGAAAAGCAATGCAAAAAAAAGGCTGTTGCAGAGATTGGCAAAAAGCATCCCAAAAACAGTAGCATTGATTAACCACCAAGTTGTTCCTAGATTCCAAATCAAAAAAACAAGGTAACTCCAGCCAAAAAATCGCCAATGAGCATATTTTTTTTGCTTTGGTCAAATGAATGTTCAATGAAAAATAGCGGTACAAAGGATCCAAAAATGAAAATAGAGAATCCGTTTACAGGCCATGCAAATACAAATAACAGGCCTGAGAAAATACTTAATAAGAGTGCTTTTTGCGCTTTCATTTTTTCGATTTTAAAAGTACCACAAATTTGTATCTAGGACTTCGAATTGGATAAAAATTTGATTGAGTTTGGCTATCTTCGCCGCTATGGAGTTACGATCCTTATTACCTAATCTTGTTACTGCATGCAATGCCCTTTGTGGTATGTTGGGAATTTTAGCCGTCTTCCAAAACCGTTTTGAATGGGCTCTATTATTTTTCTTGTTGGGAATTTTCTGTGATTTTTTGGATGGGGCTTTGGCTCGTTTATTACAAATTACTAGTCCGCTTGGCTTGCAACTAGATTCCTTAGCCGACTTGATCACCAGTGGAGTTCTACCCGGAGTGATGGTCTATCAATTGATTCGCTCTAAAAGCGATGCATATTGGGAGCTTTTAGATTCCCCTTTTATCGAAGGGGAGCACTCACGCTATCCAAAGCAGGGGTGGTTGGTCTTTTTATCACTTTAGGAACGGCTTTTAGACTGGCTCATTTCAATATTTCCAAAGAACAAATCAACTATTTCAAGGGTTTGGCAAGTCCGGCCAGTGCCCTTTTCTTTATGGGCTACCCTCTTTTAATTTCGAATCCCCTTTTGGCACCGCTTAATAGCCTCCTCTCCCAGACCAATACCTTAATATTTTGGACCTTATTTTTTGTTTTTTTGATGAATAGTCCGCTCCGGATGTTTAAAATAAAATATAAAAGTCCTTTTGATCAAATTTACATGGGAATATTAGGGCTAGGGAGCTTGGTTTTATTCTATTTTTTTTGGATGGGCCAGTTTTTCGCTTTGTGTTGTTTGGTATCTTTTACTTTGTTTGGTTAGAAATGTCCCTCTGTAGTTTATTACACCGGCCCAGATACAAATAATTGGTAGCAGTGTGAATCATTTTTGCTACTTCTCCGACTTTTTCTTTTCCCACAATTAGCTGTTTCATGAGCGTGGGGACATTATCCAATTCAATAAGATGGGTCAAAGTATTGTTCTGTAAACGAGTTATTGGTTATTCTATTGAAAGCTTCGTTAATCAGCGAAAGAAGTGCTGTTTTATCTTTAGGGCAAGCAGAACGAATATTGGCTTTTTCTAAAAAATGAGTTTCTTTTTACGTAATTCAAAGTTTTGACCCAAATAAACCTTCCGAACCATTTCATCTTGAGCAAGAACTTCAGGGGTTCCAGCTTTGAGGATATTCCCCTCAAACATTAAATAGGTCTTGTCGGTTATGGCCAATGTCTCTTGTACATTATGGTCTGTGATTAAAATTCCAATGTTTTTCCTTTTCAAAAGCGCAACAATCCGCTGAATATCTTCAACAGCTACTGGATCTACACCAGCGAAGGGCTCATCAAGAAGCACAAATTTTGGATCTGTGGCCAAAGCACGGGCAATCTCTGTTCTGCGTCGCTCACCACCGGAGAGAAGATCCCCACGATTTTTTCGGATATGTGTTAGCCCAAACTCTTCCAAGAGAGACTCTGTCTTCTCTTTTTGTTGAGATTTTGTTAATGATGTAAGTTGTAAAACCGAAAGAATATTTTCTTCGACACTCAACTTTCTAAATACCGATGCCTCCTGAGCCAAATACCCAATACCAATCTGTGCTCGCTGATACATTGGATAGCTTGTAATCAGTTGATCGTCCAAATAGATAGTTCCCTCGTTGGGTTTGATCAACCCAACAATCATGTAGAAAGAAGTTGTTTTTCCTGCTCCATTTGGCCCCAAAAGGCCAACGATCTGACCTTGCTCAACTTCAATGGTAATACCTTTGACAACTTTTCGTCCACGGTAGGATTTTTCGATATTTTCGGCTCGAAGTTTCATTTCAACTTTTTTGTAAGGACGATGATTCTCTTTGTTGCCTTTTGTAAACCCATTTTGAAATCCAAATACTCACTTCGTAGAGAATTAAAACTGGGATGGTTACAATTATTTGGCTTGCAATATCTGGAGGGGTTATAATCGCTGACACACTCAAAACAATTACCAACGCAAATTTACGATTTTTACGAAGAAAGGTAGGGCTTAATAATCCTATTTTGGTGAAAAAATAAATAAGTATGGGCAATTCAAAAATTAATCCCGAAGCCAAGACTGAAGCCCTGAGCATCCCTATATAGCTACTCAAATCAAAATCATTGAATACCTCTTGACTTACAGTATAGTTGCCTAAAAAATTAATGGATAAAGGAGTTACAATATAATAACCAAAAAGGACTCCAAGGAAGAATAACAGGGAAGCGACAAAAATAAACCCACGTGCGTTCTTGCGTTCATTGACATGAAGTCCTGGGCTAATAAACCGCCAAAACTCATATAGAACATATGGAAAACCAACAATAAAGCCAGCAAGAATAGAGGTCCAAAGATGGGCAGAGAATTGCCCAGCCATCGTACGAGATTGAATTCGAAAGGGCATTTCGGTGATGCAAAAACTGTTGCCTTGCCCCAATGTTTGTGAAATTTGGCAAAACCATTGGTAGGTAACAAAATCTGTTTTCTTTGGACCAAAGAGAATATAGTCAAAAATGAAACCTTTCAAAAGAAAAGCAACGCTGCCAAGAATTATAATGGAGAAGGTTGCTCGAATCAAATGCCATCGCAACTCTTCTAAGTGGTCCAAAAAAGTCATTTCTTTTTCAATACTCATTGGGCATCATTTTTTTCGCCATTCAGGCTTGTAGATTCATGAGAATGGATATGAAAACTCTATATCAATTGAAATTTTTTGCACTAAAATCGTAAGAAAAATCTTATATTGTAGATACAAATGTAGTGAACCTACAGAAGAAGAAAAATTGCAAATGGACAGTACCGATCTTTTGCACCAACTAAAAAAGTATTTTGGTTTTTCAAAGTTTAAAGGACTTCAACAAGGGGTTGTTGAGTCCCTTTTGTCAGGGAAAAATACCTTTGCCATCATGCCAACAGGTGGGGGAAAGTCCCTCTGTTACCAATTGCCAGCTCTTATTCAAGACGGAACAGCAATTATTGTTTCCCCGCTCATCGCATTAATGAAAAATCAGGTAGACGCCATTAGAGGCATTTCATCGGAAGAAGGAATTGCGCATGTATTGAATTCATCGCTAACTAAGTCACAAACCGAGCGAGTCAAAAGCGATATTAAATCTGGAGTAACTAAGTTACTTTATGTTGCTCCTGAGTCTTTAACAAAACCCACTAATATTGCTTTTTTTAAATCCGTTACAATTTCCTTTCTAGCCATTGATGAAGCGCATTGCATCTCGGAATGGGGTCACGATTTTCGTCCCGATTACCGTTCCTTACGAATAATCCTAGAACAAATTCAGACAAATATTCCTATAATTGCTCTAACAGCTACAGCCACTCCAAAAGTACAAGAAGACATCATCAAAAATCTACAAATTGGGGATGCTAAGATTTTTAAAGATTCATTCAACCGTCCCAACTTATATTATGAGGTTCGTTCGAAAACCGAAAATGTAGATACCGACATTATCAAGTTCATTAAAGAGAATTCTGAAAAATCAGGAATTGTGTATTGTTTGTCTCGTAAAAGGGTCGAGGAACTTGCACAGATACTTCAAGTGAATGGATTCAACGCATTGCCCTATCACGCAGGTTTGGATTCAAAAACGCGGGTGCGGAATCAAGACATGTTTCTCAATGAATCTTGTGATGTTATTGTCGCAACAATAGCATTTGGGATGGGAATTGATAAGCCAGATGTTCGTTTCGTAATCCATCACGACATTCCAAAGAGTATTGAAAGTTATTATCAAGAAACTGGGCGTGCAGGAAGAGATGGTGGAGAAGGCCATTGTTTGGCTTTTTATAATTACAGTGATATTGAAAAACTTGAAAAATTCATGTCGGGTAAGCCTGTGGCAGAGCAAGAAATAGGTATGGCACTCCTTCAGGAAATGGTTGCTTATGCAGAAACCTCTATTTCAAGACGTAAATTCATTCTACACTATTTTGGAGAAGCGTTTGATGAAAAGACCGGAGAAGGGGGCGATATGGACGATAATGTACGGTTCCCGAAACCAAAAGTGGAAGCCCGAGATGAATTGATTCAGCTGCTCGAGATTATTCGTGATACCCATCAAAAGTATAAGTCTAAGGAAATAGTAAATGTGTTAATTGGGAAAACTAATTCACAAATAATATCCTATAAGACACACGAGAAGCCTTTTTTTGGTAGGGGTCAGGCACAATCAGATAAATTTTGGATGGCACTTATGCGACAAGCCATAGTTGCGGGTTATATTTCAAAGAAAATAGAGAATTACGGGATTCTATTCCTCAGTTATGAAGGAGAAGTATTTCTTGAGAAGCCCAGTTCTTTTTTGATGTCCAAAGATCACGATCATGAGGAAAATATTTTACAAAGTAAATCTTTTAGAGCCAATGGTGCCATTGATACTGAGTTAATGCGCTTGTTGAAATCACTACGGAAGGAAATTGCCCACAAAAACAATCTCCCTCCTTTTGCTGTATTTCAAGAATATTCATTGGAAGACATGGCTTTGAAATACCCGATCCGAATGGAAGAACTTATCAATATTAATGGAGTAGGTGAAGGGAAGGCAAAGCGTTTTGGATCTCCATTTATTGAATTGATTGATCGTTACACCCAAGAAAATAATATAACTCGTCCCGAGGACCTAATCGTTAAGAGCACGGGAACCAACTCTTCACTGAAGCTCTACCTTATTCAAAGTGTCGATAGAAAACTCTCCTTAGAAGATATTGCTGCAGCCAAGGGGATGAATATGGATAGACTAATAACTGAAATGGAGACAATCGTTTTTGCTGGGACGAAATTGGATATTAACTATTGGATTGAAGAATTGTTGGATGAAGATCAAGAAGAGGAATTGTATGATTATTTCATGGAAGCTGAATCCGACAAAATTCAAGATGCTTTAGAGTCATTTGATGGTGATTTTGAAGAAGAGGAAATTCGACTCTATCGAATCAAATTCATTAGTGAAGTTGCCAATTGATATTTTCATTGAGAAGTACATGATTCAGGACGCTGCTTTTTTATCTTTGCCTCGTTAAAAAAAAATATTTTTATGAAAGAAGGACTATATGCTACTATAGATACAGTCAAAGGCAGCATTCAATTGGAGCTTTATTATGAAAAAACCCCAGGAACTGTTGGTAATTTTGTTAGCTTGGCTGAGGGGAAGATTGCAAACGATCATAAAGACATGGGTACGCCCTACTACGATGGACTTCAATTCCATCGGGTTATCCCTGATTTTATGATTCAAGGCGGTTGCCCTTTGGGTTCGGGAATAGGAGGTCCAGGCTATCAATTCGACGATGAAATTCATCCAGAATTGAAACATAATGAAGCTGGTATTCTTTCAATGGCCAATTCAGGCCCAGGAACCAATGGGAGTCAGTTTTTCATTACGCATACAGTAACCGATTGGTTGGATGGCAAGCACACTGTATTTGGAAAGGTTGTGGAGGGAATGGATGTGGTGAATCAAATCACAAAATCCGATGTTATCCAGACAATACGAATCGATCGCATTGGAAAGCAAGCTGAGGAATGGGATGCGCTAGCTTCATTTGAAGAGTTTAAAAAAAGCAAAGCTAATCGAGAAGCAGCTGCATCGGCAGCAGAGAAAGAAAAACTTAAAGAGCACACCAAAGGAATGACTCATACAGATAGTGGACTCTATTATAGTATCCAGAAAGAGGGTACGGGGGCTACCCCTAAGTCGGGAAAAACAGTATCGGTACATTACCGCGGCATGCTGATGGACGGAACCGTATTTGACTCCTCCTATCAAAGAAATCAACCCATAGACTTTCCATTGGGGGAAGGACGTGTTATTCCCGGTTGGGACGAGGGTATTGCCTTACTCAAAAAAGGGAGTGTCGCAAAATTGGTTATCCCGAGTGAACTAGCATACGGGGCACAAGGAGCTGGTGGAGTAATCCCCCCAATGCCACCTTGATTTTTGAAGTGGAATTAGTTGATTTTCGCTAATTATTATTCAGTTCTTGGGGCTCGTTTCCTGGAATCCACTTTATATTGCATCCCATACTGGGCCATTGATCCTCCAATGGATGTTGCATAGTTAAGAGTGCATCCACAGCTTTTTGAAGATCGACGCCATCTACTGGTTGATCATTTCCGGGTCTTGAAGCATCAAATCTTCCTCTATAATGCAGCTTTAGGTTGTTGTCAAACAAATAAAAATCCGGAGTACAAGCGGCTTCATATGCATGGGCAATATCCTGTGTGGGATCAAATAAATAGGGAAATCCAAAATTTTTATTTCGAGCAAGCTTCGCCATTTCTATCGGGCCATCCTGAGGGTGTGTACTTATCGAATTACTGGATATGCCAACAGAATTGATTCCTTGCTTAGACCATTTTTTAGCCTTTTCTATAACTGCCTCAATAAGGTGGATCACATAGGGACAGTGATTGCACATGAAAATAATTAGAGTGCCTTCCTTTCCCTGCAGTGATTTCAGAGTTTCTTTCTTTTCGTGAGAACATTTTCCAGTTCGAAAGAAGGAGCAATACTTCCTAGGGGAAGCATATTTGATTCTGTCAATGCCATACTTTAAAACATTTTAGAAAGAAAAATAGCATTTGCCAACAAACGGTTAGTGCCGTACCAAAAGGCTCTAAAATTAGTATTATCGGTAAAAATAATGACTTTACCCTCGCCTAATTCTTGGGATTGAAATGGGACAGAGTTTTTCAGAAGTGCTATTTTCTCCTCGGAAATATAACCGCTCAATAAAGGTTTGTTGGTATACTGGATAGGATTATTGTAGCTGTTGGCATCGGGTTCTATAAAGAGGCTCGTGTTTCGAAAAATGGGCAGGGTATTTCCTGGAACCCCATAGTTGATCGGATGGCTTCGATCGATTTGGGTATTAAATAAAGCTCCTCCTATTTTTTGTGCACCTTCCCAATCATCTCTTTGGTCAAAGCGTATGCCTTTGGCTTGCGGATCAAATTCCTTAAAGGAGATATCTATAAATTCATTTTCTTTCAACCATTCTACACTGTAGCGATAGCCAATAAGCGTTCCTCCTTCTTCAACATATTCTTTGAGGGTGTCTTTGTAGAAGTTTAGCCGGTCACCACTGTAGCTAGGAAGAATGAAATGCGAGTATTCAGACAGATCGACAAAGGACATATCGCGAATGTCAATTTTTGTTAAAGGAATATTGTATCTCGTATCCAACAAATGCCAGATCTCGCCTGCATCATAACTTCGAACACCATTTCCCACAAGCATTGCAATTTTTGGCAATTCTAGGGTTTCCAAAAGCCTAGAACCCAAATCGATTCCCTCCATTAAACCGGTATCTACTCCCATCACTTGAAGATGATACTTCTCCGCCACTGATGTAATGATATCTGTCACCATTTTTCCATTCACATTCTGGTTTTGTACAGGGACAACATAGGTGCCGTAATCAAACTGTTTTCCATCGGTAGAAAACGGTCTGAGGGTTAATTTGACCCGAATTCCCCGTTCCATTAACTCGTAGATTGCGGCAGGAGTAAGATAACTGTGTGCCTCAAATAGATAGGCATAGTTCGAGGAATTCACTAATTTTCCTCGCGGAGCTTTTAAACGATTTATTTTGGGCCCAGCTATTGAGGTAGTGTTTACAAAATCGTATTTCATATTGAAGGCAAGAGGCAGCGTCCAGCCAGACACATCATAAAATAAGCTGTCTTCAAAACTGGTAATCGTTTCAAACATACCTCGGATCAATTTATTTTTCTTCTGCTCCAAGGGAATCACATAACTTCCTTCTGGAAGATAAGTTTTCCCTTTGTAGGTGTAGGGTTTGCTGAGTTCGTGAACATCTATGTGGTGTCTTTTTAAGATCTTTGCCAACTCATAGGAAGAAACAGGGTCTTTTTCTTGACCAAAAACTATTGATTTGATTTTGTTCTTGTCTGCTTCTTGTCTTGCATCGCTATAAAATTTTCGCATATAACTTAGGAGTTCAACTCGCATACTTTGGGCTGCTTCTAGAGTAGATAGGGCCGTAGTGAACTGATTGCGAATGGTGAATGGAAAAGTCAATACACCATTATCACTATTTTGAATATGGCCTCTGGAACTGGCTTGTTCAAAAAGAATACCAATGCTTCCATTCACATCAGGATAGGTAGATCCTTTTCCATAATAAAAATCGTCATAACTCTCTTCAGTATAGTAGAGAGAACCAATTTTATTAAGTGCTGCGGCGTGAAAAATCGCTATTTTTTTCGTCAGCGTCTGATTCATCTTAGGAGTGAGTGGAAATACTCTGGATTGGATACCCGGTTGAAAAAAGAAAGTTTCATCGGTTCCCATTTCGTGGTGATCCGTGAGTATATTGGGCAACCATTTTGAAAAAGATTCGATTCGTGATTGAGATTCTGGAAGTTGAACAGGAAGCCAATCTCTATTTAAATCAAAGTGATAGTGATTGGTGCGTCCTCGCGGCCATATTTCATTATATTCTCGGTCGTTGTTATCGGCTGTTAGTGTTTTATTCTTATTCGTATTAGCCCAGTAGGCAAATCGTTGTAAGCCATCGGGATTATAGGATGGGTCAAAAAGGATAACTGCCTCTCTAAGGAGTTCTTCGGTTTCAGCGGCTTGACTAGCGACAAGATGATAGGCAACCATCAGCCCCGCATTAGCTCCGCTGGGTTCGTTACCATGAACGGAAAACCCTGATACACCACAATAGGCATTTCTTCCACCCTTAGCGATTCACTGTTGGGCTCACTTAGCTGAAGGTGTTCCTCTCGAATACGGTCTATGTCTTTGTGGTTGTCTGGATGCGTAATTGTGAGTAGGAGAAGCGGACGATCTTCGTAAGTAGCCCCTCTATTCTCGATACTCACTCGATCCGAAGAAGCTGCTAGCGTTTTCATGTATTGCACCAACTTATCGTGACTGACATGCCATTCACCCACTTCATATCCCAAGATGGAAGCAGGAGTAGGAATAGCTAGGTCGTAGGGATGATTTGCATCTAAGAAATAGTTAGCATCCAACTGCGAAAAAACAAAGGATGTGGCGACTAGGTATACAAAAAGAATTTTTCATATGCACAAATTTTATCTGATAATATAAAAAAGCACAGCATAAGGCTGTGCTTTTTATTTGATTTTTTAAGTTTAAATGTCTTCAAAATTAAAATCAGTGAAACTATTGGACTCAGAACTGACGATTTGTGAGTCGTTCTCTTTGTTGAAGTCTTTTTGATGTCGTTCACTAATTACTTCTTCTCCTCGCTCATGTACAATATAGGAAGTCATGTCCTCTAAAATTTCTTTGAAATTATTGAAGTCTTCCTTGTAAAGATAGATTTTGTGTTTTTTGTAATAATAAGATCCGTCCTCTTCAGTAAACTTTTTACTTTCAGTAATCGTCAAATAATAGTCACTGGCTTTCGTTTCTCTTACATCGAAAAAATAAGTACGTCTACCTGCTCTGAGTACTTTGGAGAAAATCTCTTCCTGATTTCCTTCAGTGCCTTTCTGCATGGTTTTTGTTTAAATTGGTTTCAGATTATAATCAAATTTCTAAAAAAATTAAACAAAACAAATCATTATGCGTTTTCTGTTTGTTGTTTTTGAAATAAATCAAAATAATATCCCTTGTTTTTGAGAAGCGATTGATGGCTTCCTTCTTCCACTATTTTACCCTGATCTAGAACAATAATATGATCCGCATCGAGTACAGAAGTAAGTCGATGACTCACTATCAAAGTGGTTTTTTCAGTTCGGATTTGCTTTAGATTATTGAGAATATTTTCTTCGGTATCGGTATCCACTGCGGATAAACAATCGTCTAAGAGCAGTATTTCGGGATTTTTTATCAAGGCTCTAGCAATGGAAACGCGTTGGATTTGCCCTCCCGATAGGGTCACGCCACGTTCCCCTAAAAGGGTATCATACTTATCGGGAAAATCAATAATATTCTGGTGTACATTAGCCATTTGAGCAGCATTTTCAATTTCTTCTTGGGTTGACTCTAGTTTCCCAAATCGCATATTATTCGCTAAGGTGTCTGAGAAAAGGAAAGGGTTTTGGGGGACAATACCTATTAATTTCCGCAATTCTTCCAGACGAAACTGTTGAAGCGGAATACCACCAATACGTATTGTTCCTTCATTCACATCATAGAGCCGGCTTAGTGCATCAAAGAGTGATGATTTGCCGGATCCAACAGCACCAACAATCCCCAATTTTTCGCCTTGGTTGATGGTAAAACTAACGTTATCCAATGCCTGTATATTAGTCTCTGGATAGCGAAGTGACACTGATTCAAAAGAGATCGTGTAGTCTGTGATGGTGGGTGCTCCTTTACCGCCTAAAATCTCTGGTCGTTCTTGAAGAAAACGATTGATTCTTTTTTGGGAAGCCTCGGCTTGCTGCACAATGGAAGTCACCCAACCCACTACAGCCACTGGCCAGGTGAGCATGTTCACATAAATGATGAATTCTCCCAATACACCAATTTCAATTTTACCCTGAATATATTGATTACCCCCGGCAAAAATAACGATCAAATTACTGACTCCTATAAGCAAAATCATTAAAGGGAAAAACCAAGCTTGAACACGAACCAAACTCATATTTTTAGCTTTGCTTTCTTCGGTGAGTATACCGAATTCTGAAGCCATTTTGGGTTGCAATACATAGGACTTGATGATGGAAATACCACTAAAGGACTCTTGGGTGAAGGTGGAAAGCTTGGCTAACACTTCTTGCACCAACGTACTCCGTTGGTGAATGACACTGTTGAGTTTGTAGATGATGAAGGAGAGGAGAGGAAGAGGAATGATGGTATACATAGCCAATTCGGGAGCTATACTAAACATATAAGCAATAACAATCACGAATAAGGCAATGGTGTTAATACTGTACATAATGGCGGGACCAAAGTACATACGAACTTTACTAACGTCTTCCGAAATACGGCTCATCAAATCTCCCGTTCTGTTATTTTTATAGAATCGCTGTGTGAGTCGCTGATAGTGTTCATAGATTTCATTTTTGAGGTCAAACTCGATATAGCGGGAAACATTAATAATGGTCTGTCGCATTAGAAAAGTAAAGAAGCCAGAAAGAAGTGCAGTTCCGATAATAATGGCAATATTTTGGAGCAAGATCATTTTAACAGCCTCCAGGGTCAGGTCTTGATCAACGATGTAATTCTCAATAGTGGTGAGGGAATCACCTACCAGTCTAGGTGCAAATAAGGAAAATATTCGTGCAATGACAGTGATAATCACTCCGGTCAATAATTTGACTTGGTATTTTCGAAGGTATTTGTTGAGGTATTGTAACTCTTTCATGAAAAGGATGCGACGATAAAGTTAATCATTTCCAAAAGGCCGTTGGAGGACAATTTTTTTCTGAATACAATTTTTTCCAAGGAAAGGAGTATTTTTGCTTAAAGTTCTTTTACATGTTCACCCGAAGGCACATACGTATTAAAGTCATGCAAGCAGTCTATGCCCTTCATAAAGACCCCGAAGAATCCTTCACAGCGGTTCGTAAAAAGTTTGACAAACAACTGCTTGGTGCCTATGACTTGTATTTTGTAATGTACGCACTGCTTATCGCGATTCATAAAAGAGCAATTGAACGGTTTGAAATCAAAAACAAACAAGAACATCGGAAGCGTTCCACCTTGGATACAAGCTCCAATTTTGTTGAAAACAAATTACTTCGATTTTTGGGAGCTCACCCTTTCTTAAACGAAAAAATCAAAAAAAAACGAATCAAGAGTTGGGAGCTGCATTTCGACTATGTCGATCAATTAATTGAAGCTATGGAAAAGGCTCCTTTCTACACGCACTATCTTGAACAAGAGACCAATTGGTCAGCTGATTGCGCTTTTGTCATAGTATTATACAAAGAAATTATTGCGCCCAACGACACTCTTTTTGACTATTTGGAAGATCAAAACTTGAGCTGGGCCGACGACTTTTCTCTAGTGAATACTTTTATTGTTAAGCAAATTAAAAAAATCAAACCCAACCAACCTTCTTCTCTTGTATTTCCCTTTCCAGAGGATCAAAAAGAAGAAAAAGAATTTGGAAAACAACTTCTGAAAAAAACCGTCTCTAAAAGAGAAGAATTAGAAAATGAAATCGAAGGCAAAACACCCAATTGGGAAGCCGATCGGATTGCTCAGTTGGATTGGGTGCTTCTTCAATTGGGAATTTCCGAGCTCTTGTATTTTGAATCAATACCTCCAAAGGTAACACTCAATGAATACTTGAAATCGCCAAGGATTATTCTACTCAAAAAGTAATATTTTTATTAATGGCGTTTTGGACAAGCTCGTTAAAGAATATTCTGAAACAAACCGAATGAAGAAGTCTGGAAGAGGATTGAGGGAATGACTTTTTTTTAATTTTGAAAAAAATAAACATCAATGAAAAATTTATTTGGAATGGCCTTGGTTGCAATTTCTCTCATCTTCACTGCTTGCGGAGATTCGAATGCTGCCAAAAAAGTAAACGACGCTAATGTTGAGACTTCTGCAGCTGATGCTGCCAAAGCAGCATCAGCTGCTCCTATAATGAGCTTTGACAAAGTGATACATGATTTTGGAACAATTGCAGAAGGAGAACAGGTACAAACTGTATTTTCATTTACCAATACGGGAAAATCGGATTTGATTATTGTGGATGCCCGTGGAAGTTGTGGATGTACGGTGCCAAGTTATCCCAAAAATACGCCGATTGTACCAGGTGGAACGGGTGAAATCACAGTGAGTTTTGACTCCAATAATAAGCCCAACATGCAACAAAAAACCGTAACTATCTCAGCCAACACAGAAAGCGGCCGTGAGATGCTACGAATCAAAGCCATGGTATCGCCTGACCCTGTCAAACAAGCACAGCGTGATGAGCAGGCCAGAGCCCGTCAACAAGCCAATAACTAGTCCTTAATGGAAGTGTTTTCAGGACAAGCCCCATTATTATTGTTGATGCTGGTGGTGTTTTTTTCTTCATCATCTTGCCACAACAACGCCGCCAAAAGAAAGAAAAAACCTTTCTCAACAATATTAAAAAGGAAATCGCATTATCACTAAAAGTGGATTGCACGGAAAGATTGCTGATGTCAATGAAAAAGACAATACCTGTGTGATTGAAACCTTGGCTGGAAAAATCAAAATGGAGCGTTCAGGGATTTCTGTAGAAATGAGTTCCAAACTCAATCCTCCTCCAGCAAAGAAAAAATAAATATAGAATCCCGCCTCGGCGGGATTTTTTGTAATGTACAAGAACCTGATTAAACCCTTTCTGTTCCTCTTTGACCCCGAATGGGTGCATCACTTTGTATTTCGAGTGATTCGATGGGTTCATTGGGTTCCAGGAATTGGTATCTCATTACGGACTTATTTCACAGTATCACATCCTTCTTTAGAACGCGAGGTTTTTGACTCCACTTTAAGAATCCGATTGGACTTGCAGCAGGATTCGACAAAGACGCCAAACTTTTTAAAGAGCTTTCCAATTTTGGCTTTGGTTTTATAGAAATTGGAACAGTGACCCCAAAGCCGCAGAAAGGGAACCCAAAAAAACGTCTCTTCCGTTTGCCAAAAGATGAAGGACTCATCAACCGAATGGGTTTCAATAATGAGGGGGTAGAGGCCGCTGTTCAGCGATTGAAGCAAAATAAAAAAGTATTGATTGGTGGGAACATAGGTAAAAATAAGATCACACCAAACGAATCAGCAGTTGAAGATTACCTTATTTGTTTTGACGCTTTGTTCGATCATGTAGATTATTTTGTGGTCAACGTTAGTTCCCCTAACACTCCAAACCTACGGGAATTGCAAGACCGAGAACCACTTACCAAATTACTCAAAACCCTACAAGCCAACAACAGCCAACGCAAAACTAGAAAACCAATTTTATTGAAAATTGCCCCCGATCTAAACAAAGAGCAATTGAACGACATCATACAAATTGTAAAATACACAAAAACAGATGGAGTGATCGCCACTAATACGACCTTGCGTCGTGATGGACTTCAGTCACACCATAAAAATGAAAGTGGTGGATTGAGCGGAAAGCCTCTTATGAATAGTAGTACGGAGGTAATTCGGTATTTGTCACGGGAAAGCCATAATGCTTTCCCAATTATTGGAGTGGGGGGTCCATACTCCTGAAGATGTATTGGAAAAATTACAAGCTGGCGCTTCATTGGTTCAACTCTATACCGGCTTTGTTTATGAAGGACCAGGTGTGGTGAAGCGAATGAATACTTTTTTAAAAAAATCAATTTAAACACTGCATACCCGAGATATCATTCTTCGAAATGAAACCGCCTATGTGGTCACTAACGATGGCGTAGTGATTTACAGTATTTCTGACATTGATAACCCCTTCGAACTCGGGCTACAACAATTTTAGGCCGCTAATTCACAACAAATACTATTTTAGTGGTATGAATCGTCGTAATTTTATTGAAAAATCAGCGGCATTAGGAACAGCATTAGGACTGGGAATACCTCATATAGCCATGACAACCAAACCAAAACTCAAACTAGGACTCCAACTTTTTTCGGTTCGCGATGCCATGTTGAAAAACCCTATCGAATGTTTGCAGAAACTCAAAGCATTGGGTTATGAAGATTTTGAAACTTATGGATTTGATGCTACAAATGGAACCCTTTATGGTTATTCAGTTGCTGACTTTAAATCTGTCCTAGAGGATTTGAATATGACGACTTCAAGTGGCCATTATGGTTTTATGGATTATATTGAAGCCTCTCCAGATTCGTTGGCCCGCTATGTCGATCAATGTATTGAAGCAGCAACTCGTCTTCAATCGTCTTACCTCACTTGGCCATTTGTGAGCCCACCCTATCGAAACGCAGAAGGATTCAAACGCTTAGCCAACCGATTGAATGAGATTGGTGCACAAGTGGCACAAGCCGGTTTAGGTTTTGCCTATCACAACCACGGCTATGAATTTGAAAATTGGAGCGGAACTACGGGGCATCAAATTTTAATGACAGCCACCGATGCCGATTTAGTCAAACTGCAAATGGACCTCTACTGGGTAATACATTCGGGTGAATCCCCAAAAGCATTGGTAGCGGATCAACCGGGCCGATACGTGATGTGGCATATTAAAGACATGGACAAAGTAACACGGGACTATACTGAGTTGGGCAATGGATCCATAGACTACACCGCCGAGCTTCCCGATCCCAATCAATCAGGATTGGAATACTACTATCTTGAACAAGGGGTAATTATGCAGTCAATTCCATGAAGAGTGCTACTGATAGCATCCGTTACTTTAAAAAAAACCTGCAATCGCTTTTATAATCTGTTAATTAATCAAAATAGCTGAAGGATTCACCGGCCTTAATGGTCTGCAAGGTTTCATAAATTAATCGAATCACATTTTCAACATCCTCCCGCTGTACCATCTCAACCGTTGTATGCATATAGCGTAAGGGGAGGGAAATCAAAGCAGAGGCCACCCCACCATTGCTGTAGGCAAAAGCATCGGTATCGGTGCCTGTGAACCGTGAAGAAGCTAACCGCTGGAAAGGAATTTTTTGAGCTTCCGCAGTTTCAAGTATTCGTTCTCTGAGCTTATTGTGAACGGCTGGGGCATAAGAGACTACAGGACCCTTACCAATTTCTGTGTGTCCCTCCTGTTTCTTATTGATCATGGGGGTGGTGGTGTCATGGCAGACATCAGTAACAATAGCCAGGTCAGGTTTCAGCGTTTGTGTAATCATCTCCGCCCCTCGAAGACCCACTTCCTCTTGAACAGAGTTGGTAATGTACAATCCAAAAGGTAATTCGATTTTATTTTCTTTAAGTAAGCGTGCTACTTGAGCAATTATAAATCCTCCTGCTCTGTTATCAATGGCTCGACAAACAAATTTGTTCTTGTTGAGGATGTGAAATGTATCGGGATAAGTAATCACACAGCCGACATGTACACCCATTTTTTCCACTTCTTTTTTGTCTTTGGCTCCAATATCAATAAAGATGGTATCGAGCTTTGGAATTTCTTCTTTTCCAGCTTTTCGCGTGTGAATGGCAGGCCACCCAAAGACACCTTTTACAATTCCTTTTTTGGTGTGAATATTCACCTCTTTGGAAGGGGCAATTTGATGGTCACTCCCCCCGTTGCGGATAACATATATTAGGCCACTATCCGTAATGTAGTTAACATACCATGAGATTTCATCAGAATGCCCTTCAATAACAACGCGGTAATCAGCATCGGGGTTGATTACCCCTACGGCAGTTCCATATACATCGGTGATAAAGGTATCCGCATAGGGTTTGAGGTAATCCATCCAAAGTTTTTGCCCTGCTGCTTCATAGCCTGTAGGCGCGGCGTTATTCAAATAGGTCTCAAAAAAGGCAATCGCCTTGTCGTCTAAAATCTTCATAGTCTATTTATTTTAAGGATACTAAAAGTATGAATTATCCCTTTACCGATTTTCATCCCATCCCATTATTTGTACTTTAACCCCATGAAAGAAGCACTTCTTTTGGGTTGGGGTTTGTTATCCTTTTGTGGTTTGGCACAGTCCTATCCTATGGAGGGTGATTTGATATTGATCGAAGGGGATTCGATCCCCAACGCCTCCGTTCAATTGGATGAGGTCATTCTATTCCCCCCTTGGAATTTGCTTCCTACGATGCCGCGAAGGAGTATGCGGTGCTTCGGGCACGCACTATCAAAGTCTATCCCTATGCCAAGTTGGCTGCCGATCGATTTGAAGTACTGAATGAAAGGCTATCCACTTTGAAGAAAAAACGCCAACGAAAAAAATACTTAAAACGCCTGGAGTCATTTATTTATGATGAATTTGAAGAAGAGCTTCGAAAGCTCTCTCGCTCCCAAGGGCGCATTCTCATCAAACTGGTGCATCGTCAAACGGGTTTCACTACGCATCAACTTATCAAAGAATTGCGCAACGGATGGCGTGCATTTATTTATCAAACTACAGCTTCGCTTTTCAAGCTAAGTCTCAAACAGGAATACGACCCTGCCCAACACAAAGAAGATTATTTCATTGAAGACATTTTGCAGCGGGCCTTCGCCAATGGATTGTTGGACAGACAAGACACTGCCTTGGACTATTCCCTAGATTCGCTCTACACGCTCTGGAAAGAAGATTCTCCCAAACGATTCTTTCTCAAACCGGCCAATTAAAAAAGTCAAGCTTTCTTGGAGCCCCTACAATGGCTGGGTAGCGAGTGTTGGAAATAAAGTAATAGGTGGTTATAGAAATGTAATATCTGGTTGGACTATAGAAGACTGCCCAATAAAAACCCCAGAAATATACTAATGAATTTGGCTGCATTAAAGCGATGTCCTTCGCTAGTTTCGAAGATGATGGTGGTTGCGATGTGGAGCAGAATCCCTACCACCATACCGGTTATTGGTAATAAAATGGCTGTTCCATTCAGAAGCATACGTGCTCCAAGCATTCCTCCTAGGGGAGTGAGAAGCGCAAAGGCCACGAGGGGTAGATGCAAGGACTTCCAGTTTTTGGATTGGAGTTTGAGTACAGTGAACAAAGCCACCGTGACTGGAATCTTGTGAACAAACATTCCCCAAGCCAGCTGCGGATAGTTGCTTAAAGGCATGCCCTCTGTAAAGGCATGAAACCCCAGACTCAGCCACAGCAACCAGGGATATTTATTTTGCGCAGATGGATGGGTATGGCCGTGCTCAATACCTTTGGAAAAGTATTCCAACGCGATCTGGAAGAGAATGCCCCAATGACCCAATAGCCAACTGTGAAATCCTCAGCAGCGAATAGCTTGGGCAGCAGTTCAAAAAAAACAACAGATAATAAAAAAGCTCCACTAAATGCAAGCAGCAATGCTTGACTCACCTTTGTTTATTGACAAGGAGGTGGGCTAGGAGAATCCCTGCACAAACGCCTATGAATGGAAGCCCAAAGAGTAAGGTTGTATAGGTCATTAATATTGAATTGCGGGCAATAAAAATAGCGTATTTTTGGCCTAGAAATTCCCTAGATGGACAAAAATTTAACGTTTCTAGCCAAAACTTTTTATGGTTTTGAACCTCTTTTAGCGAAAGAATTACTTGCTCTGGGAGCACGTTCCATTATGGAAGGGAATCGGATGGTGACCTTCAAAGGGGACTTGGGTTTTTTGTACAAAGCGAATCTCGCCTTGCGTACCGCTTTGAAAATCTTGTGGCCCATTCATCGTTTTGCTGCTGCCAATGAAGAAATGCTCTATCAGGCACTCTATCGCTTTGCGTGGGAAAACTACTTGAGTGCAGAACAAACTTTTGCTATTGATAGTGTGGTATTTGGGGATCTCTTCGTCCATTCCCTCTATGTGAGTCAAAAAGCCAAGGATGCCTTGGTCGATCGGTTTCGCAAACAAACAGGAAAACGCCCCTCTGTAGACCCCCATCAACCGGATTTAAAGATCCATATACACATATATAACCAGCAAGTCACTCTATCGTTGGATGCTTCTGGAGAATCCTTGCATAAGCGAGGCTATCGTAAAGTGACCAATATTGCTCCCATCAATGAAGTTTTGGCGGCGGGCATGCTTCTTCATTCGGGTTGGGAAGGCAAGACCGACTTTTTGGACCCTATGTGTGGCAGCGGTACGTTGGTTATTGAAGCTGCGATGATGGCCGCTCAAATTCCAGCCAATATCAATCGAGAGTATTTTGCTTTTGAACGTTGGGCCAATTGGGATCCAAATCTATTTGAAACCATTCGCGACAGCTTGCTCAAAAAGGTGATCTCCCCTGGCATTCAAATTTTGGGATCTGACAAAGCGCCATCGGCCGTTCGTAAAGCGCAGGAAAACGTGGGACAGGCTAACTTAGAAGAGTTTGTTAGTATCGAACGCCATGATTTTTTCAAACCCAAAAACTTTCTGAAACCCCATTACATTTGGTAACCAATCCCCCTATGGAGAGCGACTGGAAGGCGATATCAAGGCGCTATATGAAAAAATAGGAAATACCTTCAAACAACACTATCCCAATACCCAGGCTTGGATGATTACATCCAATCTAGAAGCCATGAAAAGCATTGGCCTTCGTCCCAGCCGCAAAATCAAACTTTTCAATGGAAAATTAGAATCACGCTTGCTGAATTTTCCCATTTACGCAGGAACGAAAAAGATTCATAAGATTCCTAAGGATTCTTAACTATGTCGCGTAAGGCAATTTTATATTAACAAGGAAAGAGTCAATTGGTCTGAAGTTCCTTGTCTTTTTTGCCAAAGCGCAAAGCATAAGTGAGGGTGTAGTTAAACCCGACACTAAAATTATTGTCATCGGTGACTTTGTTGAAGCCAGGAATGTAGAGATTGGCAAAATTTTCAGGAACTGTTTCACCCATTAGGACATTTAAACGAAGACTGAAGCCGGTGTATAAATTATTGGTGAGTTCCACTTTGATTCCCGTAACAATCTCAAACCAATTGGCACTCAAATCGGGTCGGGGTCCGGTGGCATAGCCAATGGAGGTGATTGCGTCATCGAAAAAATGATTGGTCGTATACAAGAGGTAATTATTGATATTTAATTCATGAGAGCTGCCTGCGATTCGAAAACCGATATAGACTTGGTTGTCCATGCCCTCCCAGTTTTCAAACATATTGTAATCGATCCCGATTTTGATATAGTTTCCTTCACATCAAAATTCACTTGTTCCGACTGCATGGTGCGCTCTTCTGTTCCCGCTTCTAATGCTATGTAGAGATTGTCGGTTATATTGAGGTCCGTGACCAGTTCAAAACTCGAATATTCATCGTCAATTTGGGTGCGAATGGGTCGGTATAGATCTAGCCCTGCTCGCAGCGTCATGGGATGTTTACGAAACTTCTTTTTTATAGATAGGGTATCCTGAGAGAGAACTTCAACTTCTTGAGCTTGCAGCGTTTCCCAGGAGATCAATCCACTAATGATACAAAGCCAAATGCACAGTTTCTTCATTGCTGATGGTGTCTTGTCGAATTTCGAACCCGAGAACCCAACTGTTGGAAGGGTCGCTCTGGGCGACCGATTGTTCGTTTAAAAAATACGTTCCCCGAAATCCACAAGCCCGATGGATGTATTCGTCTTTGCGTTGGTAGGTGAATTGGATAAGGGTCTTGCTCTCTGTATCCGTTCCTAAATTGGTTGTGAATTCAAATTCAGTGAAAGTTTGATCCTGTCGGAGGGGAGTAAGTATGGATCGCTGATGGGAAGGATGGAATCGATGCTCAAGGATTTGATTTGGAGTCCTTGAACTTCTTTGCTGAGTTCTGGATTTTGTGCATCTACAAAGCTAATATTCAACCGCGGTGTGGGAAGCGTTTCTTCCAAACAGATGTCATCTTTTTCACAACTGTAAAATAGACTGTGGAGACCGAGCATAACGAGAAAAAGTGTGGGGAATGACCTCATAATCGTATCAAAAGTACAACATTTTCTACATGCTGGGTTTGTGGAAAAAGATCTATAGCTTGACTCAATTCAATTCGATAGTTTGCTTTTAAAAGACTCAAATCACGCGCCTGTGTAGCACTATTACAACTAACATATACGATTCGTTCGGGTGCCAATTCCAATAGCTGTTTCACTACTTTGGGGTGCATTCCGCTTCGAGGTGGATCAGTGATGACAAGCTGCGCTTTTCCGTGACGAGTAATAAAACCTTGATTAAAACAGTCTTTCATGTCGCCTACTTCAAAAGCCACATTGGTAATTGAATTGTTTTTGGCGTTGACTTTGGCGGCTTCAATGGCTTCGGGTACGGATTCAATTCCAATAACTTTTTGACACTGATTGGCTACATATTGAGCAATAGTTCCCGTTCCGGTATACAGGTCATAAACAATTTCGTGGGGCTGTAACTGGGACATTTCTTTCACCAAAGAATAAAGCCTTTCGGCCTGTTCAGAATTGGTTTGATAAAAGGACTTGGCGGTAATTTGAAAGGTTAAGTGCCCCATTTTTTCTTGTATGTAATCTTGCTGAGTATAGGCCTGTATCTTTTGATCGTAGAGACTGTCATTCGCCTTGCTGTTAACACAGTAGAGGAGGGAGCTTATTTCTGGAAAGGCATCGAGAAGTGTCGCCAAAAGGCCATCAATTTCAGTGGGATCGTCATAGAAAAACTGTAACAAAACCATCACTTCCCCCAAACGGGTGGTTCGAATGAGTAAAGTACGCAAAAACCCTTCTTGGGACCTGGGGTTAAAAAAACTAAGATTTTGTTCCAAGGCGTAGTGGCGTATAAAGTTGCGAATCGCATTGGATGGATCTTTCTGTAAATGACATTGGTGGATATCTACCACCTTATCCCACATACCGGGTTTAGAAACCCAACGCCTCGGCGTTCTATTGGAGTGTCTTGATCAATTTCATCGATAGTCAACCAGCGTTGACTGGAAAAAGAAAATTCCATTTTATTTCGATAGAAGTAGGACTTGGGTGCCGCTAAAATAGGTTTTGTTTGCTCAGGTGTTACTTTCCCTATGTGTGTGAGGTTGTGTGCTACTTCTTTTTCTTTAAAGTGTAGTTGGGCTTTATAATTTAAATGTTGCCATATGCAACCACCACACAAACCGAAGTAATCACAAACGGCTTCTACCCGATTGGGTGAGGATGTCTCAATACGGTCTAAGCGTGCTTCCCAGTAGTCCCGTCTTTTGCGAAAAGCGGTGGCTGAGACGATGTCACCCGGTACAGCACCCGCCACAAAAAAGACTCGACCGTCCTGTTTCCCAACACCCATTCCTTTGCTATTGATGTCAACAATTTCTAGATCTTTCAGTACGAGGTTTATTTTTTTTTCCCCATGCGGCAAAAGTAGTGCTAATGGAAGTTGCATCAGATAAATTTGTTGATGAATTTGTGATATCTTTGATGGAGACGCAACTTGTAAAATGTTATATCAACACGAATATCATTTGTAAAGTTTTAAATTTAACATCATGGAAGTACAACAAGCCAACGCGACCCAACACCATCTGGATTTAGAAAAGGAATACGGTGCACACGACTACCATCCTTTGCCAGTTGTTCTTGCTAAAGGAGAGGGAGTTTACCTGTGGGATGTTGAAGGGAAAAGATACTATGATTTCCTTTCAGCCTATTCTGCTGTGAATCAAGGCCACTGTCATCCAGAGATTGTAGCCAGGCTCCAAGAACAAGCTTCCACATTAACCTTAACTTCTAGAGCTTTCCACAACAATCGTTTGGGAGAATATATGGCTTACACTACCGAATACTTTGGTTTTGAGCGTTTGCTCCCGATGAATACAGGGGCAGAAGGGGTAGAAACAGCGATAAAAATTACCCGGAAATGGGGATATACCGTAAAAGGGGTTCTAGAAAACAAAGCGCAAATTATTGTTTGTGACAATAATTTTCACGGACGTACTACTACGATTATATCGTTTTCCTCCGACGCTGGCTCAAAAAATTATTTTGGCCCACATACAGGTGGTTTCCTACATATTCCTTATAACGATCTGGAGGCACTAGAAGCCCTACTCCAAACCAATAAAAACATAGTGGGCTTCTTGGTAGAACCCATCGAGGGAGTAGCAGGTGTCTACACTCCCGACGAAAATTTTATTCGTGGCGCACGAACACTCTGTGACGAATTCAATGTGCTGTTGATGGCCGATGAAATTCAAACGGGAATTGGACGAACAGGATCGCTATTGGCGGTTTGTGGCAACTGCAGTTGTGAAGGACATTGTGAAAAAACAGCCCGATACCTACACGCGTCCCGACCTATTGATATTGGGGAAAGCCCTTAGTGGAGGAACCTATCCAGTATCCGCCGTTCTTTGTGATAGCACGATCATGGATGTTATTGAACCTGGACAACATGGGAGCACCTTCGGGGAAACCCTTTGGGAGTGACCGTAGCCAAAACAGCTTTGGAAGTCATTCGTAATCAAAAATTGACACAAAATGCCCGTCGCTTGGGAGAACGCTTTCGCATCGCAATGCAAGCTTACATCGAGTCCCATTCAGTTGTGACCTTGGTTCGTGGAAAAGGGCTCTTGAATGCAATTGTAATCAATGATGGTCCTGGCACCGATACCGCATGAAATATTTGCATTCGTCTAAAGGACAACGGATTGTTGGCCAAACCCACCCATGGAAATATTATACGGGTTGCTCCTCCCTTAGTGATGACCGAAGAACAACTCGATGATTGTATCGCAATTATCCTAAAAACTTTGAAAGAATTTGAGTAAAACCCACCTTCTTCCTTAAGTTTACAGTATGATGCAGGTCTATCTTGATAATGCCGCAACCACTCCTATGCGATCGGAAGTGATTGCCGCTATGTCTGAATCCATGATGGGATGTTTCGGAAATCCGTCTTCACCTCATGGATATGGACGCGAAGCCAAAGCTTTTGTCGAGTCGGCACGTAAAAGTATTGCACAGCTGCTTGGAGCAGAAGCCAAAGAAATTATTTTCACATCAGGAGGCACCGAATCGGATAATATGATCCTTCGTTCAGCAGTTAAAGACTTGAACATTTCCACCATCATTTCTTCCAAAATAGAACACCATGCGATTCTCCACACCTTGGATGTTCTTAAAGAAGAAGGAATCAAAGTGAAGTATGTAAAACTCTCTGCTTCAGGACACTTAGACTTAGACCATCTCGAACAGCTTCTTGAGGAAGACAATACCCCTACACTAGTGAGTTTGATGCACGTCAATAATGAAATTGGAACGATACTAAACCTCGAAAAGGTAGCTCAGTTGTGCCAAAATAACGGGGCCTATTTCCATACCGATGCCGTTCAAGGTGTGGGTCATTTCAAATTTGATTTGTCCGAAATTCCCATACATTTTATGTCTTCTGCGGCCCACAAATACCATGGTCCTAAAGGAATTGGATTTTCCTTTATTCGGAAGAACACAGGGTTGCATTCATTTATATATGGAGGAGCACAAGAACGTGGACTTCGTGCAGGAACCGAAGCGGTTCACAGCATTATCGGCATGCACAAAGCCCTAGAAATTGCCTACGGAAAGCTTGAAGAAGAACAGACTTACATCGAATCCTTAAAAAAACACTTCATCAAAGGGATCAAACGAATTTTTCCAAAGGCCCATTTCAATGGTTGTTGTGATAATTTAGACCAAAGTACTTATACTCTTGTCAACGTTGCCCTACCCTTTAACTCAGAACAAAGCATGCTTCTTGATTTCCAACTGGATTTGAAGGGGATTGCTTGCTCCAAGGGGAGTGCTTGCCAGTCGGGGGGTACTATGGGGTCCCATGTTTTGAATCAATTACAAATTCCCAAAGGGATGGCTTCTTTGCGTTTCTCTTTCTCTAGCTTCAATACCGAGGAAGAAATTGATTATGTTTTGCAAACTCTAGAGGCTTTTGCACTGGAAAAAACAGCCTAGCTACTCCTCTAGATTGTATTTACGGAAGATTGTTGCTTGATAAAGAGTTCGGTTCCCCACTCGATCTTTGACTTCGAGTTCTAGCTTGTGTTCGGCCGCTTCAAAAGTTTTATCGCTAAAGTCGTAGGTAAGTAACTTCAATTTGGGTTCGTATTCAAAGAGAATCCAATGTCCATTAAGTGTTCCTCGATACGATTGGATGCCGCTATCGGAATCATCGATACGGATTTTGAGATAACGAAAGCGAGACAGCCATTGTCCTTCTTTAAAATTCACGGGTTCTACAAGGGGGTCAATACGGTCTCTACCCAAATAAAACCGTCCTCCTTCTTTAGTTTTAGCTTCCCAACGTTCCTTTTTTTTTCTGCGTATTTAAGAATGAAACTTCTCCTTTCTCGTTGGTTCTAATAATAGCTGTTTGGGCTATTTTGAGGCTATCTCCTGAAGGAGGATTGAAAAAGACTTCAAAGTCTTTACGAACGGGCACTAGAGGCAACTCTAGGTCAAGACCTAATGGGCTCGGCTCACAGTTAATAGCAGCAGGATTAAAAAAACTTTCTTTAGAGAAATACACGCCTTTCTTGCCAAAATCAATTAAATAATCTCTTTCTGGGAGAAGCGAGTGAGTGCTAGCATCAACTTTATACGGCTCAAAAAAATGCAAGCCTTGTTTCCCATCGATATAGGTTTCCAAATAAGACCGATTGCCTTGAAAGTCAGCAATTACTATTTTTAATTGATAGGATTTACCTTCTTGAATCGTAACTACCCCATCTGATGGCACATTGCTTAAAAAACTCAATTCACTGTGCTTAGGGGTAAAAAGTTTGTAGATGCGTCTCTTTTTTTTTTTCAAGAGTGGGTAGTCAATAAAGAGCGGAATGAATTTTTGGTCCTTAAAATCAATTTGATCCAATTGATACGAATAGACGGTTCTCCCGTTGAGAATCAATTCGGCTTTGTATATTCCATTGCGATTGTAACTAAAATCCTGTCGATCAAACATTCCCAGCCCAAAACCAATTTTCCCTTTGGCTTGAATGAGGTCGGTTCGATAAACACTATCGCTCATTTTCTGCAAGGGTACCACCTGATGTAGGGTTTCTTTTTCGTCAAATAAATAGAGCTGCTGCAGTTGAGGGCGTTGGGTATCCTTCACCGGAAGTCCCATACGGAGTGGATTGAGTGGGCGTTGCGTGTCCGAATTTCGAACTTCAAAATGCAAATGAGGGCCAAAACTTCCCCCAGTATTTCCAGAGTAACCAATCAGTTCTCCTTGGGTCACAGTCAACTCTCCTTTGCGAAGAAATTTTTGAACTTCAAAAGTTTGTTTTTCATACTGGATCGATTTAATTAAGGATTCAATTTTTGGAGCGAACTTTTGTAGGTGAGCATAGACAGTGGTTAGGCCATTATTGTGTTCCAAATACAAAGACTTGCCATACCCAGTTGTGCTCACTCGAATTCTTCGAATGGAACCCTTTTCAACCGCATTTACTTTTAATCCTTGACGCCCTTTTGTTTTGATATCCACTCCTGCATGAAAATGATCTCCTCGCAGTTCAGCAAAATTTCCAGAAAGGGCCAAGGGAATCTCAATGGGCAGACCTAACTGAATCTCATTTTGGCTAAAGAGACGGGTTCCACTTAGTAAAAGCAGCACAATAAAAAAAACCTTTGATTTGATAGTGATACAGAATTCCAATAACAGGGGCTTCAATGTTTACAGTTTTGTTAAAGTTATGAAAACGCCATAAACGTTGTTAAATATATGAAATCGAATTATTACTTTTGTTAAGTAAGTGTTTGTCAAAATCGACTGAGACATGGATCAAAAACTGTTACTCCTAGAAAAAAAAGTAATTGTCCTTCTAAATAAGCTAAAGGAAAATCATTTACAGATTCAGAGGTTTGAAAGTGAAATAATCGCTTTACAGGAGCAACATAAAGATTTACAAGAAAAACATGCAAATGTTTCTCAAGAAAACACCTCACTCAAAGTTGCCAATAGCTTACTCGGCAGTAACGAAAGTAAAGCCAATACAAAACGTAAACTGAACAGCCTGATCAAAGAGGTTGATCAATGCTTATATCAAATTGCAGAATTATAGTCAAATATGAGTGATACAATCAAAATCAAGTTGACGATTGCCGATCGGGTCTATCCCTTATCGATATCACCCAATCAAGAGGCTGCCTTACGCAATTCTGCAAAGAAAATAGAAAGTATGATTAAGCAACTTGAACAAAATTATGCTGTACGAGATAAACAAGATGTTTTAGCCATGTGTGCTCTACAATACGCAGCACGTGCGGAAAAAAACGAAGTCCAACCTGAATCTGGAGGCGATAATGCCCTCAAGACTCAAGAATTGATTGATCTCATAGACGTCCACATTGCGACTTACTAACGTTCTTTAACATAGTAATACAATACTGCCTGTATTAGTACTTTTTTTGATAAACTCAACGAAGATTTAAATCAAAGAGGTGAGTCACTTTTGTAAAAGCAAGCTGCTTAGAGCAGATCCTTGAGCAATGGGGTAGCCTCAAACTTGTTTATAGGGAGTTTATACAAAACTCAACGCTAATACAGGCTTTTTTATTTTGAATCAATATGGAAATATATATCCCATACCTACTTGCTGCAGGGGCTCTTGTTGTTGGTGTTTTCACTGGAAATTTTTGCAGCGAAGCAAAGCCAATGGCATTATTAAGCAGTCAGAAACACGTGCCAGCGATATAATCAAAAAAGCACGTCGTGATGGTGAAAACATTAAAAAGGATAAAATTCTTCAAGCCAAAGAGCGCTTTATCGAGCTCAAAGGGGAACATGAGAAAGTAATCTTTCAACGAGAGAATAAAGTTTCTGAGATTGAAAAGCGTCTGCGCGACAAAGAATCCCGCCTATCTAACGAATTAAACAAAAATAAGGATCTCAATCGAAAATTGGATGCCCAAGAGGAACAGTTGAAACTACGTTTGGAAAAACTGGATAAAAAAATGAAAGTTTTCTCAGAGATCCAGAAGCAAAACATAGAAAAACTAGAACAGATCGCAAACTACTCAGCAGATGAAGCCAAAAAAGAATTGGTCAATTCCCTGAAAGATAAAGCGAAAGCTGCTGCGATGGAATATACTCAGCAAAAGCTAGAAGAGGCTAAACTTACCGTTCAGCAAGAAGCTAAGAAAATAATTATCAATACCATTCAACGGATTGGAACTGAAGAAGCCATTGAAAATTGTGTGTCTGTTTTCAATATAGAGTCAGATGATATCAAAGGGAGAATAATTGGTCGTGAAGGGCGAAACATTCGCGCTCTGGAATCGGCTACCGGAGTGGAAGTGATTGTTGACGATACCCCAGAGGCTATTATCCTGTCTTGTTTTGATCCGGTGCGTCGGGAAATTGCTCGATTGTCAATGCACAAGCTAGTGAGTGATGGGCGAATTCACCCAGCTCGAATTGAAGAGGTGGTCCAAAAAACGAAGCGTCAAATTGAAAATGAAATTGTTGAGGTTGGCAAACGTACGGTGATCGACTTAGGGATTCACGGCTTGCATCCTGAATTGATTCGGATCGTAGGACGAATGAAATACCGCTCTTCTTATGGACAAAACCTTCTCCAACATTCAAGAGAAGTCGCCAAGCTTTGCGGTATAATGGCCGTGGAATTGGGACTGAACCCCAAACTGGCCAAACGGGCTGGTTTGCTCCACGATATTGGGAAAGTTCCAGAAGAAGAATCCGAAAGCCCCCATGCATTGCTTGGAATGGAATGGGCTGAAAAACACGGTGAGAAAAAAGAAGTGTGTAATGCTATTGGTGCCCACCATGATGAAATTGAAATGACGTCATTATTTTCTCCCATTGTTCAAGTGTGTGATGCCATATCTGGCGCCCGACCTGGTGCCCGACGTCAAGTGCTCGACAGTTATGTGCAGCGACTCAAAGACCTAGAAAATATAGCCCATGATTTTGATGGGGTTAACAAAGCCTATGCCATTCAAGCGGGTCGTGAACTCCGTGTTATTGTGGAAAGCGAAAAAGTAAGTGATGACCAAGCGGCACAGTTATCCTTTGAAATTTCACAGAAAATACAAACAGATATGACCTATCCTGGCCAAGTGAAGATCACTGTAATTCGAGAAACCCGAGCAGTCAACGTGGCGAAGTGATCCCTACAGGCCCAAAAGTAGATAGAGCCCTCCAGCGGCAGCACCTCCCAAAAAAGGACCCAAAATAGGCACCCAACTATATGTCCAATCAGCTTCTTTATTTTTTCTTGGTAACCATTGATAAATCAATCGAGGGCCGAAATCCCGTGCTGGATTAATGGCATAACCAGTATTGCCACCCAAACCCAAACCAATAACCCATACTACAATTGCAATTGGAAGAGCATCCAAGGCCCCCAAACCAAAATTAGTCACTGTACTGCCTTCTATTTGAATGTTGGGGCTAGCAATCATGAGGGCAGAAAAAACCAACACAAAAGCCCCTGCGGCCTCAGCGAAGACATTATTTTTATAATTTCGAATGGCGGGTGCTGTGCAAAAGGTACTTCTTACTACTGATTCCTCTTCCGTTGCTCGGTAGTGATCAATGTAGGCGAGATAAGCCAAAAAACTACCACCCATCGCACCCAATACCTGAGCGATGATATAACCGCCAACCCATTCCCATGAAAATTTTCCCGCTACTGCCATTCCAAGCGTTACGGCAGGATTCAAATGGGCACCACTGGATTGACTGGAAACAAAGACACCTACAAATACTGAAAACGCCCAGGCAGTCGTGATCAACATCCATGGATTTTGATTATAGGCAATGGTTTTTTTGAGATTGACATTGGCGACCACTCCTGTACCTAATAATAGGAGAAGTGCAGTTCCTATAAATTCTGCTAAATAGGGTTGAAGTATCATAAGTGTTTTAGTGAATTAGTGTTTGAAACAGGATTTAAATAAAAACAAAAAAAAGGATTTAATCTTAAAAAAAGGTACTGGATTTTCTGTAAAAAAACATGAACTTTATCACAAACAAGCCAGTAATGTTGAAAGTAGAAGTATGCGCTACCAGTCTCCAATCCATTCGCCACGCACAAGAAGCGGGTGCTGATCGGATTGAATTGTGTTCAGAATTGACCCACGGCGGGATAACCCCTTCCTACGGATTTATCAAAGAAGCAGTTCGTTTAAGTTCACTTCCAATACATTGTTTAATCCGACCTAGATCAGGTAATTTCATCTATAACGAGGATGAATTTCAAATCATACTGGAAAACATACGAATGGCAAAACAATTGGGAGTTTCAGGTATTGTCTTGGGATTTCTTACTTCTAAAAATGACGTTCGTTGGGAACAACTTCACCAAGCCCTAGCTTTTGCTAAACCTTTGGGAATAACATTTCACAGGGCCTTTGATTTAATTCGTACACCTGAAGAGGCACTGGGTAAGTTTATAGAATTGGGAATCAACAGGGTACTCTGCACAGGCCACCCAACACAAGCGGTTGAAGGAATCGAAACGTTAAAACGATGGAAATCCGTGACCCTAGGTCAAATTGAAATACAACCTGGAGGTGGGATAAACCACTACAATTGCCATCGGTTTGTTACCAATCGTTTTGAAAGTGTACATTTATCGGCTCAAATTAAAACGAAACAGGAGCCACCAGGTTCCAATGATGCTATTTGGGAGCAACCGAAAGAAATCGCTGATCTCGAACTATTGAAAAAAGTGGTTGCCATTTGCAAACCTTAATCCTCTGATTGTTTTAGCTTGAAATTGTAATTGAAAAAAAGTTGGCCTGGATTAATTTTGACCAAGCATTGATGTAGGAATTTAAAATTAGAACAACCCCAACAATCCATAGAAAACAATGCAGTACTGAAAAAGGATTACTTCACAGCCAATAGATTAAAGTAGTTGCCATCATTAGGAATACTCCTAAAGGATAAGAAACATTCATAAACCATAGTAAAAGCTGGTTCGATTTTAAACCGGGTTTTACAGTTAGTGTAACTTTCTCGAACCCTGATGAGTTTGAAAAAGAAAAGAGGTTGGGTTTGCAAAAACTCCCCATTGTGACAAATGGGACATTTTAGTCTAAAAATATTCAAGAGAGATTTTATTCGGTTTCTTTAATGCTACTAAAATAATGAAGTTAATGTGACTGAGATCGACTAATAAAAATGATCTTTGTATAAAACGTTTCGTTTGAAAGAATTTCATCATGCCATTCAATACATGCTTCTCAGTACTGGCTTGTTTGGGCTGATGAACTCGCTAGTCAAAAAATTTATTGATTATCCCACTTTTGAATTGATATTCTTTCGTTCGGTTACCTCCCTTTTTATTGCTTTTTTCTATCTAAAGTATTTCAATATTCCTCTCTGGGGGAATCAAAAACAATTGCTCCTCGTTCGGGGTATTCTTGGGACGACCTCTATGGTCTTGTTTTTCTCTCTATTCAGAATATTTCTTTGGGTTCGGCAGTGACCCTCCGCTATACAGCTCCACTGTTTGCAGCTTTTTTTGCGATGGTATTTTTAAAAGAAAGAATTAAACCGCTTCAGTGGCTTTTTTCGCCATTACATTTTTGGGTGTTTTTTTTGATCAAAGGGTTTGATCCTTCTGTATCCATAGTAGGATTCTCCATTGCCATTTTGTCAGCAGTTTTTTCTGCAGGGGTATACATCTTGCTAAATAAGATTGGCCACGGAGATGATCCGGTGGTGGTTGTTTTTTATTTTATGTTGTTAGAGATTTTGATTGGTCAGGTATGCATGTGGCTAAAGAATTGGAACACGCCCAGCATCAACGATGCACCCGGTTTATTTATTCTTGGAGTATTGGGTTTCTTGGCTCAGCTATTCATGACCAAAGCTTTCCGAGCATATGAGGCCAACATGGTGGCTCCGTTCAAATATGTAGAAGTTTTTTTCACCCTGTCTTTCGGGGTATTTTTATTTGATGAAACCTATACTTTTTTGAGCTTATTAGGGATTTTTTGATTATTGCAGGCTTGGTGAGTAATATTGTGTACAAATCAAAAAGTCAAAAATAGCTATCTTAGTGTGTTGAATGCAACTGACTATGTTTAAGGATATAAAGTATTTACTCGCTTACAGCATACCCATAGTGACTATAATATCCCTTTCACAAAGAGGAGTTTGGAGCTATGCTACTGTATTCTACGCTTTTGTTTTGATTCCCATTTTAGAAATTATTTTGCCAGATCGACAGGTAAGCTACTCGGAAAAAGAAGTAGAGGAACGAAAAATTAATGCTTCGTTTGATTGGTTATTATATGGGAATATACCAATGATTTTTGCACTTTTAATGTGGGGGCTTTGGGACTTATCTAATGGAATCTTCCAAACCCATGAGATGATCGGGAAGGTATTGTCCTTAGGAATTTTGTTGGCGACAAATGGAATTAATGTAGCTCACGAACTGGGCCATCGAACGAATCAAACTGAAAGAAGTCTAGCTAAGTTATTGCTCTGTCCCTCCTTGTATATGCATTTCTATATTGAACATAATTTTGGACATCATAAAAATGTTTCAACACCAAAGACCCTGCCACAGCCTTACGCCATCAGAGTGTGTATTTTTTTTGGATACGTTCGGTAGTCGGACAATATTTAAATGCATGGCGCCTACAATGGCAATTGTTAAAAAACCAAAATCGTTCCTTTTGGTCGTGGCATAATGACATGCTTTTCTATTTATTTTTTCAAGGTTTTTATTTAGGTATTGTTTATCAAATGATGAGTGCTAACGGGTTGGGTTTCGCAATTGCTATTGCCGTGGTTTCTTTTTTGATGCTAGAGACTATCAATTATATAGAACATTACGGACTGGAGCGAAAGAAGTTGTCCTCAGGGCGTTACGAACGAGTTCAAGCCCATCATTCTTGGAATTCCAACCACGTGATTGGACGAATGGTTCTTTATGAACTTACACGCCACTCGGACCATCACTACCGAGCCAATAAAAAATATCAAACCTTAGAGAATAAACCCAAAAGCCCACAATTACCCTATGGCTATCCGACCTCAATGTTATTGTCTATGCTGCCTCCACTCTGGTTTCGTAAGATGGACCCTATCCTAGAACGCTATCAGGCTTCTGAGTAAACTTCAGATTTTAATTCCAACTTTCTTAGATATCATAATCTATGATACGGACATTTCTTGATGAATTTTTATACATTTAGAATAACGCATCTATGAGAACCTTTTATGCATCGTAGAAAATTCATTAAAAAAACGGCCTTATCCGGCCTCTTTATTCATCCTTTGGTGAATGCCAGTACTAAAAATATAACCATGAGTTTGAACCCTTTAAAGAATAACATCAACCATTCTGTTTGTTATTGGTGTTTTGACGATATTCCTTTAGATACTTTTTTACCTATTATCAAAGAAATGGGGGTCACATCTATTGACCTAATTAGTCCCGAGGGATGGCCAACATTGAAAAAGTACGGAATCCATTGTTCCATGTGTCAAGGTGCAGAAATCAGTCTTACAGAAGGGTGGAATGATCCACAATATCACAGGACCCTCATCCCTAACTATACAGAAATGATACCCAAAGTAGCCGAAGCTGGCTATACCAATCTCATCTGCTTTAGTGGCAACCGAAATCGCCTTTCGGATACAGCTGGATTGGCCAACTGTGTTAAGGGATTGAAGCAAATTCTCCCCTTAGCTGAAAAACATGGGGTTACCATTCATATGGAATTATTCAATCAAATAGATCATCCTGATTATATGTGTGATTCCAGTGCGTGGGGAATTGCTTTATGTGAAGCTTTGGGTTCTTCGAACTTCAAACTGCTTTTTGATATTTATCATATGCAAATTCAAGAAGGGGATATTATCCGAAGCATTCAAGACCATCACCAATACTTTGGTCATTATCATACTGCAGGTGTCCCTGGCCGAAATGAAATTGATGACAGTCAAGAGCTATATTATCCTGCTATTATGCGTGCCATCATTGACACAGGTTTCCAGGGTCATGTAGCACAAGAATTCCGGCCCACCAAAAAAAAACCGTTGGATTCTCTTGAAGAAGCTTTCCAAATCTGCGATGTGTAAGATTTGCTTATGTCTTTGTTTTTTCTTGGATTATCATTTTTTTTGGGTGTTCAAACTCCTCAGTTAAAGCCCGTTACCGTAGCAGATTTCGAACGATTTATTAATGCTACCCAGTACATTACCGATGCGGAGCGTTACGGCTGGTCTATTGTGCAACAAGACGTGTATCGTTACACCACCGTTTGGGGGGCATATTGGTGTCAACCCGATGGGGAAAAACCACCAGCTTCTGAAAATCTTCCGGTTACTCAGGTAAGCTATGCTGATGCAGTGGCATATTGCCAATGGGCCGGTGTCCGCCTACCAACCTACTCGGAATACTGGAGATGTGTGAATATGGATTCTCGTCCTATTCAATCCGATAATAAGGGTCCTATAGTTCCAGTGGATCGAGTGAATATTGTGGGGAATGTCTGGGATATTACCCAACCCGAGAAAGAAAAATGCGCCCATACGTCTGGCGGGAGGTTCTGTATTTTGCTCGCCAATGACCTGTCATGGAACCGTCTCAGATCGCGAACTTTATGTGGATGCACAAACGGCGAATATTCATATTGGGTTTAGTGTGGTTCTTAACCTATAAAAATCAGCGGTACCATTCTACCTTATTTTGCCATGGATTTGGTATTCTTTGGGGTGGAGGACCTTCAAAATGTCCTAGATAAAAAATTCCCAAGCAGATTTCTTCTCGATTAAATGGGACAAAATGTACCATTTGATCACTGTAGGAGGGCGTACTCCAATAGCCGCCCAATCCCATTTCGGTTGCTTGCAGCCACAGGTTTTGAATAGCCATGGCCGTGGCAGCTATTTCTTCCCATTCTGGAACAGTGTCTTTGGGATCCCGTTGCATGCCTATAAGGATTACCGCACCAGATTGGTTGACCTTCTCCACAATCTTTTGTTTTTTGATTAGTGAAGGTTTTTTGGCTTTACTGATATAGGCTTCTGCCATGAATTCGCCTAAGGCTTGTTTTTTGGCCCCTTGCACAACCTTAAAACGCCAAGGCTCTGTTTTACGATGGGTGGGGGCCCAGTTGGCAGCTTCCAAAAGTGTGGCAATTTCTTTTTTTGTCACCTCTTTTTTGGAAAATTGAGCAGGGTAAATGGAACGGCGTTCGCTGAAACTTTTTTCATACAATTGGCAATAAACAAAAAATCACCCTATGGGTGATTTAATTTGTAGCGAGAGGGAGACTTGAACTCCCGACCTCCGGGTTATGAATCCGACGCTCTAACCGGCTGAGCTACCTCGCCATCGGAGCGCAAATATAAAATTAAAATGACTAGCAAGCAATCCGTCATTTTAATTTGTTGAGTAATGGAAAGTATCAACGAAGTTTTTTATATATTACCAAACTCAATCAACGCACGACCATGAATCAAAAGAAAGCCTTTTCTGTAGAGTTTGATTTTCACGCCTCACCACAATTATTATTTCAGTATTTGAGTACCCCTTCGGGCTTAAGTGAATGGTTTGCAGACAATGTCAACTCCAGAGGCGAAAATTTTACTTTTATTTGGGATGATGGTGAGGAATACGCCAAACTATTATCAAAAAAAGCCAACCAAAAGGTACGTTATCAGTGGCAGAATGATGAGCCCGATCAAGAAGAATATTATTTTGAGTTTGTTATTGAGGTAGACGCTATAACCAAAGACGTTTCTTTAATAATTAATGATTTTGCAAGAGAGGATGAAATAGAAGAGTCCAAAATGTTTTGGGAAAACTCGATCAATTCGCTCAAACAAGTCTTGGGATCTGCCTAACTTTACTCCATGATTCGATACAACGGCAAGGGCTACTCTAGTTGGAAAGAGGCCCCGGTGGAACATTCTTCGTTTTCACAACTGGGTGCTCAGTTTTCCATTCCTATCTATTGGAAAGGAAACCAACCATTGCTATGGGAAGAAACCTATTTCCATTGGATGTCGAACTTGCGACGGTGGCGCGTTCAAATTCCAATGTCTTTATCCCCCGATTATTTAGAGGCGCAAGTACGTTCTCTTGGCATTAGCATAGCAGCTGATGAGATACACCTTTTTGTACTGACTGCCTTCCGTGAACTTGCACCCAAAGCTGACAGTCCGTTGACTCCCCCTAGGGTGGGTCCTGGAATCCAGGGGGTATATGCACCTAGTTCCATTGTAGACACGTATGAAATTGGACTGTTTAAAGACTTGTATCTGTCCGAGGATTATTTCGCTACGCTTCCTGCATCTCACCAAACCCAACGCGATTTAGCACAAATCTATGCCTATGAAAATGGCTATGCCGATTGTCTGCTGCTGAATACTCAAAAAAACCTGGTTGAATCGGCTCAAGGATCGTTGTTTCTTTGGATTAATAAAGTGATTGTTTCACCCAATCTAGCTTCGGGTTGTAGGGATTCAGTTCTCCGCGCTGCATTTATTAATGCATTAAAAAAACAGGCAAATATATCAGTGGCTGTTCGGCCTGTTTCCCCTTTTGAATTACAAAATGCAGAAGCCTTACTGATTCTTCCTCCATATACAGGAGCAGCTAGTGTGACTCGGTATCGAAAAAAAACATATGCGAGTAGCGCACTTCAGGATGTATTGACCGATTTCTGGATAAAACTTCTCTAGTTGTAGTTGGGATTTTCAGGGGCATTGGACCACAAAATATATTTACCCCCTAGAGCTACCATTTGCTTCCGCCAAAAATCCTTTTTAACCTTTGCAATTAGATTGTTTTCATGAGCATTGGGAATTATGACCCAAGAGTTTGCCGCAACTTCTTTACTCAATTGTCCCTGATTCCATCCCGAGTACCCCAAAAAGAAGCGAATATTTTCTGATGTAATAGTTTTGGAATTAATTAGAGTGAGAACCGTAGAGAAGTTCCCTCCCCAATACAATCCATTCTGAATAGGGATACTATTTTCAATCAAATCAGGACAATTATGAACATAAAAAAGATTGTCAGGTTCGACTGGGCCTCCAAAATAAAGTTTGAAGTTGAAGCGAACTCCATCCAGTACATCTTTGAGTTTGTAGTTCATGGGTTTGTTAAAAATAAACCCAAGCGTACTATCTTCTTTATCATCGGCAATTAGAACGACTGAGCGGTGAAAATTTTGGTCTCCGCAAATAGATGGTTCTGCGATAAGAAGAAGTCCTTTTTTCATATTCTCAAATACAATGTAGCAAACTTTGGATTCAAAACATAAAAAAAGACCCCCAGAGGAGGCCTTATGCTTTAAACGTAAAGAGGTATTAATTTACAGAGCTAGATAGTTCTGCACCTGCTTTAAACTTTACGACATTCTTCGCTGCAATTTTTATGGTAGCACCTGTTTGTGGGTTTCTTCCTTCTCGTGCTGCTCTTTTAGAGACAGACCAAGAACCAAAGCCAACAAGAGACACGCGCCCGCCTCCTTTAAGTGTTGATCCTACATTACCTAGAAAAGATTCGAGTGCCTTTTTTGCGGCTGCTTTAGAGACGCCTGCATCCGCTGCCATAGCATCAATTAATTCTGTTTTGTTCATAATTAAAAAGGTTTAATGTTTCTACAAATTTAGAACCTTTGCCCAAAGCCCAAAGCGAAAGCCCTATAAATACTGGGTTTTGTTGATAAATCTGCGTTTTTGTTAAAAACCACGCACAATTACCCTACTTTTTTTGTTAAAATGGTAACCATTCAAGAGATCTTTTGCGGACATCCTACGTTTATTAGGCATTTGTAGCTGAATACATATGATCCACCCATCGGAATGAGCTATTTTAATTTTTTTATTATCAATTACAATAGAACCGACTGCTGCTTCGTGGGTTTCGATACTTATCGATACTTCAAAAAGTTTCATGACTAAGATTTGGTCCCCATCTTCTACTTCTGACCAAGCTCCAGGATAGGGACTCATTCCCCGAACAAAATTTTGAATCTCTATGAGGGTTAAATGCCACGGGATTTTAGTATTCTTTTTGTTGAGTTTGGGAGCTTGAGAAAGGCCGCTGTTATTTTTCTGAACTTTGGGATTGAGTTGTCCTGCTTGAAGTTTTTCTAATGTTTTTACAATCAGTTTACTTCCAAGCACTGCCAAGCGGTCGTGAAGACTTCCTGCTGTGTCGTCTTTCTGAATGGTAATAGATTCCTGGAGAAGAAGTGCTCCCGTATCAATTTTTTCATCAATAAAAAAAGTAGTCACACCAGTTTGCTTTTCCCCATTAACTAATGCCCAGTTGATTGGGGCTGCGCCTCTATATTTGGGAAGTAGGGAAGCATGAAGGTTAAAAGTCCCCTGTTTGGGAAGAGACCAAACTGCTTTTGGGAGCATGCGAAACGCCACTATCACTGCCACATCTGCATTGATTTTTTCAGGGTTTTCAAAAATGTACATCTTTCAAATTTGAAGGTTGGAGCAAGTTTAAGTCTTGCGATAAAGCATACTCTTTTACTGCAGATATTCTGATTTTTTTCCTCTACCTGCGGGTCGGTCGGGGCTGGTCACTACTCCAACAATTGGATAGGCCCGCTTGCGCAACTCCTGTAAACAAACTACTGCAAATTTAGGGGTACCAAAAAAGAGAATTCGTGGCTTCATGATTTTTTTAGTTCCCATTGATAGTTTGTATTCTGAGTTATATAGCCCACGGAGGACCACTCGTGCAAAACTAGCACAATATTCTCTTTTGAGTAAGGGAGATGTTTCACCAACCTGTCTGAGCTCCAAGGCTTTTGCTGCAAACATTCCTTGAGGTCCTTTTTAAGTGCTTCAAGATTCTCGTTGGGGGTTTGTCCACAGCTAACAGCAGTACAATCCTCGCATGAACCCACCAATTTTTCTCCAAAATAAGCCAGCAAACGCTTTCTTTTGCAATAACCTTCTGAAGAACAGAATTCATATAAAGCAACTATTTTTTTCTGTTTCTGTTCTAGCCTTTTTTCAAACGATGGATTATGGGAGCCAAAATATAGGGTTCTTCTCGCGCATGAAGCCATTCCAGACAACTATCGCTCTTGATCCAACTGAGTTCCAGCCAACCGTCTGTATGAGCCTCCTTGAGATATTTTACGATTTTTTTTTGCGAAAGCCCACTTGTATTTGCCAGAAGTTCAAAATCAATCTCTTGAGTTTGCTGCAGTATCCGAGGATATACTCGCCATAGATGCTGAAAAAATCGGTTCGCTTATTACGGGTTTTTAACCAGATTCCTATTTCTTTAGAATTTGCTAAAAAGCGAAGACTTACTTTTTTCGCTATAGAGCGATTGCCATCGCCAAAGTCCTTCCCGATCTAGTACTTGAATGGCCTGCATTGCCTTGGCTCTAGATAGCCTGTAGTGTGTGCAGAATTCATCAAAATTAAAATAATAAGTAGCTTCATTGCCCTCCCCATAGGCCACTTGCAAATGATTGCAAATACATTTGTAGAACAGAGTTAATTCTTTTTTTGGAAGGGAAGGTATTCAAGAATTGTTTTTGTAACAAATCAAAATCATTGTATGCCCAAAACAGGACGGCCGTTGCCGATTTACCGTCTCTTCCTGCTCTTCCCGTTTCTTGATAATAATGTTCGATACTTTCGGGAGGGCTCATATGAATTACTTGCCGGACATTGGATTTATCTATTCCCATTCCAAAGGCGAGAGTGGCAATCATGATCCGTGTATCTTGCTGTAACCAGCTTTCGAGCCTCTCTTTTTTTTCCACTTCATCCAAACCGCCATGAAAAAAGGCAACTGTATGTTGTGTTTTTAATTGTTGGTACAGAGTTTCTGTTTTCTTGCGTGTTCGACAGTAAACGATACAAGGTTCTTTGTCTAGGGATAAACGCTTTAAAAGACCTCCAATTTTATCGTTTGTTTTTTCAATGCGATACTTCAAGTTGGGTCGGTTGAAAGATGCTCGATGTAAAACGGGTTTTGTCAACGCTAATTTTGTCTTCATATCTTCCAAAACGGCAGGAGTAGCAGAGGCAGTCAGTGCTAAAAGAGGAACGTTTGATAAACGATCTCTAAAATCTTTAATGGCTAAGAACGCCGGGCGAAAGTCGGGTCCCCACTCCGATACGCAGTGGGCCTCATCAACTGCCAACAGGTGAATAGGAAGTCGGACCAATCGTTGTGCAACGTCACTATTCTGCAAGCGTTCTGGGGAAAGAAAAAGGATCTTATAGGGACCATAATCCAAATTGTCCAATTGATCTGTGGGGGATTGTCCAAGAGAGGGACGTTCCAGCATCATAGCAGGAATTTTTTTTGCTTTAGCTGAGCCACTTGATCTTGCATTAAGGCGATTAATGGACTGACAACCAAAACAATTCCTTCTTTCATCAGTGCTGGAATTTGATAACAAATCGATTTTCCACCGCCAGTAGGCAGTAAACCAAGAGTATCTTTTCCTTTCAGTACCGATGAAATTATTTCTTTCTGAAAGGGTCGAAAACGATCAAATCCCCAATGTTTTTGTAACAAAGCTTCGGCTGATATCATTGAAGTAAATATTTCTCTAATTCGTCGACGCGTTCTGTGAGTGTTCCTTTTTCAATTCAAAAAGGGGGGAAAGAAGTTTTTGAATAGGTGTTCCAAAGGGCCTCAGAAAGTACTCGTGCCTGTTCAAAGTTTTCCATTCTCTGTTTGTCCTTACAGTAAATGGTCTCCCAAGGGGGCAAAAAGACGACCCGGTCGTATGGGTAGTTTTTTATATTTAAGTCCAAAGAATCAGACTTTTCACCCAAAACGTTAAGGTAGGCAATCACATCGGGTAGGCCTCGATCAAAAAAGACCCAAGGATGAGGATGGTTTAGTGGGAGACTGTGTGCCCCAAAATATTGTGCAATACGTTCTTCAATCAATCCCTTGCTGAAAGCTAGAGGATTTTCCAAAAAAGTTCTCCATTCCCCTTTTTTTTCCATCATCAATTAGCTGTCTAGAAAACTCCTCATAGCAGAGGTGTCCTTTTTTCTTTAAAGCAGCTATTAAGCTGCTTTTTCCAGAACCCGGTCCACCAGTGATGACAACTTTGAGATTTCTTTGCATAATCATTTTTTAGGGCCTATTTGAACACGTATATTTGAAAAAAATATCAGGAATGCCAACCAATTCCAATACTGAAAACTATTACGAACAGTTTCTAGAGAAATTGATTGATTCACAGCCATGGCCGGGCCCCTATCTCTACAAATTTATAGTTAAAAAAGAGAGTCCCTACCTCGATTCGATTAAATCTTTTTTTTCGGAGGAAAAATCGACATGGACTGAAAAACAGTCCGCTAAGGGTTCTTACAGAAGTTTGACTATATTAGCATCAGATCAAACGCCAGAATCCGTCGTAGCAATATACAAGCAAGTCAATGAATTCAAAGGCGTTATCATTCTTTAAAGAACACTTGTGTTTTCCATAATTTATCTTTTATGATACCCTTACAATACAATACAGATCGCTCCCATTTAATCATCCCAGAGTACGGACGTCATATCCATCAAATGATAGATCAGGCGGTGGCTGAGACGGATCGTGAACAACGGAATAAATTGGCAAAAGCAATCATTGGCGTGATGGGCAACTTGAACCCGCATTTACGAGATGTTCCTGATTTTCAACACAAACTTTGGGATCAACTCTTTATCATGTCTCAATTCGAATTGGACGTTGATGCCCCCTTCGAAAAGCCACAACAAGAAGTACTTGCGAAGCGGCCTGAACGACTAGCATATCCCAGTAATAGTCAGAAATACCGTTTTTATGGGAATAATATCAATCACATGATAGAGGTTGCTAAGAGGTGGGAAGAGGGTGATATGAAAGATGCATTGGTTTTTACGATTGCCAACCACATGAAAAAATGTTTTTTGAATTGGAATAAAGATACGGTCGAGGATGAAGTCATATTCACCCATTTGGAAGAACTGTCTAAAGGGACTTTGAGTGTAAAGGCGGAATTACTTCCATTGACTTCCTCAGCTGACTTTTTGAAGGTGAAATCGAAAAATGGGAACGGTCCCAAGTCCAATACAAAAATGAAGACTAGAAAACGAAATAACCGTAAACGTTACTAAATCACCACCACAGACTATGGGAAGCTTTAAAATTGAAGGAGGGCAGCCCTTATCGGGAGAAATTGAACCACAAGGGGCTAAGAACGAAGCTCTACAAGTATTGTGTGCGGTATTATTGACTGCTGATCCGGTTATTATTCATAACATCCCTGAAATCATCGATGTCCAAAAGCTGATTCAGCTTTTGAAAAAAATTAGATGTCAAAGTTGAAGCAATGGGTTCCAACAGCTATCGTTTTCAAGCTGAGGTAGTTAATTTGAAATTTTTGTCCTCTCCAGCATTCAAAGAAGAAGGCAGAGGTCTGCGCGGTTCCATTATGCTCGTGGGCCCCATGCTTGCCCGTTTTGGTGTTGGTAGTATTCCTCGTCCGGGTGGGGATAAAATTGGTCGACGTCGATTGGATACCCATTTCGAAGGCTTAATCAAATTGGGTGCAGCCTTTCATTACGACCGTGAAAACTATTTCTATACCGTAAAAGCGAAGCAACTTAAGGGAGCTCAATGCTACTAGACGAAGCCTCTGTGACAGGAACAGCTAATATTGTGATGGCAGCAGTCCTTGCTAAAGGAACAACAAAGATATACAACGCGGCATGTGAACCCTATCTTCAGCAGCTTTGTTTGATGCTCAACCGAATGGGAGCCAAGATATCGGGGATTGGTTCAAATCTATTGACTATAGAAGGTGTAGAGCGGCTCCAAGGAACAGAACATCGTATCCTTCCAGATATGATCGAAATAGGTTCTTGGATTGATTGGCCGCCATGACGCAAAGTGCTCTTAGAATCAAAAACGTACAATGGGAGTTTTTAGGACAAATCCCTACCGTTTTTGGAAGGTTGGGAATAGAACTAGAAAAACAAAATCACGATATCTATATCCCGGCTCACACGAAAGGGTATGAAATACAGAACTTTATAGACGGTTCCATTTTAACAATAGCCGACGCTCCTTGGCCAGGTTTTACTCCTGATCTATTGAGTATCATTTTAGTCGTTGCCACACAAGCACATGGTGAAGTACTCATCCATCAAAAAATGTTTGAAAGCCGTTTATTTTTGTCGATAAACTTATCGATATGGGAGCCAAAATTATTTTGGGCGACCCACACCGTGCTGTTGTCATTGGTCATAACTTCAAATCTCAATTGAAAGCTACCACAATGACTTCTCCTGACATTCGTGCAGGAATCTCTTTATTAATAGCCGCCCTTTCTGCCAAGGGGACGAGTATTATTCATAATATTGAACAGATAGATCGAGGTTACGAACGTATTGATGAGCGACTTCGAGCCATAGGTGCGAAGATCACTCGGATGTAGGACTATTGTTTTGACACAACACAATGACTGTAGCTATAAGTGTAGTAAGTTTCTTTAGATCAACTTCCTCTAACTTTTTGATACATAAGTATCCCACCCCTTTTTTTCTAAGTTCCTAGGTCAGAAAAATCCAATTCAGGATGGCTCAGATCACAAAGAAGATAAATAGTAATAGCTTGTTTTCTTGGGGTAAAACTACCTAGAAACCAATCGCCCTCTCGACCCGATTTGTAACGGTAACAATATTGGCCATAATCGAGAATAACACTGCCCCAAAGGACTGATTCTTTGTGATTATTTTTTGAAACAGTTGATCGAGCCAGCGATAATCTTGATGTTTTTGTATAGGAGTTATTCCATCAAGATAAGTGGCACCCGATCCTTGAGTAGGTCGGGTCTTGTTTTGCTTCATGTCTCAAAAAAATAATTATCTTCTTTTGGAAACCTTATTGTTGCTGATATTTCTTTGACGACTACATTTAAACCGGTCAACACCTTGACCTCGTTGTTGCCTGTGTTTTGTTTTTCTTCCCTGAACCCTTTCCCGCCACATTCTGAAGCTGCTGGGCTTCATCTCTTTTCGCATCAAGGTAATTACCTCTTGCTCTCTGAGGCCAAACTGATCTAAAATAGCATCAAAAGGGGTTCGGTCTTCCCATGCCATTTCAATGATACGGTCGCGTTGTAATTCCGTGAGTGTACTTTTCTTTTTCATATTCAATACTGTTTCCTTGGACAGGTTTTATTGTATACTATTTCGATTGGGTAGTGTGTGTCTTTGCAGGATTCTATGGCTTTCTTTACGGACCAAATTATTTTTTTGAAGGTTCCATAGGATATCGCTCGCCCTTTTTCGGCTTTGCTCTAATTTGACAATCGGGGTTGGATAGGTTTGTCCTGGACGGAAGCGGTATAGTATTTCTTCCATGGGCGTGATGGTCCATGGTTGATGAACCGCAGGAATGGGTAGTATTTTAAGTTCAGGCACCCACTGTTTGATAAAGTGGGCGTGCGGGTCGTGTTCTAGGCTATTCTTTACAGGATTATAGATTCGAAGGGTATTGATTCCTGTTTCACCGGCCTGCATTTGAATTTGGGCAAAGTGAATTCCAGGTTCAAAATCTAAAAATTGTCGCGCTAAAAAGGCAGAACAAGCTTGCCAAGGTTGCCACATTTGATGCACAAAGAAAGAGACTACTAAGGCACGCATTCGAAAATTAAGGAAGCCTGTGGCTACCAAACACCGCATCGCAGCATCTACAATGGGAACTCCAGTTTGACCTTCTTCCCAAGCGCTAATTAATTCGGTTTTCTCTGGCTTCTTTAAGTCATGGAATCCTTCATTGATGCTGACAAACTCCATACGGTGTTCCATTTCAAATTTTTGAATGAAATGGGATTGCCATCGAAGTCGAGATCCAAAGGCTCGAAGGGGAAACCGTTGCACATCTTTTTTTCGATTTCACTTTTGCAGCCGCTGAAGCACCTGTCGAATGGATAGATTGCCATAGGCGATATAGGGAGAGAGTCGACTGCAACTTCTTCGTGCCAGATCAGGCTTGGAAATGTGCTTTTGATAGCCCGTATATCGCTCTTTGAAAAAAGAATTCATATAGGCGTGGGCGTGTTGTTCCCCTCAGGTTGTCGTTGAGGGTGTTTTGAAGTTTCCAAAGAAACAGGTTTTCCTGTGGACCAAAGTGTTTTTATTTGAGAATGGGAAAAAAAGTCATTGGCTTTAGCTTCTAAAGTAAGCAGGGTAGGTTCATCAATTGCTCCCAACGCGAAAGCCATTGTTTTCGGTTTTGTATTCCTCTAAATACTCCTTGTTGCTGATATTCTTTCCAAGGAAATCCTTTCTTTTTACAATACCAAGCGACTTGCGTGTCTCGTTCGTAAGTGACCCTTAATCCAGTCTCTTGATGAGAATACAGTCCCTTAATTTCGACGTTTTCTTGTAAGCCATCAAGTATTTCTAGGAAATTCCCTTGGTAACTTACTACAGCTGTTTTATAACTAATTAGTTGGCGGTTGAGATCAACTATGGATTGTTTGATAAAGTCCCAGTGCCGATTGGAACAGTGAGGTTCCTCCAACAAGATGGGTTCAAAAACATAAAGCAGAAGTACTGGCCATTGTGTTTCAAGGGCTGCATTGAGCGCATCGTGGTCTTGGAGTCGCAAGTCTCTTTTAAGCCACACAATGCTAACGGGAGGTTTAAAAGTCATCAGGATTTAGAAGGATTTTTTCTGCTCTTTCTTTGATGGCCACCATCTCTTCTTGCGGAATTTTTTCCAATAAGCGCAACATCATTACCATTCGATTATTCTTGGAAAAGAATTGTTTTTTATCATCCAGGAAATTCCAATAAAGACTATTAAACGGACAGGCATCTTCACCGGTTCGTTTTTTAAGATTGTATTGACACTCACCACAATAATTACTCATCTTATTGATGTAAGAACCCGATGAAACGTATGGTTTGGTGGCTACAATCCCTGCATCAGCCCATTGACTCATTCCTCGTGTATTGGGGAGTTGTACCCATTCTATAGCATCGGCATAAATACCTAAATACCAAGCGTCTACCCAATTAGGGTCTACTTGGGCGAGTAATGCAAAATTGCCAGTTATCATCAACCGTTGGATATGATGGGCATAGGCATTGTCTAGGGAATTTTGAATACTGTTTTGCAAGCAATTCATCTTGGTGTTTCCGGTCCAATAAAACTTAGGTAGGGGGTTGTGATTTTCCAATTTATTTTTTGTCGCGTATCCTGGCATTTCTTTCCAATAAATCCCTCGCATATACTCTCGACATCCCAGTATTTGTCTCACAAAACCTTCTACCTGTGACAGGCTGATAGAATCAGAATGAAGTCGGTAGTATGCAATAACACCTTCCATAACTTCTAATGGATGCACTATTTTAGTATTTAGTGCAAAGGAAATTCGGGAGTGAAATAAATTGATTTCTTCTGTATGCATAGCATCCTGATAATCGCCAAAGTGGACCAAAAGGTTTTTGCAGAAATAGTCCAATTGCCTAAGGGCTGCCCCTCGATTGGTAGGATATAAAAAACGATCATAATTAATGGTTCCGAGTGTTTTAACGCCTTCGCTCTCTATTAGTGCAACCAATTCTTTTATGTTACTGTTATCAGGGACAAAAAGCGTCTGGAATCTTTGGATTTCCTTTCCATTTGTTTCGGTTGTTTTTGTCAAAATTCCATTGCGCTCCTTCTGGTTGACTTCCGTCCATCAAGATGCTGTATTTCTTACGCATATAGCGGTAGAAAAATTCAAGGATGTATTGTTTTTTTACCCTCAAAAAAAGTTTTTAATTCTACACGGGAGGTCAAAAAATGTTCGCTTTCTACACAATGTGATGGAATAGATAAACTTTCGCAAAAAACTTTTAATTGTTGATCTAAACGATATTCATCGGGTTCTTGATACTCAAAGGCGGTGGCTTTTTTTTTTTTTTATTGAAAATCTGGATTAGATTGTCGCAAACCTCTTGCTTGTTTTCGGGGGCATCCAAGGACAGGTAGATTACTTGGTGTCCATGGGATTGTAATGTTTGGGCAAAATGTCGCATGGAAGCAAAAAGCGACTACTTTTTGAATGTGATGTTTTACATAGTCGGTCTCTTGCCGCATTTCAAACATAACATAGCAGACAGCGTCATCCACATTTTTATACCAACTGTGCTGTTCGTTTAATTGATCGCCAAGGATGAGACGTATGGTCATGGAAATAAGGTGGTTTGAAGCCAGTGTTTTTGAAATTTTCCATTAGAATCATAGCGTTCGGCTTGCCACGCCACATCAAATTTTCGATCGCGGGATCATTTCCCACTCCAGCCACGTACATCCAATTTCCATAGTTGCTATGAACGTCGTAGTCCAACAGTAGGGATTCAAAGTAGGCAGCGCCCATTCGCCAGTCCATACATAGGGTCTTGGCAAAGTAACTGGCTACATTTTGCCGTCCCCGATTACTCATCCAACCAGTTTGTTGCAGTTCTATCATGTTGGCATTGACAAAAGGTTCTGGTGTTTGTCCATTGGCCCAATCAATGAAAATTTTAGGATCTGTTTTCCACTCATAAGAAAGATCCAGTATTCCTTCCAGGCGAAATATTTTATTATTGTGTTTTAAAGAAACATATTTGAAATAATCACGCCAAATCAATTCAAAAATGAGCCAATAGGTAGAGCTGTTTTTTTGAATTTGCTTTTCATAGTCTTTCACCGCCCAATAAATGGAGCGGGGTGATAGCGATCCGTTAGCCAACCAGGGAGAAAACTTCGAACTGTAATCTAATCCAACCAGGCCGTTTCGTGTATTCTTGTAATATGATAATTTTTTGGACGCCCAAAAATAATAGTGTAACCGCTCTTCGGCCGTTTTACTTCCCCCTCGGAAAGGAAAAGCGCTTCGTTTATCTTTAATCGGTTCGTCAAGACCCATTTCGCTTAAGGAGGGAAAAGGGGAGGGAAGGGGCCAATGTTTTTGTTTTTGGCATGCTTGAGGCGGTGAAATAATGGATCGAACGTGGCTTTCTTTCTCACACTTTTTACGAAAGGCGGTAAATACGTTGGGCGTTTCGTCAATGGTGAAGGACAAATCATCAGGATGGAAAAAGAAATTGTTCTTTTCGTTGAACGATTGTCACTGTTTGATCAATCTGTGATAAAACTGCAGCAGCTACTTCGGCTTCTTCTTCAGTCCATTCTTCTTGAAAATAAAGAGTTTTGATATCAAAACTAGCTACCATTAGAGGAATGCTTTCTTCTGGGTGTTTACGGTCTGTGTAAAGAGGGATATTGAGTGTTGACAATTGCTTTTCCAGATCAACAAGGGTATCAATGAGGAATTGCGTACGGTATTTTTCTGTTTTTTTAAACCCCCAATCAGTATCCTTAAACAATCGAGGATCAAAACTAAAGTAAGCCACTACAAATTCGTATTTCTCGGTAGCCTCTGCAAGGTTTTGATGGTCTTGGGTCCGCAAATCGTTTCGAAACCATACCAGTGCTGTTTTATTTATTTTTTGCATCGCGTACTGCAGTATTTAACATGCTCCCAGTCTTTTTCCCATTTTTTTCTCCACTGAAAAGGGCGTTGACAAGTGGGACAGCTTTTCTTGGGTAAGTACTGCTTGAGAACTCTTTTCATTATTCAGCCAGTGCTGTTTTGTAGGTCGTCAAACAGCGTTCTCTGGCAGTTTTATTCTACAATGGGCTTGGGGTATGTCAACTCTTGATAGTCAGGAACCCATTTTTTGAATATATTTTTGTTCTTTATCGAATTTTTTAATCTGCTCTGTAGGGTTGAAAATTCGAAAATAAGGTGCTGCATCAACCCCTGATCCAGCCACCCACTGCCAATTTCCCACATTGCTAGCCATTTCGTAATCCAGTAGCTTTTCTGCAAAATAGGCTTCTCCCCATCGCCAATCGATGAGCAAATGCTTACAAAGAAAACTCCCAACTAACATCCGAACTCGATTGTGCATGAATCCTGTAGCATTTAATTGTCGCATGCCAGCGTCTACTAAGGGTATCCAGTTTTTCCTTGGCACCAATACTCAAATTCATTTTCGTTGTTGCGCCATGGGATACGGTCATACTGTGGTTTGAAACTTTTGTTTAGTGTGTGGGGGAAATGCCAAAGGATTTGCATGAAAAACTCACGCCATATCAACTCTTTAAGAAAGGTTTTATTTGATCGGCTTGCGGCTTGGTGAATCAAGCTGCGAATACTTAATGTACCAAATCTAAGTTGAGGCCCAAGTCGTGAGGTTTGGTCGAGCGATGGAAAATTGCGTGTGGTCTCGTATTCATCGATGAGTTCATCCGAAAATTGGTATTCCGGTTGGCTGTGTCCACTAGCCATGAACCCTAGAACCTCCAAGCTGTGCATTTCGGGTTCACCAGCAATTAATTTGTCTAACAGATTTTGGGAGGGTGTTTCAAACAGGGCCTTCAGCTTCAAAACGAGCCAGCCATTTTCTGGAATAGGGAGTATAAACAACGTAGGGTTTTCCATCGTCCTTAACAACTTCATCTTCATGAAAAATAACTTGATCTTTGAAGGAGTGAAATTGAATAGCCTGTTGCCTAAGTAGTTTTTCAATTTCGGCATCTCTTTCACGACCGTAAGGTTCATAGTCTCTGTTGACATAAACACTTGAGATCTCGTATTCCTCTATAAGCTGAGAAAAAATAGCCTTGGGCGTCCCGTGATACGTTCTCACAGTACATCTGTTCCTCTTCATAGCATCGTTAACACGACCCAAGGCATGTATAATCAGTTCCAATCGACGATCAATCTTAGGTAATTTTCCCAAGATATTGGTGTCAAATATAAATAAGGGCAGGACCGGAATTCCGCTTCTGAGAGCATGGTACAGGCCTGTATTGTCGTTGACTCTCAAGTCTCTTCTGAACCAAAACAAGCTGACCTTTGTCATCAATTTACGTTTTTAATGTCCCTATGCCGCCATCTATTTGTATAATTTGTCCTGTCATCCATCCGCTTTCTCACTAAGTAAATAAGCAGTGGCTTCCGCTATCTCTTTTGCTGTTCCTACGCGCTGAAGGGGATGGCGCTCTCCCGCTTTTTCCATTTTGGCCTCGTTATTTAAAAACTTGTTAGCTAACGGTGTATTAACTAACGAAGGAGCGATACAATTAACACGGATTTTGGGTGCCCATTCGGCTGCCAAAGAACGTGTAAGACCTTCCAGTGCTCCTTTGGCAGCGGCAACTGAGGCGTGAAAAGGCATTCCAGTTTGTACGGCTACCGTACTGTAAAATACTATCGAAGCATGAGTGGTGGCCTGTAGGTTTTTCCTATGGCATGGAGTGTTCTAACAGCTCCCATTACATTCAAATCGAAATCTACTTGAAATGTTTCTGGTTTCAAACCCTTAAATGGCCTTAAATTGATGCTCCCAGGGCAATACACGAATCCGTGCAATTCAGGCAGAAAAGAAATATCTAATTCTTGAGACATAACATCATAGGGAATATGGGTACAATTCTTTCCAGCCAGAGCTTTCGAAGTTCGGTTAGCTACAAATACGTTGTGTTCCACAGCTAACAGATCTAATAGGGCAAGGCCAATGCCCGAACTTCCCTCCTACAATTAGTATATTTTTCATAATCAATCTTTAAATTCTCCGAACAACTCGATGAGTTTTTGATATCGATAATTAAATATTTCCTTCAACTTAGGCTTAACTAAAACAGGGTGCACTATGCGCCCCAATAACCCCAAAGGAAGTTTGTAGTCTACAATGTCTTCCATAGAAACACCCCCTGGAATTGCTTTGATAAAATGTTTGTGGTGCCAAAGGCTGTAGGGTCCAAATCGCTGTTCATCTACAAAGAATTCTTTTTCCTTTACGTGAGTGATTTCCGTTACCCATTGGGTTGGTATGCCCCAGATAGGTGTCACCCTATACTGGATAATTTGGCCAGCAAACATCGTTTTCCACACCGCTTAATATGTCAAAGCCCATATAATCTGGGGTGATTGTTTTTAAATTTTTAGGGTCGCTTAGAAAATCCCATGCCACATCAATGTTAATTGGTAGGTTTTGATGGGTATGTAGTTGATATATTTTCAAGAACAATTTTTGAGTAAAGATATAAAATGTTTAATGATATTTAGATTTTATTAAACAAATTTTTTAACATATTTTCGTTAATAAGACAAAATCAGAATAGAGCATTTGAACAGAGCATGAATAAAGCTGTATTTTTACAAAAAATAATAACATGAAAAAACTCATTTACAGTACTTGTTTGTGTGTTTGTATCTCGATTAACGCACAGCTCCAAACCCTGAATCCAGTCCTGCAGCTACCTTGATGCAGACTGTAGGCTTAACCGACTTTATTGTAAAATATTCACGTCCTTCGGCCAAAGGGAGAAAGATTATTGGGAATCTTGTTTCCTTTGATCGCAAATGGCGAACTGGAGCCAATGACAATACAACCATTCAGTTTACAGATCCTGTAAAAATTGAAGGGCAGATCCTCACCGCCGGAACTTATGCCCTCTTTACTCAGCCCGGTGAACAAGAATGGGAGATTTATTTCTATACTGATACAGATAATACACGTGTCCCTAAAAAATGGGAGCTAGATAAAGTTGCAGCAACCGTTAAGGTGATACCCAAACCCTGGAAAACTTGAAACATTTTCTATATGGTTTTCCGATCTCACCCATAACGATGCGCATTTGAATTTGGCTTGGGAGAATACCAAAATATCAATGAAGGTAGAGGTGCCCACTGATGCAAAAACCATGGCAAGAATCAAACAAGTAATGAATAACGATCCTAAGGGAGCGCGACTATTATGAAGCTGCGGTTTACTACCTACAAACGGACCGCGACTTGAAGCAAGCCAAAGAATGGATTAATAAGGCGGTATCCATGAATGACAACACTTATTGGTACTTTCGGCAACAAGCCTTGATTCTAGCTGAACTCGATGAGATGGAGGCCGCAATAGAAGCTGCTAAAAAATCACTGGTACGCGCCGAGAAAGCTGGAAATTTAGACTATGTCAAACTCAACACCGACTCCATCGCCGATTGGTCAAAATAAATTAATTGATTTCCTATACTTCCTTACCGTTTGGTGGGGGTTTTTGAACCAATTGAATAAGGAAAGCCAGCCCAATTGTTAACAGGGCGCCAAATGCGTTAAGCCAGAGGTAACCAAACCAGTCTTGGGAATAGATATACAATATGCTGATTTCTGAAAGGATAGCACCCCAAAACACCGCTTTCCCTTGAATGGATTTAAAAAAGAAAGCCACTAGGAAAATTCCTAAGATGGTTCCATAGAAAACGGAACCGATGATATTCACCAATTGAATTAGGTTTTCGAATAGGTTTCCAACAGAGCAAATCCAATAGCCAACAATCCCCACAAGAGGGTAAATCCTTTAGCAGCTTGAACATAGTGGGTTTCAGTCCTACCCGGAAAATTACGCTGATAAAGATCTACGAGTGTAGTGGCAGAAAGAGCATTCAATTCTGAAGCGGTTGAGCTCATAGCAGCGGAGAATATCATAGCCAATAACAATCCGATAATTCCCACAGGCAGGTGATCCAGAATAAAGGTGATAAACACAAAATCTTTGTCGTTGACGGTCATCCCTGCATCTGCTTTGAGAAGCAGTTCTTTAGCTGTATCCCTCTGGGTGCGATTTTCTTGACTGTATTTTTTATAGGTATTCTGCGTAGTTGTATTAGAGGTAAAATCTTTAGTTAATAACAAAGCCGTAATAGCTTCTTGTGTTTGCTTATTTTTTTCTTGAAGTTGGGCAAAGGGTTCCGCTTGATCGGTTCCCCTGAGGCGTTGTTCGGTTTGGGGATTGAAATGAAGAGGCGCTGGTTGAAATTGGTAAAATACAAAGACCATTACCCCGACTAAAAGAATAAAAAATTGGAGGGGAACTTTGAGGAACCCGTTCATCAAAAGCCCCATTTGACTTTCCTTTAGTGATTTTCCAGAGAGGTAGCGTTGTACTTGGGATTGGTCGGTGCCAAAGTAGGATAGGGCAAAAATAGTCCGCCGGTGATGCCGCTCAGAAAGTATAGCGACTGTTGGTGTCAAAGCTAAAATCCAGTACGTTTAGTTTGCCACTAGCACCAGCAATTTTTAGAGCTTTGGTAAAACTGATACTTTCTGGGAAAGCAGATAAGATGCTAAAAAAAGCCACAAAAAGGCCTAAAAAAATCACCATCATTTGCTGCTTTTGAGTCACATTCACCGCCTGTGTGCCACCAATCACTGTGTAGAGAATCACTAATAAACCAATCCCTATAACTAAGCCCCGTAGGGGGCCAACCCAAAATAACACTTAAAATTATGGCTGGGGCATAGATGGTAATCCCTGCTGCCAACCCGCGCTGTATTAAGAAAAGAAGGGCAGTAAGCGTACGCGTTTGCCAATTGAACCGCTCTTCCAAAAATTCATAGGCGGTATACACATTGAGTTTGTGATATATAGGTAAGAAAAAAGGCAGATGATAATGACCGCAAAGGGCAGGCCAAAATAAAATTGAACAAAACCCATCCCATCGTGAAAGGCTTGTCCGGTGTGGAAAGAAAGGTAATGGCACTGGCGGTAGCCATAATCGAAAGACCTACGGTCCACCACTGGCTTTGATTGCCCCCTCGCAAATAACTTTTAATATTTTCTTGTCTTCGATTTTTCCATATCCGTAGCCAACGATCCCTAGGAGTGTTGCTATTAAAATAAAACCATCGAGTGAACTCATAGACCAAATTGATTCATAAACCAACCCATGCCCACCCAATAGAGTACGTTGATTAGAATTACATAATAATAGATGCGTTTATTCATGGTTAGAGGTGGATAAGATTTATGAGCAGCCGATAGGCTCCTGGAACTCCAGCAGGGAGTTCACGGAAAAAGCTTAATCAGTATAGACCACTGTCCCCTTTTCCATAAGAAGCAATAAGCAGACTTCCCTTTTTCTGTTTCAAAAGGATCGTTCATGCCTAGCAGGGGTATGTAACGAGAATCCCATTTGTCGGCAAAATAGAGCCCTCGTTCTTGAACCCAACCCTCAAAATCAGCCGAGGTTATTTTGTGAGGATGGTTAAAAACAGGATGTTTCGGTTCTAATATTTTAACCGGGCTGCGTTCATTGGTAACCCGATCTCGTGAGAGATTAATGGAATAGGGAAGGATTTTTTTGGTTTTCAATCCTCGATTGGTATTGTATTGAACAACAAGCGTTCCGCCTTGATGGGCAAAGTCAAAAAGGAGCTCATTTTTGTATACTAAAGATTCCAACACATTAAAAGGCCCGAATCCCAACAAATATCGTGTCAAATGACTGAAGCTTATCGGGAGTCATAGTATCCAGATCAATTAATTCTACCTCCAACCCAAGAGTCCTAAGGCTTTCTGGGACCAAATCACCCGCTCCCATGAGATAGCCTACTTTTTTTTGAGTAAGGTTAAGTTGTAAAGGGACCAATTCGGTATTACTGGGTTGCGCAACATATTGCTTCGGGATGTGTATGTAGTTGATTTGTTCTACGGTATACACGGGATCCACTTTTTCATTGTTCTGGAAGACTAACGGGAATAGCAGTTCCTTTTTGGCTTTTTGAGTGGGTCGGATCGCAAAGGAAAGAAGTTTAGAGCTACCCCGCTGTTCTAAATTGATCGTTTTTTGGGAGGTTGTGCTGGTCCAACCCGTTGGAACTTGAAGATTAACTTGACCTGAAAAACTCTTGCCGTAATTGGTGATTTCTACCAGTACGTCTTGTTCTTCTTGATTAGGGAATAATTGCACTTTCTTTTTAAAGGCAACACCCACTTGGGGCAACAGATGAAAAGGAGTAACTACCTCTCCTCGAACCGGATCCGTAACTCGATATTGGACAGGAATATCATATACAATTGAAGTTCCATTGATTGCCACCTGAACGGGGAGTTGGAGGGCCGGTGTTTCCGGTTTTCCTCGCAAATTCTTATTGTTGATGGTATAGCTTCCTTGAATTCCTTTTTCAGTGAGCCAATAGGGCGTGGTGAGGTAGTGCCCAATTCTTTTGTAAGGGATTGGCGATAGGCTTCATTCTTGATCAACCGATGATTTACTTTTTTTTCATTACCAACACTTACGATTTCAATACGATATGCAGATTGTTGCACTGCGTTAAAAGAAATCTCGATTTGCTCTCCTTGGGTAGCGTAGGGCAGGGAAGTATTCAACTGAAGAGTTAAGCCTACACAATCTTTAATCAATTGTTCTACGGCTAGTTGTTTTCGGATTTTCCAGACCGATGTATTCAGTAAACTGATCGCGTCATAAATGGCCACGAGTGCCTCAATACTTTTTGAGGGATTGGTAAAGTCAAAATCATCCAAAGCGCGCGTTACCAATTCACCAATTTTATCTCCTCCATTCAGCCGATTCCAAGAAGTATTGATTCCCTCGAACGGGTCGTTCCCTTTAGGTTGGGCTCCATTGATCAACTCAATATACTCTTTTCGGCTACCCAATTGAGGAGCGGCTCCAAATCCTTGCGATTTGTGAGAACTTCGACTTTCCGCAAATGGAATTATTGGAACGGCCTGTAATCGGGCTGTGGGTGCCTATTTCTAGGGTAAGAAAATTTGATTTATCAATTTGATTAAAGCGTTCCTTACTACCATATCGCCACCAAGAAGTGTTGTAGAATTGACGACGGGCTTGCCAAATTCCTAGCGTCTTCAGCTGATCAGGATAGCTATTAGGATTAATGGATAATTCAAAAGCTTCGAAACCCAATTGTGCCGATGAAGTATGATGACCATGGGTAGTGCCTGGTGTTCTGTGGTCGAATCGATGAATGATAAGGTCTGGCTGAAAAGCTCGAATCCGAGCAATCACCTCGCCTAAAAGTTTTTTATGATTCCAAATTCGGAAGGTCTCTTTTGGGCGTTTGGAGTAGCCAAAATCTATAGCAGAGCTAAAAAATTGTTGCCCTCCGTCAATTTTTCGAGCTGCAAGCAATTCATTGGTTCGTATGACTCCTAGTAGTTCGCCCAGTTCGGTTCCGATTCGATTTTGACCGCCATCACCACGAGTGAGAGAGAGGTAGGCAGTTTCTGCATGAACTTGGTTGGCAAAATATGAAATTAATGCGGTGTTCTCATCATCAGGATGGGCGGCTAAATAAAGTACGGATCCTAAAAAATTTAATTTTTTCAGATCCTCATATATTTTAATAGCTGATTGGGCCTTTACCTCAACAAGGCTGAGAAATATTCCAAGGAGAACAGCTACTCTCATGGGTGAGTAACCAATTTTAGGGAATCTCTGTATCGTTCATCTCCGGGCGTATTGAGCTGCCAGTAGGGCAGCTTTGAGTCTTCAACCGATTGGCACTGCTATAGACTTCCCCTTTTTCTGATCGATCTGCCCAACCTTCAATTTGATGAGGATGTTGTGTTTGAAAATGGATACTCAATGTTCGGCCCAGGCTTTCAAAGTCAATTTCATAGGTGGAAACTTCGCCTTCATTTCGAAGTTGAGCCGTTACAGGTACTGTTTTGAGTGGCCAATGATTCAATCGGATTAGTTCCAGACTTGGGAGTAGCGTAAAAGTACCTAAAGGTAACTTATCTGGATTCAAGCGGACGCGATTCCACAGTTCGTCTTCTGTCATTGTATTTTTTGACAAACCTATCTTCTGATCGGCTTCCCCTTCAAAATAGGAATGGCTTTGAATGTTAATTTGACCGCGTTGATTCAATTGCATATAGCTATGCCCACACCACTCCTGAAGGGAGGCAGAAACTTTTGCTAGAAAGGGCTCCCATTCGATATAAGTAAAGCTACTTGTCATAACAGAATAGGGATAAATACCAGTCAAAAATTTTTTTGACGGTTGAGTTTTAATACGGGTTTTACTTTTTTTGTTTTTTGATCGGCTTTCACCTGAGTGGTGGGGTGGAAATCTTCTGTCACATAAATTAACACGGCTTGTCCTTCCCGCAAAGCTCCATAACGCGATTGTTTTAATTGATAAGAAGAAATTTCGGCATTCCCGTCAAACCAATAATCTTTAAAAGACTGAGAAGGAATGGAATCACTTTTAGTTAAATCACCCTCTGTTGGTGTACAGCCTTTTTGACCCAAGGCGAATACGAGAATAAAAAATAGATAAAATTGTTTCATGATTTAAAGAAAGATACTTTTTTCCATGGTTTTCATATGGGCTTTTGCGAAAGTTTATTAACAAGTTTTTCGTAAAATTGAGCCATAGGTAAACCCACCACATTAGTGTAGCTCCCTTGAATAGAAGCAATTCCAATAGTTCCAATTCGATCTTGAATCCCATAAGCACCCGCTTTATCCATTGGACCACCAGAGGCTACATAGGCTTCAATTTCATGTGCTGGAAGGGGATGAAATCTTACTTTGGTACTTACTGTAATGATTTCCCAATCTTTGGCCGTCAGAAAACCTACTGCGGTAATCACTTCATGTGTGCTTCCAGAAAGCGGAGTGAAGCATTTGTTCTGCTTCTATTATTGACACAGGTTTTCCAAGGTATCGGTTTTGATGCCAGACTATAGTATCGGCTGTAATAACCAATTGTTTCGCTCGAATGGAATCCCGAAAGGGAGCAGCTTTCGAGGTTGTAATGTGTTCCGCGATAGCAGCGCCTTCCAAACTTTGAGGAAGGTCTCTTCAACTTCTTTTTTCTCAATACGAAAAGGAAGTCCAAGATCAGTCAGATATTGATGTCTTCTGGGTGAACCACTAGCAAGAATCAGCTCATAGCCATAGGGATTTAAAGGGGACTTTTCAATCATTTTTGGCACTGTTGAATTGTCCCCATTTCCCTTTGCACTCGAAGCACTTGTTCTAAAATATCACGAACACAACCAGCACCCCCTTTTTAGGTGATACGTAATCTGCCATAGCAAGGACATCCGCTACTGCATCATTCGGACAGCAAGAAACTCCTACTTTTTCCATAACTGGAATATCGGGAATGTCGTCACCCATATAAAGTATTGTGTCTGGGGAAATTGAATAATTGTCGAGCAGGTCTCGAAAAGCTTCTAGTTTGTGATGTGCGCCCATGTAGATGTCAAAGACACCCAAGGCTTTGAGCCGGTCGCGAACCCCTTCATTGGTTCCACCCGATATGATGACTACTTTCAGCCCTTCATTCAGTGCGCATTTAAGGGCAAATCCATCCTTTGTATCCATCTGGCGATACATTTCTCCTTCGGTGGTAATCATGATTTTTCCATCAGTCAATACCCCATCTACGTCAAATATCAAGGTAGTAATTTGGGCCAATCGCTGTTTATAGTTTGTCATTGAATTGTTTTTGGATGGCATGGGATAGTATTTGATAAATTTCTCTATGTTCGGGGTTTTCAATGTGTTTCAAGTGTTTTTCAATAACCGTGATGTCATTTCTTCGAGCGGGTCCAGTCTGAGCTAATGAAGGGGACATTTTATGAACTTTTCTTGCAGTTTCGTCAATAAGTGGGAGCATGACCTCAAAGGGGACATTATTTTTTTCACAGATTTCGGAAGCAATTTGATAGAAATGGTTGCTAAAATTATTTACATAAACAGCAGCCATGTGAAGTTGCAGTCGCTGCTCAGAAGACATCCAATGCTGTTTTGGACTAAGGCTGTCTGCCAAAGCTTTCAGATGAGAAGTTTCTTTATTAGTCTCTAGAAAAAACGGAATGGATTGAAAGTCTATTTCTTCACTTTTAGTAAGGGTCTGTAAGGGATATAGTATTCCTTTGTCTCCTTTGTTTTTTTAAATCCCCCATAGATACAGTTCCTGAACTATGAACGGCCATACCATCGGCAGGCAGTTTCATGGAAACACTAGTAATCTCACGATCAGGGAATGGCCAAATGGTAGACATCGGCTTCACGAAGCTGGGAAAGACTCTGTATGATAGAAACACCTTCTCGATTGGATTGGGTACTCGTTCGGTTTAGCCACTGAGTCAATTGAACATCCGAGTGGTGGCACCAAGTCTTGAAGAGGTGCGATCCTAAATTTCCAGCTCCGATCAAAGCAACTTTTAACATGTTCAAAAATAGGCATTATATGTTTTTGTTTTTTTATAAGAACCTAGTCTCTTATTATAAATTTTATACATAAACATCTTTTTGGTATTTTTCTCCGCGAGTCTTGGCTGTTTTTTTTCTGGATAATTTGCATATTTATTGCGGCAGCTAACATATGCTTTTTGTATTTGATGCCCTCAATTCCGCAAGTTGGATTTTCAGTAGCTATTATTTTTTGCCCATCATGCTTTTGGGGGTAATTATTTCAAATATTTACAATAAAAGAATTGATCTTTGGGTGCTTTTTGGGATCATTTTTGAATCCCTACTGCTTCCATATTTATAGACTCAAATGATATGAAAATAATTCCTGTTTTTCATGGAGGTGTTTTATCTTTGTACATGATGATGATGTGTGCTTAATGAAAAAGTCCCCTATTGAATTTTTTCTTCCAACCGTCTTACGGCCTTTCTATTCTTGGCTTTTCCCGCAGCTATGGCAATGGGTACTTTTATCGAAACTTGGTACAGTACAGACACAGCCAAAATATGGATCTACAATGCTTGGTGGTTCGAAGCCTTAATGGGCCTTCTAATGATTAATTTTATTGGGAATATTTTCAAGTACCGGCTTCTTCGAAAAGAGAAGTGGGCCATTCTATTGCTTCACCTTTCTTTTATTTTGATTCTGTTTGGTGCATTTATCACGCGTTATAATGGTTACGAGGAGTGATGCCTATTCGAGAAGGGGAGACCACCGCTTCTTTTTGTCTGAAAACCTACTTGACTGTTTGGGCAGATGGAGAAATTGATGGCGTCCCTCAACGTAAAAAATTACAAGATGCGCTCCTTATGTCCGAGCATGCCAACAACTCCTTTCGTTGGGATAATGACTTTAATGGGCAAGTTTTTTCGATATCCTATTTAGATTATGTGGAAGAAGTTACCGAAGGCTTGGTCTTGGATCCCGATGGTGAGCGCTATTTGACAATTGTTGAAGCAGGAGACGGTACCCGCCATGAACATTACTTAAAGAAGGCGAGGTAGCTAGTATTCACAATATATTATTTACGCTTAACAACGCCATACCTGGGGCCATTAACATTCGGTCTGAGGAGGGACTTCATTATATTGAATCACCCTTTGCTGGGGGGTTTATGCGTATGGCCGATCAGTTAAAAGGAAGCTTAGAGTCGGGAGTGGAGCAGGAATTGCAACTTCGTTCGTTGTATAGTATTCCCAATTTTCAGTTTGTGATTCCCGATCCTCCTTTGCGAAGCAGAATTGATCTAATCCCTAATGAAGAGGGAGCTCAAGAAACCAATCAAGATGCTTTAAAGCTACTGATACAAACGGCAGGATTTTCAGAAAAAATTACCTTATTGGGGGGGAAAGGCAATAGTTTTGATCCCATAAAAATAAGTCTGGGAGGGATAGATTTTTACTTGAAGTATGGCTCATTACCCTTGACACTTCCTTTCTCGATTCGATTGAACGACTTCATCGCAGAAAAATACCCAGGCACCGAAAGCAGTTATTCCTCCTACAAAAGTAAAATCACCGTTGAAGACGAGTCTTCTTTTGACTATGACATATTCATGAATCACGTCCTAGATCATCGTGGCTATCGGTTTTTCAGGCCTCTTAGTCCCGACGAAAAAGGGACAGTATTGTCTGTCAATCACGATTTTGGGGTACCTGGCTAACCTATACCGGCTATATATTACTCTACTTAAGCATGATGGGAATTTTCTTTATTGGTAAAACTCGTTTTAAAGATCTTTCAAGGAGCTTGGTAAAAATTGGTGCTCAAAAAGCACTTGGATTGATTTTATTCTTATGTGTAAGTTATGTAGAGGCCCAAACTCATTTGCATGAAACTCCTATAGCTACTTTTAATTTTGACTCCTTAGTACAGGCAGATGCTTTTGCGGCCAGCCATGCTGAAAAATTCGGATCGTTAGTGATTCAAGATGCTGGCGGTAGGATGAAACCCGCCAATACGTTTTCCTCCGAATTATTGCGAAAAGTAAGTAAATACGACACTTACAAAGGGATGAATCCGGATCAAGTATTTCTTTCGATTCTCAATAATCCTGCGGTTTGGTACAATATTCCTATCATTTATCTGAAACGAGGAAATGATAGTCTGCGAAAAATAACAGGGGTTTCCCCTACTTCTAAATATGCTCCTTTGGTTTCCTTTTTTGACAAGGAAGGAAATTACAAAATCGCTACACAGTTAGAACAGGCCTATCGTGCCGCCGTCCCCAATCAATTCCAAAAGGATTTTATAGAGGTTGACCGACGCGTCAACTTATTGTACTCTGCCTTGGAGGGAAAATTCTAAGAGTGTTTCCCATTCCCAATGATTCTAACAATAAATGGGTGAGCTATCCAGAACTGGATAAGACCCCTTTTCGAGGGACGGATTCACTTTATGTACGCAATGTATTGCCCTTATACTTTCAATCCCTTCGTCTGGCCAAGCAATCGGGTGATTATGCCCAAGCCGACGAGTTATTGGAAAGTCTTCACGGTTTTCAGAAAAAATTCGGAAATGAAGTACTCCCCACTGAGGATAAAGTCAAAGCGGAAATTCTCTACAACAAGTATGATATATTCAAAAAACTTTTTCAGTTGGTACCTGTATGTAGGCACCTTGTTTTTTGTGTTTCTACTCATTCAAATTTTTTATAACAATCGTTGGATTCGTGGACTCAATAAATTTTTTGCAATATCGGTTATCTTCCTTTTTGGTTTGCACACCGCAGGTTTGATTGCTCGGTGGTTTATTTCTGGACATGCGCCGTGGAGTGATGCTTATGAGTCGATGATATATGTGGCTTGGGCAACCATGCTTTTTGGATTGTTGTTTGGTCGCAAGTCCCAGCTTACTATTGCAGCCACTGCTTTTGTCACCTCTATGATTTTGATGATTGCGCACTGGAATTGGATGGATCCTGCAATTGCTAACCTTCAGCCCGTGTTGAACAGTTATTGGCTGATGATCCACGTTGCGGTGATTGTTGGGAGTTATGGTCCCTTTGCTTTGAGCATGATTATTGGAATTATTTCTTTGATTCTAATGCGCTTAACTACCGAGAAAAATCAGCGAAAATTAAAGTTGAGTGTAAAGAATTGTCCATTGTCAATGAACTCTCATTAACTGTTGGCTTGATTATGCTCACAATTGGAAACTTCCTGGGCGGTATGTGGGCCAACGAGAGTTGGGGTCGGTATTGGGGTTGGGACCCTAAGGAAACATGGGCTTTAATCAGTATTATGGTCTATGCTTTTGTCTTGCACATGCGATTGATTCCTGGGTTGCGTGGACGCTGGTTGTTTAATCTAATGAGTGTGGTTGCTTTTGCTAGCATCATATGACCTTTTTTTGGGTCAATTTTTATCTAGTTGGATTGCATTCTTATGCGAGTGGTGATAAAGTGATCACCCCCAATTTTGTTTATTATTCCATTGTACTAATCTCTCTTTTGGGATTGATTTCTTATTTTCCAGGCAAGAAATATTACTAATAAAATCAAAGCCATGCTACAAAAAATAAAATGGTTGGCCTATTCTATAAGTGGACTTCTCACCTTCGGTTTCGGGCTAAGTCTGCTCGGAGAAGCTATCTTACAAAAAGGAGCATCCTCCTCTTATTGGGGATATTTGGGGACGGTTGCCTTGGTAGTTACCAATACAGGGTTATGTCTTATTGGGCAAGCAGTGATTGAGAAAATAAAATTAGAAAAAAAGAGGCCTAAAAGCTAGTTAGGAACTCGTCTTCGTCTTTGCCTTCAGCGACGAGAGTTAGGGCCTTCTCGACAACAGCATCTACTCGACTGGAGTCAAAACCCAATCCAATTACCATTCGTTTTAGCAACGTCTTTTCTGAATCGTCAGCAATTTGATCTGCATAAACCATTCTTGTTAGATCGTAGAGTCGTTCCAAACGTAGGGTTTCACTTGTTGGAGGATTGATAGGATATTTATTTGGATCCTGTATGATATCGGCAACTTCATCCTCATTGATTTCAAGATAAATAGCCAGTCGCTTGATAAAAGCTTCTTCCTCCGGTGTAATAACACCATCGGACAATGCGACTCGAACAATAGCAGAAAAATGATCCCGGTTGCGCGTTTTAAATCCTTGTGAATATAGATTGGAAATTGACATATATAGTATTTTAATCAAAGATAAAAACAGCTCATTGCATGAATTAAAAACTCAAAAAATCTTTAAGAAAAATTTATTTTATTGACTATCCCAACCGCATAAAAAAGATCTTTCCATTTTTTTTTCCATCTTTTTGTACATCTCTCTGTCGGTTTAAATTTGAAGTTTTGCTAGTGCTGGGTATTTCTTAACTAATGACGTTGAAAGCAAAATAATTTTTGAAATAACTGTGGCTTGGTATCTTTTAGAATAGCTATTTTGGCAAAAATCAAGAATGAAGCTCCACATTTGTGATGAGATGGCTCCCCTGAAAAGAGTCCTATTGGGAAGGGCTGATCAACTAGGTCCTTTACCCCAAATTGAGGATTTGTATGATCCTAAATCTAAAGCACATTTACTGCGTGGAACCTACCCCAAAGAAGCTAGTTTAGTGGAAGAAATTGAATCTTTTAAAGCCGTATTTGAAAAATACGGTGTTGAAGTCATGCAACCGGAGTCTTTAAAAGATTGCAATCAAATCTTTGCGAGGGATTTGGGTTTTGTGATTGACAATGTTTTTGTCCAATCCAACATACTCCCTTTGCGAGAAAGAGAATTGGAGGGCTTAAACGAATTGCGTACTGAATTAACTCTTTCTCAACTACTTTATTTAAATGAGAGTGCTCATGTAGAGGGCGGAGATGTGATTCTCATGGGAGATCATATTTTTGTAGGTATATGTACCCGACCTGACTATGCGAATCTCATCACTGCAAGAACAAATAGAAATGCATTTGAAGCGTTGCAAACTCATTTTCCCCATAAGCAATTTCATTCGGTCGAATTGAATAAATCCGATAATCCTTATTTGAATGCCTTGCATTTGGATTGTGTTTTTCAACCCATTGGGCATAATTTGGCTATCCTACACCCTGAAGGCTTTGCAAATCGAAAAGAATACTTGGTGCTTAAAGGTTTTTTTGATGAAAAAAATATATTTGAAATTTCAGCAGATGAAATGTATGAAATGACCAGTAATGTATTTTCAATAGCCCCCGATATTGTAGTTTCAGACCCATTATTTGATCGATTGAATAATTGGTTAAAGGAAAAAGGAATTACTGTGGAAGAAGTCTCATTTAGAGAGACAGCCAAGCAGGAAGGACTGTTTCGTTGTTCTACACTTCCTCTCGAAAGACAAACTGCATGAAAGGATTCACTTCTTGTGTACTAATGGTTCGCCCTGTTGTGTTCTATAAGAATGATGAAACGGCAGCTAACAATTATTATCAAAAAAGGGACTTGTCTCGAAGTGTTGACGAGATTACTTTGGCTGCTCAGAGCGAATTTGATGCCTTAGTGGTTCGATTACAATCGGTTGGGATTGAGGTCGTTGTTCATCAAGATACGATTGAAACTATCACCCCCGATTCGGTGTTTCCAAACAACTGGATTTCTTTTCATTCCAAAAATAAGGCTATTCTATATCCAATGTACGCTCCCAACCGACGCTTAGAAAGGAATCTAGAGGTGATTGAGACCCTCCGCAAACATGGCTTTTTAATTGATGTAATTGCAGACTATTCCCCGTGGGAGAAGGAGCTCCAATATCTTGAAGGTACAGGGAGTATGGTGTTAGATCGAGAAGCATATGTGGCCTATGCTACCATATCAGAGAGAACACATTCCGATTTATTTATTCATTTCTGTAAAGAGCAGGGTTTTGTCCCTGTAGTATTCCACTCCTATCAAAGCGTGGGCGGCAAGCGACTACCAATATATCATACCAATGTCATGATGAGCGTAGGGACCAACCTTTGCATTAATTGGACTACAGACTTTAGACCATTTAGAAGAGCGAAAAAAATTAATTGAAAAGTTAGAAGAAACTGGAAAAGAAATCATTGATTTATCGGAAGATCAAATCAATCAGTTTGCTGGTAATATGCTAACTTTATTAGGAGAAGAAGGCCCAGTTTTAGTTATGAGTTCCTCAGCTTATTACAGTTTGAATACAGAACAAATGTTGCGTTTAGAAAAACACGCACAAACTAATTCACAGCCCACTGTCAACTATTGAATATTTTGGCGGGAGTGCTCGTTGCATGTTGGCAGAATTGTTTTAGACCTTAGGCGCCTGCCATTCAAAAAATTGCAATTCAAAATAGGGTGCCGCCGCTAGGAAGTGGTCCATCAAATCGGCCGCAATTCGTTCGTAATTCACCCAATTTTTATCTGAACTGAACGCATAGATTTCTAGTGGTATTCCTTGTGCTGTGGGATTGAGTTGACGACACATCAAGGTTAATTTTTGATTCAAAGCGGGATGGTGTTCTAGATAAGATTGAACATAATTTCGGAACAACCCAATATTGGTTAGGTTGCGTCCGTTGATCAATAATGATTTGTCTATTTTTTGTGTTTTATTTTCGTGGTCAATCTCGATATTTTTAGCACTGATGAAATCAGCAATTCGTTCTATTTTATTCAGTTTTTCTAAATCACTATTGGTCAAAAATCGAACACTACTACTCTGAATAAGCAATTGGCGTTTAATTCGCCTTCCTTCAGATTCAGCCATTCCTCTCCAATTAACAAAGGCATCTGAAATGAGTTTGTAGGTTGGTATAGATGTAACGGTATTGTCAAAATTTCGAACTTGAACGGTCGACAAACTAATTCCGATGACATCTCCATCGGCATTTTGGTTGGGCATACTGATCCAATCACCAATCCTGACGGTGTCATTGACAGATATTTGGATGCTTGCAACAAACCCGAGTAAAGTATCTTTAAAAGTTATCAAAATTACTGCAGAGAGCGCTCCTAGTGTGGTTAAATAGGCACTTATTGACTTGCCCGTTAGTACAGAAAGAATGGCAATTCCACCTACAAACCAAACGACTAGAAGAACAACTTGAAAATAACTGTCCAGTGGCTTGTCCTTAAGCGAATTAACCTTTTTCAATAATTCCTTAACGGCGTTAAGAATGGCTCGTATCAACAAGAGAGCAATAAGAACTTCCAAGGCCTTAAGTATCAGGACTCCTTGCGTACCCAAATAAACTCCATCTTCATAGAATTCCTCGGCAATCCATAAAAGAAAGAAAAGAGAGGGTAAATAACTTAATAGTGAAGGAACTCGATTGCGAATTAGTAAATCATCGAATTGGGTTTTTTGTATTTCGTGCCAATCGGCGAAATAAATTGTTCAAAAATAATTTGACAATCCAAGCTAATATCAAAAAACCATGAACAAAACACTACCTAAAAAAATCCCCAACACACTGAGGCTATCGGCCCACATTTGATCGACACCTTTTTGTGTGAGAAATTCTGCTAATCTTTTTTTCATGATATATAAAAGAAATATACCCGATAAAGGTACAAACTCTATTAACAGTAATACAACGACTAGTCTGTAACTATTTGAGAGGCGACTATTCTGATTTTATCCAATAATGCAATAAGGTGTTTGATTTGAGTTTCAGGATGAATAAGAACAACTCTCAAGTATCGCTTGTGATTCATTTCACACGATGTAATATAGAAATCGCCCGTCTCAATTAATTGATAGCGCAATTGGAGTTGGAAAGCATCTGATGGATTTTTTCCTTTGTAACGGAAGCAAAGAATATTTGATTCTGGAACATAAGGCGCATCAAAATCTACTTGGCTTTGAATTAGCTCATAGAAGTCAAGGGCCAATTGATAGCAATGGTCTACATAGTCTATTATTTTCTGTTCGCCTTCGAGCGCAAAAGTCCAAAAAAGTTTAGTTCCTAGAGCTGACTTCGTACACTCTACCGTGTAGGGCATGGAATCCATTCCAACTACTTCATGGGGATGGAATACATAGCTTCCTTTCTGTTTGAAATTATTGAATTGATGCCATTGGTTTTTAAACAAAACAGCTGTACAAAGGGCAGGGACACGCATCATTTTGTGAGCATCCCAAATCAACGAATCTGCTTTCTCTATTCCTTTCAAATGGTTTTTTTCTTTATCTGAAAGCAGTGCAACAGCTCCATGGGCCCCATCAACATGATACCAGATATTATTTTTTTTACAAAACTGTCCAATGGCTTCTAAAGGATCGTAGAGTCCAGTCGAGGTTGCACAGGCATTGGCCACTACTGCCATAATACGTTTGCCTTTCTTGGTTTCTTCTTTATAGACGCTTTCGAGATTTTCAATTATCATCTTCATTTGAATCAACTTCTACAGGTATAAAGGCCTTTTGTCCCATTCCCATGATAGATATTGCTCGTGCGATAGAATAGTGGGAAGTGCTTGGTCCAAGGATGACTAAGTCGGAAGGAGTGCCTTCTGTCCAGGCCTCGGAGCTATCGCTGCTCTAGCAGCAGATAAGGCTGTCAGGTTGGCTATAGAGCCTCCATGAGTTAAAACCCCACTTCCATTGTCGGGATATCTATTGAAATCGGTATAGTCAGTTCCCTTGAACCATCCCAGTTTATCCAACATCCAATGGATCATAAATCCTTCCAGAGCTCCTCCAGCAGGGCCCATTTCGTACAAAGAAGAGGGATTGTTGGCAGTACCGTGAATCCAATCTGGAATACCCGATATGGGATGCGGAACGGCAACTTGATGCCCCATATAATGAGGATGGTGAAGGTGGTTGGTGTTTTTCAGATAGGTCTGTGTGAAGTCTAGAACTTCTTCTTGACTTTTAAAGCCTGCCGGAAGAGTTGTTCAGTATTTAGGTCCTTAATCAATTGACTCGGCTCTTGCTGTTGAAGCACCTGAGTCTCTAATTTTTGACTTTTATTGACATATTGCGCAAGTATTTCTCCAATTTTGGGTATCGTTGTTTCCCAAAAATTATGGTCCGCATTTTTCATCTTCCTTTGCCTTTTTGTAAAGGTACTTTTTATCATAAATAACTTAGCCTTTCCAGGTCCCTCCATACCGATAAAAGGGATTTTCATGTTTTAAGATTTCTGTACATTGACTACAACAAAAATACCAGTCTTTAGAGGGAGTCCATTGAACTCTATACATTACAGTATCAACGGATTGGCATTTTGCACAAGATTTTGTTTTCACATCTACTGGGTACGAAAAGAATAGACACCGGATTTACTGGTGTTTCCGTTTGAATCAACAGCAATAATTTCCCAATAATAGGTTTGATTTTGTTGGGCGGATACTTCAGTATTTGTCGTAGTTGCCTGATAATTTAGCTCAGTTACAAGTGTGCTGCCATTATCGGTATCCATACGAACTTCAAAATGATCCAAATCGTTGTCCACGTCACTGGCTTCCCAAGACAGTTGAATTACTCCATCTACAACCGTGGCGGTAGAACCCGATTCAGGTGTCAATAGTTCGGGAGGAAAAGGAGCGTAGTTTACCACACCCTCAGATGCCAAATAAAACTTCCAACTTTGACTTTCACTGGGTAGAGTCTCTGGAGCGCCAATGGCTTTTACTAGCCATCTATAAGGTGTCCCAATACCCAAGGTTACAGATTTATTTGTGATATTTGATTGAAAGGTTTGGGTCTGATTGTTTTCTAAATTGGTAATCAAAAGATTATAATTCTGAGCATTGCTGGCTACCGTCCATTGGAAATCAACACTGCTTTGACTATTACTAATTGCCGTTCCATCTAGGCAAGGTTCATTGTTGGCGGGAGCAACTAGAGTAACAGTGCCCGGGGGCAAGGGAGCAGGTTCGCTTCCTCCGCACTGGACGAAAAGTCCAACGATAGAAAAAACGAATAAAATTGTTCCTTTTTTCATACTTCTATTCTTTCATTAGTTGGAGATGCTTAAGGGTGGTAGCCCCTTCAACTTTTAAGTAATAACTACCACTGGGCCATTCACTGGTTGGGAGCAGTACTTTTCGGTTTTGTTCCAATCGTACTTTGGCTTTATAAAGTATGCTTCCAAGGGTTGTAAATACTGTGATTTGTACTTGAGAGAAGTCTAATCCAACATATAGATAAATTTCTTCCTTAGCTGGATTAGGGGCAAGAACAACTTCAGACGAATTGAAATATTGTTTAAAGAATGCCCCTTGACAGTCAAGACCTGTATCTATAACAATAGTGTTAAGTCCTTTTTTGAGTTTGATGTCGACCGAGTTGCTTTGGATCTGTTTGGTATATCCATTATGGGTTACATTATAAACATTTCCTCCTGTTAAATCGTAAGATACTTGTTGTTTATTGGTTGAACTACGGCTATAGACTGTCAACGGGTGTGGGTCTTGAATTTCTACATCGAAGCAACGTTCAAATACTGTTTGATCAACCCTTCCACCGTCACACAAAGCTGATATGCACCACCGTCTAATTGTGTGAATGTAGTACTGTCTCCAGTGAGTTGCCTTGAAATGTCACTAGTACCACTCAGTTGCAGGTTGTAGGTATAACTGGTGTCATCAACAGTTAGGGTGATTTCATTCTCTCCAATACATTTTTCTCTTTTTAATAAGGTGAAATTGGAAGCGGGTAGGGTAAAGATTGGGCAACCCTCAAATTGACTCGTGTACCATAAGGTGTGTCTGGACAAATATCGTAGGGATCCCATACACCATCTTGATCCGCATCGTCAGATACATCTCCAATCCCATCCCCATCGCTATCTTCCTGACCTGGATTGAATTGCAGAGGGCTGTTATCGATTAAATCTTGTATACCGTCTCCGTCTGAATCTTGTAGTACCGTAGCGGGAATTGATTCAATTTCTAAAACTTTAGAATCGTTCTCAGGAGCAACTAAGCTATTCTGACTAATGACAACAGGAATTCTGGATTCTCCATCTTGCAAATTGATGATTTCTACATCAACCTCATATATATTTATCTCCATTGGCATCCTGAGGATTTTCAAAGTCAGGGGAGTGATGAAATCCAAATAATCCTCCCCGACTTGACCGTTTTTATTCTGTTGGCCAGATTTGATTGTAAATTTGTTAGCATCAGCTCCACCTGAGATTCTCTTTCTCACTTTCCATTTACCTACTCCTTTTTCAGTAATATTGAGAGCAGGATTGAGATACCTTTTATATGCCTCAGATTTCCCGGTATTTTCATTGGTGTCATATATTTCTACTGAAAATCCTTTTCAACTTTGGCATTGGATATATCATTTACCTTGACAATAGCATTATATGAGGTTGTAGCATTTCCATCAGAGGCTGTGAATGTCAATTGATGAGAATTTTTATTTTCGTAGTCTAGAACACCAACTCGGTATAGTTGATTTCCTCTTAGCTCGAAAAGGCCTTCAGAATTCCTCCAGTTAGAGATAAATTAACTGAGCTTCCTTCAGGGTCCACAACATTTATCTTACCTAAAATTTATCGTATTGATTGACTTCATCAGAATCATTTTCATCTACACTGATGTTAATGGGATCAAAAGTATGGTGGCAGGTTTTGAGTTTCTTGGAAAACTTGGACTGGAATTTCAATAAATAAATCACAATCATCTGACTTAGAGTCTGTCACTTTTAATGTTACGATCGCATCACCTGTATTATCTTGATTGGAAATTAAGAATAACAAAATCACCCTCAATATTTGCCAAAACGATATTGTTGTTACTACTCAAAACTGAGTATCAATTGCTTCTGGAAAGTCATCTTCCACTAGACCACTCACATCTATAATCTTATCTATAGATCCTTGTAAGACTTCTACAGGAGGGATACTACCTACCAAAACAGGACAATTATTTTCAGTTTTAATACTTTTTTCTTGAATAATTACACTCAACATGTAATTGGAATAACAAAATGGATTTCGTCATTTACGCTAATAATTAGATCTGTAGTCCCCGACGAGTCTGGGTTGGCGTAAACCGTTAGTCCACCCTCATTAATCTCAGCATTTACCAAACTGGTATCTGATGAGAACACTTCATAACTTAACTGATCACCCTCTGGGTCAGTAAATAAATCAGCAATTGAAAAAGTTTGTAATATAGGAGATACTTCATCAAAGACAATAGTACTTAGAGATCCAATAAGTTCAGGACAACGGTTTTCAATTATATCATTAATATCACTTGTGATCAGTCTTATTTCAACAAAGTTTGTAACAAAACAGAATCCAAATGGATCAAATGCCGAAATTTCAAGTAAGACTAAATCAGGTGTATTCTGTTTGCTAAAGACAGTTAATTCATTTTCAATTAAATTGAAATCGACATTATCATTTGAAAATAAATACGCCGAGTAGGAAAGTTGATCTCCGTCTGGGTCTTGAAAATAGTTATTGAGATTAATACTAAATTCTGAATTGGTTTCATCTAAAGCAATGGGGGGTATATCCCCAATTATTTCTGGACAGCTATTACTAGTGACGCCTTCGCCCAATACTTGTATTTCGAAAGGAATATAAATTTCACAAAGGCCAAATTCGTCTTTAACTCCAATAGCAGCAGGCGTCATTCCGACTTGGTCTTTTGCTTCTAGTGTAAGTACTTTTCCTTCAATACGAGTTTCAACCAAATCATTGATAGCACCCCCCCCGACAAGTTCAACACTTTCATTATTTATATTAGCAAAGTAATTGCTATATTCAAAGCTAATGGTTCCCCTTTTTGAAGACTGACTAGGAAAGGGAATTCTGATTTGAGTATTGGACATTCGGTATTTTGAAGCCCTAAAGGATCGTCAATATCAATATAAAGTGATAGAATCTCAATACAATTTGAATTTTCATCTTTTATCTCAATAAAAACAGCACTTGAACCGGCACCAATTTCTTTACACTTACTATCAACTCAGAACCAAATAATTCTGCGCTTACATAATCATTCTCAGTACCTAACAAATTAAGTTTGTAATTGGCTTGAATTTGTTGATTGAGAAATTCATCAATAATTACTCTTGCTTCTGGTGCATCTAAACTAAGAGATATCTCAGGTAAACCTGTCAATATTGGCTGACAATTCAATCCCAAACTAATATCTGGAATAACTTCATAAGGTATTTCAGCACTTGCAATGCAACCAGGACCACCTCCAATGGTATTAATTATAACAAATCCAAGTCCGTACTCTTTTCCAAGTTCAACAGTTAGTAAATCTCCATTCAAAAGAACATTGGCTATCTCAGAATTCGTGTTATAGATATCAAAACCAAATTCATCTTCCTCCGAGTCTTGAAAGTATTCTTTCAAATTATAGGAGAAAGTTTGGTTTTCTCCTTGTGAAATAGAAATAGAACCAAAACTTGAAATAGTTGTTGGGCATTCATTATTTTCAAGATTTTGGCTGAAAGGATTTTCTAAATTTATTGGGTCTATACTCTCTGTAGAAACTAAAACACCGGTTACAAGAGCTACTTCACAACCACTGCTATTGGAGGCAAATACTTCAACAATCGTTCTGCCATCCTGCGAACCTGTGGAAATAGTTAGTTGACTACCTTCAATATTAGCAGAGGCAACATCTGGATTTTCAACATTTAGTTGGTAAGTTAGAGTTTCATTATTGGGATCAGAAAAGAAAAACTTTAAATCAAAAGTTTCATTTATAGTTGACTCTGGAGTGGTTACTATGGGTTCCAATCCACCTGTTAAGACTGGACACTTTGCAATATCTAAAGCTGTTTGATTTACGACACTAACAGTTTGTTCTAATTGTTTTCCATCAACAATAACGCTCAAAAAATAAGTATTGTAGCATCCAGATTTATTGGAAACAATAACATCAATAAAAGCATCTCCTTGGATCCCATAGCTAGTAATTTGTAAGATATTCCCTCTAAAAGGATTGCTTTTGCACATCTGGGTTTGAGGAAAAATTTTCGAATTGAATTTCATCCTCGACAGTAGAACTAAAAAAACTTTTTAAATCAACTTCGAATACTTCCTCTTGCTCGAAGGTGGCGTATATTGTGGGCAATGGATTGGTATTTATTGGACAGTCAAAACGTGGAAGAAGTGTAGATGATACATCAAGTGAAGGTAAAGGAGGTAGATCGATTACAAAACTCACATCACCAGTCAGTGGTTCTTCAATATCAGTGGTAAAACTAACATCTGAAGATGGTGGTGGTGTAAGATCAATTGTAGAGGATACATCAATGGTTGGAGGAGGCGTAATCTCGACAGTTGATGATACATCTAATGTCGGAGGAGGAGTTATTTCAACAGTTGATGATACATCCAATGATGGAGGAGGAGTTATTTCAACAGTTGATGATACATCCAATGATGGAGGAGGAGTTATTTCAACAGTTGATGATACATCCAATGATGGAGGAGGAGTTATTTCAACAGTTGATGATACATCCAATGATGGAGGAGGAGTTATTTCAACAGTTGATGATACATCCAATGATGGAGGAGGAGTTAGATCAGTTGAGGGAGGTGTAATATCGATAGTTGTAGTGTCTGTAATTGTAATGGAAGGCGCAACAATATCAAATGAAAGACTTCAGAAACCAGACAATTTGAATCTCCATCTGAGGCACTATATAAAGACTTCCATTTCCAGGGATTCCCTTTGTATTTACTGATAGTGAGTTGCCACTAAGTGAAAAACTAATAGCATCTCCATTACTTGAACTTACTGAAAAACAAGTGCCTGCATCTATCGAAAAATAATCATTTAAATTAAAACTAACAGAGACAGCTTGATCTGTTGTAGTGACTATAGATCCGAAACCACTGCTTAAAGTAGGGCAAGAATTTTGACCAAAAGAGATATGACTTAAAAATAGTCCAATTAAAAAATATAGGCAACGACTCATAAATGCTACTGATTACAAAGAAATGTCGTAGTAATGACGAAAATACAAATATAAATTAAACTTTTAATCAGTATTTTCTGCTTCGGCTGTAGGGCGTTGATAGGACTGAAAAGGTTGTTTTAGTAATTCTTTAATCTGATTATTTTTGGATTCATCCGGAAACACATCCACACCATATACAATACGTTCTCGTTCAAAATCCATGTATGTTCCAAAGACATGATCCCAAATCGAAAATATATTTCCATAGTTGGCATCAGTGAAAGGGAGTCGGTAGTGGTGATGAATTTTGTGCATATCTGGCGAAACAATAATATAACGAAGCCAATGATCTAACTGTTTGGGGAGTTGAATATTTGCATGATTGAATTGGGATAACACCAAAGACATTGACTGATATAACATTACCAAGCCAATAGGTGCTCCAACTATAAATACTCCAATTAGAGTGAACACGAAACGAACAACACTTTCAAGTGGGTGATGTCTATTGGCCGTCGTTGTGTCTACTTTGTGATCGGAGTGGTGAACCAAATGAATCATCCATAAGGGTTTGATGCGGTGTTCCACCCAGTGTGGAAGATAGGCACAATCAAAATCTAAGAGCATAAGTCCTAAAAGGGCAGAGACCCAAAGTGGTAGATCAGGGAGCCTCTGTAGTATACCAAAATGGTTAGCAACCACCCAATCTGATGTATTGAGTAAAAGAAATGCCAAGACAAAATTGATGATTACAGTTGTTAGGGTAAAAAACAAATTTGGTATGGCATGATACCATTTTTTGTAATTGAATTTAAACAAAGGAAAGCTTCCTTCAATAAGCCAAAATAGGGTCAAACCAGAAATAAGTATAATGCTCCTGTGGGAAGAAGGGATCGTTTCAAAATAGTCAATTATCGTCTGCATTGGATCCAGGTTAATTTTTAAATATAGTTATTTTGAAATCTAACTTAACTATTTTCAAATTGTAATCCCGTAATTTCCGCTCATACTATTGATATTTTTTAAGCCAGGCTAATACATAGGCCACTTTTTAATTAGATTACTGGGACGTTTAAAATGTTGTGACTTGCTCCGGGAATTTCAACTAAAACTGTTGGGATTTTTCGAATTTTAAAAGAGCGTGATAAAGCTGTTTGAAGCTTCGCTCGGAGGGAGTTCTTAAGTCCTCCATTCCAGCATACCATTGTAGGTGTTTCGATATTGCCGACCAATGACAAAGGTGAAAATCCCCAATAATCTTGAAAGTTTTCCCAGGGTTGCCGGAAACCAGGTGTTTGCATAATTGAAATAGTTGTCAGCAACAAGGGTTTTTACTGATCCAATTCATAACTGGCTTAACAACTACAGCGGCTTCAAAACGGTTGCTTTTTCCAATCATCCAAGCTGTCATAATTCCTCCTGCGCTTCCCCCAGTCACATACAATTGGTCTTCGTGTGCCCAGCCTTTTTTAATAAGTAAATCCACACCATCCATTACGTCTTGATAGTCCTCTCCTGGATAATTGTGATGAAGGAAATTAGCAAATGATTCTCCCATAGCTAGTACTTCCTCTAGGGTTGGGGTAAAATACAATATAGCTAGCAGCTGCATGTGCATTGCATTTCTACTGAAAATCTAGGACCGTAGTTTGAGATAGGACCTCCGTGATTTTCTACCAAAAGAGTACTTTTTTGCAGAATCATAATTAGAATGGAAAAACAACCCATCCCTGTATATTTATTCCGTCAAATGTTGAGGTGTAGCGAATCTCTTTTACTGTTCCTAGTTGACGATTACCTAAGAGAGCCGCATTAAGTTTTGTGAGTGATTTGATCGATTTGTTTTTAACAAAAGCCAATTCAGCAGGCGCGTAAGGAGTCGAAAAAGGTATATGCGATTTCTCCTTTTTCTGAAACAGAAAAAGACCCACCTCCGTAAGGACGTCCAATAGAGGTGCCTCTAAATGAGCAGCAAAGTTGCTCTACAGACCCTTTCAAATCTAAAAAAGCAATTTTGGTATCTCCCTGTTGATCATAGCTAATGTAAGTCCCGCTGCTATTGGAACTCCATTCCAATTGAGAAATACCTAAGCATCTATCAACTCCACTAAGGAGTTGATGATTGTTTCCTGTAGTATCCATTATCCATAGTTGCTTATTTTGGTAAGCTTGAACTCGGTCTTCATAACCCAGGTAGGCAATGTATTTACCATCAGGCGAAATTTTCGCCATAGCATCGGTCCTTCCTATTAGTCAAGGGTTTAATAGATCCAGAAGCTAGGCTTAATTCGTAGACTTCAGAATTTCGAAAATCGTGTTCCCAATCTTCATTTATATTGGATGTAAAATAGATTTTCCCCTCACTCGGATGCCAGCTAATCGGACCTCTGTGTTGAAAATCTCCTTGGGTGAGTTGTTGAGCAGCCGACCCTTCAGCGTCGATTAAAAAAAGATGAGTAAATCCAGGGTCGATGTAGCCATTGCCATCCGATTCATGATACAAACGATCAGTCACTCGAGCAGCATCGGCCCATAGAGCTCCTTTGGGCTTTTCAGGCATTTCAATAAGTTCAGGTGGATCAAGAAAGAACTTTCATCTGAAATGCAATTGATTTTCCATCGGGTGACCAGCTCAGTGAAGAAGGGGATTGATCCAATTGTGTCAATCGGGCTGTTTTACCGCTTGCCATCCAATATAGATAAATTTCGTTCCCTGTATCGCTCTTCCTGATAAAGGCAATTCGATCTCCAGAAGGAGACCAGGCAATCCCGAATTCATTCCCATCGAAAAGAGTGAGCTTTTCATGTCTAGACCCATCAGAGCTTACTCGCCAAAGATTGCCTATGGCAGCGTCTTGCTCGATGTCTATTTGCATTCTGCGATAAACCACAGTCTTTCCATCAGGGCTCACACGTGGTTCCTGGACATACTGTAACCCAAAGACATCCATGGAAGAAAAAAAAGGTTTTTCTTTCTGTGCGAAGGAATAAGTCGCAATCCCAATCAATATAACGGCGATACAATTTCTAATATTCATAAACCATGTATTTACTTTCTAATGTACTTCCTTTCCCCCATTAAAAATATATTAACTTCAATTGTAAATTTAGGATAAATAGTTTTTATGTAATAGCTACGGAAATGGAAGTTAGGCCCTTAATTAACCAAAGTCACTTTGAAGTCATTCAACAAATGATTGCCGCTAATTTGATTCAAAACAAAGATCTTAGTGCTCAAAAAAATGATGGCTTTTTAATAGCTAACTATACTAAAGATGCCTTAAAAAAATTTCATAAAATATGTCCTATTCTTTTGGCTATTGATGCAAACGAAGTAATTGGTTATGTGATTGTGGGTAATGAAAAGTCAGTGGGAATTGATCCAATTGTTGACGCCATGATTAAAGAGGGTAAAAATCAAGTGGAAGGAACTGATCTACCTATCCCAAATAAGCAGATTTTTGTTATTCAAGTGTGTGTAAAAAAGCCTATCGTAAAAAAGGGGTTTTTCAAAAACTATACGCATCACTAATTTTGAAATACAAGAACACTCATGATTTAATTCTAACTGAGGTTGTATCTCATAATAATTTCTCACTCAAAGCCCATAAGCGATTTGGCTTTAAAACGCTTCATTTACAAAACGAGGCAAGCCATCCACATTTTATGCTGTGTTTAAGAATTTAATACTATATTTAAACACTAAAATTTATTTAACAATTAATACAAACAAAAAAATGAAAAAAACAAGACTATTGTTTGTCGCGTTGCTTGGTTTTATTTCTTTATCAATGCAGGCACAGCAGGTTTCAGGAATCGTCTTAGATGAAGACGACAATCCTATTCCTGGTGTAAATGTTATTGTTGAAGGACAGCCAATGGAACGACTACCGACTTTGATGGAAATTTTTCAATAGTTGCTGACGAGGGAGAAAGCTTAGTTTTCTCATTTATTGGATATGCAACCCAGTCTTTGGAAGCTAGCAGCCAACAAATGTTAATCAATCTTTTACCTGACGCCACACAACTAGATGAAATTGTAATTACTGGTCTAGGATCGAGTGTGAAGCGAAGTAACTTAGCCAATGCTGTTGCTACGGTTTCCACTGAGGAATTGGTTGGAAAAACAAATCAGAGCACAATTGATGGAGCCCTTTATGGAAAAGTTACTGGTGTAAATATTACTGCATCTTCTGGTGCTCCCGGAGGAGGTTTTGCACTTAGATTAAGAGGTATTTCTTCTATCAATGGAAACAACCAGCCTTTATACATAGTCGATGGTGTATATCTTAATAATGCTGAAATACCGTCTGGGTTGCGATTTGCATCTGGAGCCAACCGTGGAAACGAAGAGAATGCTCCCAACCGAATTGCAGATTTAGATCCAAACGATATTGAAAATATTGAAATTTTGAAAGGAGCATCCGCTGCTGCTATATATGGAACCAGAGCAAACGCTGGGGTGGTAATTATTACTACTAAAAAAGGACGTGCTGGTAAACCCAAATAATTTAAATCAAAGCGTGGCTTTAATACAATTATAAAAAAGTTGGGAATGCGAAATTGGACTGCCTCAAGTGTGGAATCAGCATTCGGTGCCGGTGAAGTAGCATTATACAATCAAGCTATTGCAGCTGGCGGCCTAGTTGATTATGAAGATGAAATTTATGGCGAGCAGGGTTTAGTTACAGATACAAAAATAAGCGCTTCTGGAGGTAATGATAAAACTACATTTTATGTGGGACATCTTACAGAGATGAAGCAGGTATAATCAAAAATACAGGCTTTGATCGTTTTTCTCTTAGAGCAAATATTGAACATAAAATCTCTAATACCTTTGATCTAGCAGTGAACTCTAATTTTATTCAAAGTGGATCACAAAGGAGTTTCTCTGGGAACGAAAATCAAGGAGGATTAAGTTATGGATACACGCTAGCTTATACAAGACTTGGTTTAGAGGTTATGCTGATGCTAACGGAAATTATCCTGATAATCCTAATGCTTCAGGTACCCAATTTATGTTAGAGATAATACTGTCAATGACGATATAAACAATCGCCTTATTCAAAGTGCTAAATTGACGACTAATATTCTTAGTAGTGAAGGAAGTACTTTAAAAATGATTTGGAGTGGTGGAATTGATTTTCTTGCCAATGAAACTTTTGTTTATGTTCCTGAAACTCATCAAGCACAAAGAGGCGGTGATAATGGTTTTATAGGGGTAGGAAAAAATAATTTTAAAAACTACAACCTATTAGGTATAGCTGTTTGGAATAAAGATGCAATGGGTGGAGATCTAGGTCTAACTACCCAGGCTGGTATTTCATATTTATCTCGTGATGCAGATTTAATTCTAAATCGAGCTACCCAAATTATCCCAGGTCAAAGAGCTCTTGGTCAAGGTTCATCTCAACAAATTAGCCAAACACAATCACTAGTTCGTGAATTTGGATACTTTGGTCAGATAGAAGGAAATTATAAAGATCAATTTGTTGGTACTCTTGGTTATCGTATTGACAAGTCTACACTTAATGGTGATCCAAATAAATTTTATGGTTTTTCCAAAGGCTTCCTTAGCAATAAACTTGCAGAATTTTGATGGCTGGCAGTCAGGTACTATTGATCAATTTAAAATTAGAGCAGCCTATGGAGAGACTGGTTCATCCGCCGGATTTGGTTCTATATTTACTTCCTTAAACCAGACTTCAATAGGAGGTGCAGGAGGTTCAAGTATATCATCTACAAAAGGTGACTCTAACATACAACCTGAAACATCACAAGAATTAGAAGCAGGTATTGACCTTCGTTTTCTGGGAAAAATAGGTGTGGAACTTTCCTATTATAATAGAAATGTAAAAGATCTGATTTTAACGCGTGCCCTTGAAACCTCAAGTGGTTTTGGGAGCGAAACTACAAATCTTGCAGATTTAAAAAACTATGGTATTGAATTAGGAATTAACATAGATCCCTACCAGAGTCAAACATTTTCTTGGAATACGGGTATACAATTCTGGTTTAACAGATCTGAAATTACAAGACTTGATGTTCCAGCTTTTCCTCAACCTGGTGCAGGATTCGGTTTAGGACTTGGAACTTTCTATATACAAGAAGGCCAACCTGTTACACAACTGGCTGGAAACGTAAATGGAGTTCCAACTCAAATTGGAGATGTTGAACCTGATTTTCAAATGTCATTTAACAACCAATTTACAATTGGTAAAAATCTTGATATACGATTCTTAATCCATTGGAAAGAAGGTGGTGAGAATATTAACCTTTCTAAATTATTGACAGATTTAAATAATCTTACGCCTGACTTAGATACACCTGAAGGGCAGGAAAGAACTGGTCTTGGCTTTGTAGCTGAGAGATTTATTGAACCCGCAGCATACATGAGACTAAGAGAAGCAGCCATCTATTATACCCTTCCCGATAATACATTTGATTGGCTATCTGAAGGGATAAGTAGTGTTCGTTTAGGATTAACAGGAAGAAACTTGTTTACTATTACAGACTATAGTAGTTATGATCCTGAAACATCAGTGAATGGTGGAGCTGGGTTGTCAAGCGGAATTGAGGTTACTCCATTCCCAAGTTCCAAGCAATATATGTTCAATCTTAATGTCAAATTTTAAATCTAACAAAAAATGAAATATTTAGACATTACATACAACAAAATGAATAAAGTACTATTTATACTAAGTGCATTAGCTTTATTTGCTTGTACTTTTGACGATGAAGTAGATCCTAATCGACCCAGTTTGCAAGGAGTTTTATCCGAAGCATCTATAAATCAGCTAAACAATTTAGTTGTGGGTGTGCAATCAACTATGCGAGGAGGGTTAGAAATTCAAACCACAGGTTCTGGGACTATGGCAAGAGAATTATATCTCTTTGATGCAGATCCTAGAAACACTGCTGATCTTTTGGGCGCTAATGGTGCTAATTTGGATAATAATTCCTTCTACACTACATCCCCTTGGAGAAATCGCTATGTTGCAATAAAAAACGCCAATATTCTCCTAGATGCAGTCGAAAATACTTCTTCTGCAAGTGATGCACAAAAGGCAGGGTACAGAGGCTTTGCAAAAACAATTATTGCACATGAGCTAATTCAATTGGTTAAATCTTTTAATCGTGCACGAGTTGATGTGTCTGACCCAAGTAATCTAGGCCCTATATTAGATGCTGGCGCTGTATTTTCTGCTGCTTCGACAATGTTAGACGATGCTTCATCCGATTTAGGTCAAGCAGGTTCATCTTTTGCATTTTCTTTGGCAGGTTTTTCTGGATTTGATACACCAACTTCATTTACTAAATTTAATCGTGCTTTGAAAGCTGTTATTGCTGTTTATTCTGGAGATAGTTCAGGTGCACTTTCAGCTCTTTCGTCTTCTTTTATGGATATTGATGGTGATTTGTCCGTCGGTCCAAAGCATGTTTTCAGTCTTAATAGTGGTGACATTACCAATCCTGTATACAAGATTGTAGATAATAATGGTGACCAAATCGTTGTGCACGATAGCTTTATAAATGACGCAGAAGCTGGAGACACACGAATTTCAAGGAAAACAGTTATCCGAGCCAATCCTGCCTCTCAGGACGGATTGACAGGCACTCACCAGACAGCATTATACGCATCGAATATTTCCCCAGTAGATATTATTCGAAACGAGGAGCTGGTTCTGTTGTATGCCGAAGCAAATATTTCTGCTGGAAATTTGGCTGAAGCTACATCAGCTATCAATACTATAAGAAATGCTGCTGGATTAACTGACTATAGTGGTGTTTCTACTGCAGGAGCTTTAACAACTGAACTTCTTCATCAAAGAAGATACTCCTTATGGTGTGAAAATCATCGTATGTATGACTTAAGAAGATATAATTTATCTTCTACGTTACCGCTAGATAGAGCAGGTGACCAAGTCTTCAATGTTTTCCAATACCTTTAACTGAAAATGAATAACTTTTACCAAAAGGCCAAGCAGATTGCTTGGCCTTTTTTTAAACCTCTATCTATGAAAAAAAATATATTAATAGGTATTGGGCTATTATTATTTAGTTGCCAAAACAATTCCAGCCCAGTTACTAATCAATATCTGAATTATGAAGGTAAAGATGATAAGCTGAGTGGTGGGGTAAAAATGATCCCAATTACAACTTCAAAGGGGACATTTAATGTCTGGACAAAGAGAATTGGAAATAATCCTACCCAAAAAGTTCTTTTACTACATGGAGGTCCAGGGGCCGCCCATGATTATTTTGAAGCTGCAGATTCTTATTTCCCCAAAGCATCTATTGAATATTATTATTATGATCAATTAGGAAACACTAGAAGTGATAATCCAGATGATTTGGAATTATGGACCATTGATAGATTCGTAGACGAGGTAGAACAAGTTCGGGTAGCATTAGGCCTTACAAAAGATAATTTTATAATACTTGGTCACTCTTGGGGAGGTATACTTGGATTAGAATATGCACTAAAGCACCAAGAAAATCTTAAAGGCTTGATTATTTCGAATATGGTTCCTCTATACCAGATTACATGAAATATTCTGAAGAGATATTGGCACCCCAATTAGACCCAACAGTCTTAAGTCAGATTCGAGAATATGAAAGTAAAGGAGATTACACAAACCCAAAATATCTAGAATTAGTTTCTACTCATTATTACCCGAAGCATGTTCTGAGAATGCCTCTTGAAAAGTGGCCAAATCCAGTATTAAGGAGCTTAAATAATATTAATTATAACATGTATCTTCATATGCAAGGTCCAAGTGAAATGGGTGTTGTTGGTGATGCAACATTAAAAAATTGGGATCGCACAGCTGATTTACCTAAAATTACTGTACCAGTTTTGACTGTTGGAGCTACATATGACACCATGGATCCTAAACAAATGGAATGGATGAGTACACAGGTTCAAAATGGAACTTACCATCATTGTCCCAATGGAAGTCATTGGAGCATGTATGATGATCAAGAGATTTATTTTGACGGTGTTATAGATTTTATAAAATCCCTTTAATTAGGGATTTTTTTTTGATACTTTCTGACCAGTCTGAATACCCACCACTATAGTCATAAATTTTACTAAACCCCAAGCTGTCTAGTAATTGAGAGGCTTGTCTACTTCTTCCTCCTCCATAGCAATATAGATAGACAGGCTGAGATTTATCCATTTCAAGTGCAAATGCTTCTAGTAAGCCCTCTTGTCGAAAATCAATATTAATTGCCCCATCTATGTGTCCTTGTCGGTACTCTTTTTCAGTCCTAACATCAAGTAATTGTGGAGTTGAAGTTGGTAAGGCTTCCATAAATTGATAATCAACAACAGTTATCACTTTTTTTGGTTTATCACACTGAATTATCAAACCAAAGAAAAGTGATGTAAAAAGTATCAGACAATAGGCATTTATTTCTTTCATATGTTGGGATTAGTTACTCTGATTAAAAATAAAGAATTAAAACAAAAAAAGTTGATCTAGAAATAGTTTAGTATTTTTGATTGGTAAAACCTACAAATTGAATATCAAGACTTTACAATTTTCTGCTCTATTTATAATTTCATTTTATTTCGGATATGGACAGAGTAATAGTACCGGATGTAATTCTAATAGTGGTTTTATCCAACTCGATGGAAGCTCTTACATTGAAATACCATCAAATAACACATTAGTATTTTCCTCAAATGATCAATTTACATTTGAGGCTTGGATTTATATTAATTCCCTTCCCTCATCTCAATCTGAAAGAGATTATATTTTTCAAAAACGTGATGATTCGTCACTTTATCTTATAAATAATTCTGGTTCAGTTTATTTAGAAGGAAGATATAGAAGAAGTTATTACGGTAATTGGCCAAATGTTAGGTCCTCCTCTACCTTACAAACTGGACAATGGTATCATGTGGCTATGACCTATTCAAAGTCAGCCGGTAAACTTATATTGTATCTAGACGGAACCGCAGAGGATATTGAAACTTCTAGCAATGGTGATGTGACCGGAACAAATTACATAACTGGTTTAGGAGGGGATACTGGAATTCACCAGGTAATTATTTTAATGGAAGTCTAGATGAAGTTCGTTTTTGGAATGTAGAGCGCTCAGCTAACGAAATAGCTTCTAATCAATGTTCGGTTTCAAACACTAGCGAACTAGTACTTCATTATACTTTTGAAGAGGGTAGTGGAACTTCAATTAATGACTTATCTGGTAATAATATCAACTCATCTATCGTTGGAAATTATCAATGGTTCACTAGTGATTCAATATCTCCAACTGTTACTTTGTCTTCGACTGCATCTACTGGGATTGTATCAAATTCCTCAGTTGTAACAATCACTGCGACTTTCTCTGAGGCTATGACAGCAACCCCAACAATTTCAATCAATGGAATTGTTTCAAATGCAATTATGTCCGCTACATCTTCAACATCCATCTGGGAGTTTACATGGACTGTATCTACGTCTCTTTCATCAACTACTGCAACTGTCTCAGGAACAGATTTGGCAGGGAATAGCTATACGGGAACAGATACATTGAATTTTGTTTTAACTGAAGAGAATTTGGTCTTTCATTATGATGCTTCAAATCTTCTATCATATAATAAACAGCCCACATCGACTTCTAATAATTCGGTTATTGATTTAAGTGGTAACGGTAATGACGGCTTTATCAATGGGAGTAACCATTTGTATTATGATTCTAATGAGGATGCATTCTATTTTAATGGTAATACAGAAAGAGACGGAAAAGGTCTATTTATTGAAAACATAAATTATGTAACCGGTAATAGTGATCAGATTCACGATTTAACCCTTGAGGCAAGAATAAAATTAAAATCCGACACATCAGATCATACTGGGGATGAGAGAATAATACTTTCATTTGACAGAAGTGCAGTATTTAGATGGGGTATAGGATCGGATCAAACTAGTCAGGCAGAAGGGAAACTGGCATTTAGTTTCGCAAATTCTGATGGAACCTTCGATGTTTATGACTCTGTAAGTACTGATTTAAGAGACGAACAGTGGCATGATGTAAAAGTTACTTTTAAAGCCAATCAGGCAAATGGATTAATATTTTATGTTGATGGCCAATTAACTTATTCTGATTCTAATGTTTATAGTCCAATAGGAAATCATACAGAAAGTCAAACTCCAAGATATGGTGTTGTGGGTAATGGTAATGAAATGAATAGTCAGGGCGGATCTACGCATCCAGATCATATGTTTTATGGGTGGATTCAAAAGATTAAATATTATGCAAAACCTACAGACCTTGTAAGTCCAACTGTCACTCTATCGTCTAATCCTACAACTCTTACAGTATCAAACTCGTCGGTAGTAACAATTACTGCATCGTTTTCAGAGGCAATGGCAGCCTCACCAACTTTGAGCTTGAGTGGAATTGTTTCTAATGCATTTATGTCTGCTACTTCATCTGCTTCAGTATGGGAATACACTTGGACAGTATCAACATCATTAACATCAACTACAGCAACTGTATCGGGAACAGATTTGGCTGGTAATGTATATTCAGGGAGTGAGAAGCTTAACTTTTTCATTAGCGTTCCCGGATATTACTCAACCAACCGTTGCTTTATCAAGTACAGCTTCTAATAATTTGATTTTAAATTCAGGGATAGTAACTATTACTGCAAGTTTTTCAGAACCAGTCACCAACACTACAATTATCTTCAGAGAAGGGGGAAATAATTCGCAGTACTCAATGTCTCCATTAATTGATTTTGATTTTAATGACTATTGGAGACAAAATACTAGTGGAGTTGTAGAGGAGCCAAATAATTCTGGTAGTGGTGAAGATTTTGCATATTTTGGTTTAATTAGTTCTCCCTCTCACCCACAGCATAATCAAATTGTATTTGTTGATTACGGTGAAGGTGGTGATTCACTTTTATTATTTATCGAAACTTCAGAAAATACCAACACTTTAACAAATATGTCAAAGGTTGGAAGTTTTAATGGTTCAAATTACTTTATTAGCAGTCAACAATACAATGATTTTAATCAAATAGATCAAGAATTATCTAACTTGGGAGTAAACCTACTGTCAATTGAAACACAAGATGAGTTCAATTACTTGACAAATTTATTTATTAATAATTCTTCTATTAATAGCCAGGGCCCATATATAATTGGTCTTTATCAGGATAAGACAAGAAATGATTACTCTGAACCGTCTGGGGCATGGACTTGGAGAAATAATAAATATTCTAAGTGGCAATATTCTTGGTTAGTTTCTTCCACTATTTCTAGCCAAGTTTCAGTAACCATATCAGGAACTGATTTAGCAGGGAATGCATATTCAGGGACTGAAAGTCTCACTTTTACAATTACTGATAGTGCTCCGCCAACTGTTAGCCTTACTGATAATGACTCGGATAATGTTGTTGTTAATTCTGACGCTGTAATTTTTACAGTAACATTCTCCGAAGCAATGACCCCTACGCCGACAATTAGTCTATCAGGAATCGTTACTAATGCATTTATGTCAGCTACTTCATCTGCTTCAGTATGGGAATACACTTGGACAGTATCAACATCATTAACATCTACTACAGCAACGGTATCAGGAACTGACTTAGCAGGGAATGCATATTCAGGAACTGAAAGTCTCACTTTTACAATTACCGATAGTGCTCCACCAACTGTTAGCCTTATTGATAATGATTCAGATAATATTGTTGTTAATTCTGATGCTGTAATTTTTACAGCAACATTCTCCGAAGCAATGACCCCTACGCCGACAATTAGTCTGTCAGGAATCGTTACTAATGCATTTATGTCTGCTACTTCATCTGCTTCAGTATGGGAATACACTTGGACAGTATCAACATCATTAACATCTACTACAGCAACGGTATCAGGAACTGACTTAGCAGGGAATGCATATTCAGGAACTGAAAGTCTCACTTTTACAATTACCGATAGTGCTCCACCAACTGTTAGCCTTATTGATAATGATTCAGATAATATTGTTGTTAATTCTGATGCTGTAATTTTTACAGCAACATTCTCCGAAGCAATGACCCCTACGCCGACAATTAGTCTATCAGGAATCGTTACTAATGCTCCAATGACAGTAAGTTCTGACTCTGTATGGACTTACACTTGGTCTGTTTCAACAACGATAACAACAACAACCATTTCTGTTTCAGGAACTGATTTAGCTGGTAATATTTATTCCGGAAGTGAAAGTTTGACTTTACAATTACAGATAGTACTCCGCCAACTGTTAGCCTTATTGATAATGATTCAGATAATGTTGTTGTTAATTCTGATGCTGTAATTTTTACAGCAACATTCTCGAAGCAATGACCCCTACGCCGACAATTAGTCTATCAGGAATCGTTACTAATGCTCCAATGACAGTAAGTTCTGATTCTGTATGGACTTACACTTGGTCTGTTTCAACAACGATAACAACAACAACCATTTCTGTTTCCGGAGCTGATTTAGCTGGTAATATTTATTCCGGAAGTGAAAGTTTGACATTTACAATTACAGATAGTACTCCGCCAACACTGACAATTTCTGATTCAGATAGTGATAACAAAGTAGCTAACTCTGAAACTATAACTATAACTGCAACATTTTCAGAAGCGATGACTCCTACGCCTACTATAAGCCTTTCAGGAATTGTCACAAACGTACCAATGACTCCAATTTCAGCTTCTATATGGAACTATAGTTGGGCTGTTTCTACCTCTTTAGATGCAACTGTTGTTAGTTTCGCAGGATCAGATTTAGCAGGAAATCAATATGTTGGGTCTGACTCGTTATCTTTCATAATCTCTGATACTTACCTCAATCCAATTCCAGTTGTTGAAACAGAATCGATAAACTTTATTGAATTACCATCTTCTGGAACTTTACTAGGACAAATAGTTGCTTCAGATGCAGACGGGGAACAGCTAACTTATTCACTAGTAACTACAGCATATTCTTATTTATTATCGGTTAATCCTTCAACTGGAGCTATCTATTCTGTAGCAAACCAGTCAATAAATTCAGATACATTTAATGGTATTACAATAAATATCGGTGTTTCTGATGGAACACATTTTGTTGAGGTTCCAATAAGATTAAATGTTGAGAAAATACAACCCCTGAACCACCAGTTATTACAATAATTACAAATGATCAACGTGAGGATGTTGAAGTTGGAATATCTATTGGATTTATTGATATTTCGGATCCACAAGGAGGAACATTAACTATTGACTTTACTGGCAACGGTTATTTTGAACTGATTGATAATAGAGAAATTCGATTAATTCAAGAGTTGGATTACGAAAATAGCACTAGCCATTCTATTATTGTTACGGCTTCAAATGAATCGGGCTTGACTTCTACACAAGAGACAGTCGTGAATGTAATTGATGTCCCAAACCCTTCTTATACATTAAATTACTTTGTGTCTATTTTTGATACTGATAATGAATCACTAGGGGCAAAGGTTGATCATAGGCGTTATTTTAACCCATTTAACCGAGGAGTTGGTAAATGGAAAGTAAGAAAAAAGAATATCTGGAGGAGCTGATGCGAATAAATTTCAAATAAAAGGAGGAAATGAATCCAAAATGAATGAAGGTTCGGAGGGCTATCTTGCATTTATTACACCTCCTGACTTTGAAAACCCAGGAGACGCGAACAGAGACAATATCTATGAAGTTTCGGTTACCTATGTTAATTTAGAAGATGGAAGTTCTGAAGTTCCTGTTCCGGTAACGCAAAGTAATATTTCTGTCCCTAGAGAATTCTACTACAGCAATTGAATTACAGTCCACTGCAACAAAACCAACTATTGATACCGACGGAGATGGAATACCTGATGTTTTGGATAATTCTCCCTTAGTTTTCAATCCAAATCAAGAAGATGAAGATGGTGATGGAGTAGGAGATGTGTCTGATGATTTTTGACCATGATGGTGTCTGGAATCCAAGTGATAGTTGCCCAGATACACCACTAGGGGAAAGGGTTGGGCTAAATGGTTGTCAAATCTTTTATTTGCCATCAAATAATTTTAGTATATATAAAACAGAGAAATGTGCCGATTCTAATAGTATAATATTAGACGTTTTAGATAATTCTAACACTTATATAATGACATTGGAAGGACCTGGTACAAATAAAACGGATAGATTATCGGGGAGCAGTTATCGTTTTGATAATCTTAATCCCGGGACCTACAGGTTATATATAACCATTGACGGAGTTGACGCATCAGAGTTTGAACGTTTCTTCGGAAGTAACAATAAATCAGCCAGAGCCGCTATCGGTTTACTCAGGTCTTTCTGATGATAAAAATACTCTCTCATTATCCATGAAAGGAGGTCAGATATATAACATAACTCACAATGGAAAAACAACTCAGACAAATAAGTCAGAATATTCAATTAAGCTAAAAAATGGCAATAACTCAATTAGAGTTGATTCAGGGTTGGAGTGTCAAGGAGTATTTGATCAGAATATATTTAATTCAAGTAAAGTTCAAATAGCTCCAAACCCTTTTAAGGATTTAATGAATTTATATATTGGAGGTGAAGATAAATCATTAACAGTAGATATTTTTAGTGCTTCAGGATCTCTTGTGCACTCTGAAAAATGTAGTTTAGATATCAATTATAGAATTATGAGTATTTATACTTCTGATTTACCACAGGGTAGTTACACTGTAGTTATTAGCGGAAAAACAACACAACAATCAATACAAGTAGTCAAAAGATAATATGCAATTTTTAAAAAAATATACTTTTTTCATTCCTGTATTAATTTATACAATGATTAATATTTCTTGCTCAGGCGAAAAAAACACCTTCTGACCCATCTGTACCAGTTTTAATTGCTCCAGCAAATAATGAACCCTGTTTAGATGGGGAATCAATTAACGATTCTCAATCTTCTGTAAATTTTAGTTGGACAGTTTCTGATAACGCTGTATCATACGACGTTGAGGTAGAAAACCTTCTTGTTAATTCAAAAACAAATTATCCTTCGACTACCAATAGTCTTGATATTACTCTAAATAAAAGCATTCCATATAGATGGAAGGTGATTGCAAACGGAGAGCCGGGAACACTTTCTTCAGAAAGTGAATTATGGAAGTTTTATCTAGCTGGAAATGGTGTAATTAATTATGCACCTTTTCCACCGGAATTACTAACCCCCCGGTCAGCATCTACAATCAATATTGTTGATGGTGAAATTCCATTGAGCTGGTCTTGTACTGATATGGAGAATGATATAGATTCATTTGAAATATATTTAGACACCGTAGATGCTTCTTCTGTGGTTACTCTTGTAAGCTATCTAGCTGAAACAACTGAAATACAAATTCAAGTCGAGACAGGAGTACTTACTATTGGAAGGTAGTTGCAATAGACTCAAATCAAAATAAGTCTAGTTCTGGTGTTTACACCTTTATCACTCAGTGAATCTCTTAAATAACTGATCGTCTTTTCTTGAATTAATAGGTCAGATATAGCCAGCCATCAAGTTTTTGGCTATTTTCAATGCCAATGATTATGTAGTAATAGGATCCTGCAGGAAGTAGCTCACCCGTTTGATAATAAGTGCCCGCCCAATCATTTTGATAATTTGACTTTTCATAGACTAAAAAGTCCATTACGATCGTAAATAAAGACCTTGGAGTTAGGATGGTTCTCTATGTTTACAATCTTCCATGTAGCTTCACTTCCATTAACCCCTGGTGTTACAAGACCTGATACGAAAACTCTGTCATCTAAAAACCCATCGTTATTATCATCATCATCAGCATTATCTCCAATACCATCGTTATCTGAATCGATTATTTCTGATGGATCTAGTGGAAAATCATCTAACCCATCAATAACTCCATCATCATCAGTATCGCTATCTAACGGATTTGTTCCAATAATATTTTCGTTACCATCACCAATTAGATCGTTATCTGAATCAAATTCGCAAGGGTCTGTTCCATTTAAGATTTCATCAACATCAAAAACATTATCATTATCATCATCTTCATCTACGGTATCACCGATACCGTCAGAATCACAATCTGTATCATTTACATTAAAAATAGTACTAATTGAATCCGATGTAAAACGTGGAGTGGCATCTTGAATGGCAGTAATCTGTGAAGATCCTATTCCATTAATTGATATCTGATTAATTATAATTTCAGCAATATTTGGAGCTCCGGAAAAGTATCTAAACCCACCAGATCTATTTGAAGTGGGTGGAGGTATTGGAAAATCAGCATCAATAATTAATTTATCTGGAATGTCAAAATTGGTTAATAAAGTTGATCCCTGTACAACATTTACAACAACGGTCTTTGATATTGCTGGGTTAAAAGAATTATCACCTGGCTGACTGACTTCTACAACCCATTCACCAATATCAAATATATTGAGTGTGTTACCCGAAAGGCTTGCGTTAAGACCAAGTCCATCTGCTCTTCCTGAAATTATTTGATAATTTAGTGGCAGAGAAGAATCAGTTGATCCAATTATATTGTAAGTAAGATTTTCTTGAAAATCTAGATAAATTGGGGAAGTGACGCTTATATTTTGATTGCTCTTTACCACATCAATTACAACAGTTACGGTCGCAGTTTTATAGTTGGGATGTGCGTTAGAATCGGTTGTGAATGTAATTGTAACTAGACCGGTTTGATTGATATTGGTTATCAAATAATTTCCAATAGATCCAGATAGCGAGGCAGGTGAAGCAGTAGACAAACTGATAATTACTGGAGCACCCGAGGTTGATGTGGCCGATAGAGTCAGCGAAGTGATATCCTTTAAAGGCTTTACAAGAGGTAATGGTTCAACAATTATGGATTGACTTGCTTTTTCTACAATTAGAGTAACTGTTGCTGTCCTTGCGTTGTAATTATTGTCTGCAGCTATATTTGCAAATAAAGTTGTTGTTCCTACACTTTTAACTGTAAGATCTCTAGAAGAAAAACTCGCAATACTGGGGTCTGAGGAGCTATAATTTATTAATCCGTTATAATTTGACGCAACATTTGGTCGTATGACTTCAAAAGGAGGTATACCGAATGTTCTTGTAATAACTGATGTTGAGTACCAAGTAGCTGTTTCATCCTTTTTTAAAACTGTTAAAAGCATCGTTGCAGTTGCAGAAAGATAATTAGCATCTTCTTGTTGAAATGCAGAGATTGTTGTTGATCCCGCATTACTTATTGATAGTAAATAGGGGTTACTATTTGCTCTACTATTATTTATGTTTTTTGAAGTAATTGATGCAGTTGAAGTTGTTGATCCTTGAGATGAAGTAATATGGGTTACTATTGATGTATCATCTATTGTGTAAATGAAATCTCCAGTACTACTTGACGTAGCCACAATTGTAAAATCCTGATCTCCATAAGTAACAGTCTTGTTTGGGAAATGGATTGAAGGAGTGGCTTTATTTATAATTAAAGTAACTGAAGAAATTCCAGAATTGTAAAAATTATCAGAGGCTTGAGTAATAATTATCGTTGTTGTTCCTGCACCTGAAATGATAATTGTATTGCTGGCTATACTAGCTATTGATGAATCCATAACGGTGAAAGAAAATAGTCCAGTGCTACTTGATACAGCTGAAATTTCAGATACAGGAAAGTCAGGATCATTATAGATTTTGTTAATTACTTGGCTGTTTTGAATCTTTGGATCAGCTTTGTCTACAAAAAGAGTTATCGTTCTGCTTGTGGTAAAGTAATTTGTGTCTTCGGCTTGGGTAATTATTATTGTTGTTGTTCCTACTCCAGTTATTGATACTACATTCGAACCGGAAAAAGTAGCAATACTATTATCAACTATTTGGTAAGAAAAATTACCCGTACTACTTGATGTTGCAATTAAATTAAACTCAGGCTCTCCAAATTTTTTTATCAGAACATCAGAAGCCGTGATTGATGGAATAATTTTACTAATTGTAAGTACGGATGTTGCAGTTCCAGCATTATAGTTCAATGACGCAGCTTGGTTCACTGTAATTATTGTTGAACCCACTCCAACGATTGAGACACTGGTTCCACTGATGGTAGCCACTGAGCTATTTAAAATACTGAATGTTAATTCACCTGTGCTACTTGTTGTTGCGGTCAGATCAAAATTTGAACCTAAAATATTTCTATCATAATCCTCAATTGATAAATTTGGCGAAATTAGTTTAAAATCTAAGACTATATTTTCTGTTCCTGAGTATGGATTTCCTAGTATGTCTGTGCCGCTAACCGTTAAAGTATAAATACCACTAGGTATTGATAAAGATGGGAAGTCAAAAGCAAAAGTCCAAACTGAAGGTGAACCAGTAGAACTCATGATTATTGTCGTTGAGCTTGAACCAGAAAAATTAAGTTCTGGTGCACTTTTCATTGCCTCTGAGAAGGTTGCAGTAACAACAATTGAATCAGTAGGATAAATAATATTATCAATATCACTGTCTTCTAAAACTACAGTTGGTGGAGTATTATCCATCGAAAAAGTGATACTATCAATACCAGTTTCATTTCCGTTTTGGAGTCCAGTAGAGGACGTGTATGTATTTCCTGCAATGTCAGATCCATTAATGGAGATATCATAAGACCCTCCATTAATTGGAATTGAAAGAGAACTTATGTCTAAAAGATAGGTCCAAATTTTTGGATCAGGGGTGGCATTCATTAAGGTATTTGTAATTAGTCCGCTTAAATTAAATATTGGTGAACTTCTAACTGGTTCGTTAAAAGTAGCTGTGATAAGTACTGTTTCATTTCCAATAAGAATATTGTCTGGATGATTGTGAGTAAGAATTAAAGTAGGTGGTGTAGTGTCAACCGTAAATTGTATATTATCTACTGCAATTTCGTTCCCATCAATTTGACCCTTGGAAACATTATATGTGGAATTACAATAATCTGTAGCATTAATAGAAAAAGTATAGATATTGTCAGCCAATGTATTTGCATTCAAGGTGATTATCCATGTTGAAGAGTCAATAGAGGACATATCAGAATATGAAGTTCCCCGCTTATTGTGTATTGAGCTACATTTGAAATAGGTCTATCAAATGACGCAGTAAACGTAATACTTTCCCCTGGACCAATTAAATTATTGGGGTTCGTAAATGAATTAGTCAGCGTAACAATTGGAGAACACGGAAGTGACCATCGAGGAAGGAATTCAGGGAGTAAATCAATTGGTGCAGAAAGGCTAAAATTTGCTCTATTTGGATCGTGCTCAACACACCAACAAGATATATCAGAATCAAATACAGAAGCGTCCCTGAACATATTATTCATATTCGAAATCGAAGTTACATTCCACCCACCAATAGGTTGATTAAAGCTTGAGGCACGAAAGAAGGCATTAATTGCAACTGTTACATTACTCACATCCCATCCACTTATGTTCCCATTAAATGCAGATGCAGAAGCAAAAGCCCCTTGAATTGTAAGGACATTTGAGGTGTTCCAATTCATAATTGTAGACGAGACGCCAGAAGAAAGTCCATTATTAAAAATAGTTGCATTCGAAAATATTTCTTGAAGATTAGTTAGGCTGGAGGTATTCCAATTAGAAATATTTTGATTAAACAGACCTGCCGACCTGAACATTCGAGCCATACTAATTACGCTGCTTACATTCCAGCTTGAAATATTACAATTAAATGCAGTAGCATTATTAAACATATCGTCCATTCTTGTAACGTCGGATGTATCCCATTGAAGAGTGTTGGATGTACCTGCAGTCTGACCATTATTAAATGCTACTGCAGACATAAATGTTTCTCGCATGTTTGTAACACTACTTGTATCCCAAGAGGAAAGATCTTGATTAAACAAATCATTGGCTCTGAAGGTTCCGCTTAAAAATTCAACACTTGAGGTATTCCAATTATCTAAAGGTTCATTGAAGGCGTCGGCATTTCTAAAAGTGTTATTCATGTTAGTTACGCTTGAAACATCCCAACTATTTAAGTTTTGGCTAAATGCGGTAGCACCATTAAACATTGATGCCATATTTTCTAAGCTTGTTGTAATCCATCCGGAAATATCTGAATTGAAAGCAAGAGCATCTCTGAACATTTCGTTCATTCTTGTAACCTTTGAAACATCCCAACCGCTGATATCTTGATCAAAAGCAAATGCTTCTTCAAACATTTCGCTCATTCTTGTAACCTTTGAGACATCCCATGAACTAATATCTTGGTTAAATGCATTTGCTTGACGGAAAACACCTCTCCATACTTGTGATATTACTAGTATCCCAGTTGTCTAGAGGCTGATTAAAAATTCTGCATCTATCAAACATAAAATCTAAATTAGTAGCAGCAGTTAAATCCCAGTCGTTAACGTTTTGATTGAAATTTTCATTTCTGAAGAACATCTGGGAAAAGTTTTAACACTACTCACATCCCAATTATTAAGAGGTTGATTAAAATCAGATTGTCTAAACATTCTATACATATTTGTAACACTACTTACATCCCAATTGTTTATATTTTGATTAAATGCAGAACGTTGAAACATTGAGTTCATATCAGTGACATTACTAACATCCCAGGTACTTATGTCTTGATTAAAAGAGGTATTCTCGAACATGCCTTGCATGGTAGTTACATTACTAACATCCCAAGTATTTAGAGGTTGATCAAAAGATTGTGCATTTAAAAACAAGCGAAACATGCTAGTAACACTAGAAACATTCCAATTATTAATGTTTTGATTGAAAGAAATTGCACCTCTGAACATTTCTCTCATATTTTCGACACTTGAAACGTCCCAATTGTCTAGGGGTTGGTTAAATGCACTAGCGACCCAAGCACCATTAACTAAAGCGTCAAACATGGCCATCATATTAGTAACATTACTAACATCCCAGCTATTTAGAGATCGATTAAAAGCGCTAGCACCAGCAAAGAGTCTATACATATTTGTAACATTACTAGTATCCCAATTGGATATGTCATCATTAAATGTCGGATTATCATAAAAGAGTGATTCCATATTGGATACCTGAGAGGTACATACACAACTTAAATCAGTAGGTGTAATTGTTGATGACCCAACAGTAAAACTCCCAGTATTATTGATTGATAAAATAGCGTCTCTATCAACAACATAGTAGGTTTTACCAGAAATAACTTCGCTAGTTCCCAAAGGAGCAGAAGGACATCTTACGGTTCCATTTCCATCAATAGTAATGTTTTGAGAAAAAGAATACAATCCACAAAAAATTAACGATATTAAAGAAATTAAACTGCTTCTATTCATTTTTATTTAATTCGATTTCATCTTCAATTTCTTCCATTTTACCTAAATATAACCTTATGAATATTTCATGTGACGGCTTTCTAATAATGTATTCTTCATTGCTAGATACAAACTCATATCCATATCCTAATTCTAGACCCCCTTTGCTTTTGGTGCTAAAAAAAATAGACCTATTATCGTTATTCGATCCTCCAAAACCAAGAGTGAGCTTATCTTTATATAGGAATTTAACATTTGCACTTATAAAATCTGGTAAGTCACCAATCGATCTGTAAATTAATAGTGGGTTTAGTGTTAATTTTTCATTTATAAAAAAATTAATGCCTCCAGAAATTTGAAATTGAGTTAATTCTCGAGCCGTAGGAGCGAAATCATAAAAATTCTGAAACCTTTTACTATTAAATATATTTGGTGTGCCAATACCAAAAAAAAGATTTGATGAAATGTATGATACACCAAATCCCAGTATTGGATTCAAATAACTTTGTACTGGTCTTAAAAGTGGATTTGCCTCATTGAAAATTCTAGGAATTTTATCGATATCTATATTGTTATTGAATGCACCCGCTTTCAATGCTAAGAATATTGATTTTTCCTTACCTATTTTGAGTTTGTAATTATAGTCAAGTGTAAGATGAGTTTTGTTTTCAATAAAAACTCGATCGTTTATAAATGAGATTCCCAGATGGACATTTTTTCGTGGAGCCATCTGATACATCTAATAATTTGTGCTTGGAGCTTGGTTTATTCCAGACCATTGTAATCTAGAATTTAATAAAAGTGAAGCGCCTTCAACACCTGTAAATGCAGGATTAAATATGTTCAAGTTGGCCTTTGAAAAATAATACTTGATTGTTGGGATTGCAATAGAACAGTATAAAATAAAAGAAATACTGCTAGAGAATTAAGGTGGATTATTTTAAATAGGTTCACTCTTTTAACAAAAAACAATAGTGAATAATAACAAAGCTAAGAGATTTATAAATACAAATTGTTTTATAAAAATATATTGTTAAATACCTTTTAAACGTTTGACTTTTTTTTTGTAGCAGATGTTTTATTCTTTTTTCTTAAAAATTCGCTTTTCATTTTAAAAATTCCTCACGGGTTATTTTTTTCCCATCAACAAATATCGTTTTTACCCCCTTAGGTAAATCATCATTGTAGAATAAATAATCCAATTTCACTTAATAATATTAAATATTGATAATTACTACAGAAAATTTTGTAGATACTTAAAATTTTATTTGGATATCTACTGTTTTAGTACTGTAAAACAAATAACTGTAATTAACCCTTAATATAATTATTGAAGAACGTAAATTAGCTAAATACTTAACGAAGAGTAGTCAAATATTAATTTATTGCTAGCATACAATGGAGATTTATCCTGTTTACTTATTGTGTTTATTGTTGATTATTATTATAAGCAGGATCAAAACAACGATAGATAAAGAAAATAACTATCACGGTAACTACTTGCTAACATATTTTATTCTTCTTCTACTTATAACCCTAAATTTGGGCAGTTATTTGTTAATAGATTTTAAACTACCTTCTATTATTTTAACGATAACGTGGGTCCTGTCAAAAATTATTTTTTTTCTGTATTTGAAATCTATTTTAAAACAGAAAAGAGTCAAAATCACATTCAAATATTTTTTGCCATTAATTATTCTACTATTATCATATTTTTTGAACAAATCAGAAATTAGACTTTTTAATTTTTTTCAAATACCATACATAAATCAAAATATTTTAGGATTCACAGCCTATGATTTTATAGGTAAAGAAGATTATTTCATAGTATTTTTTCTTAGCACAATTGCTTTCTCCTTTTTGACTCATTTTACTTACTACAAATCAAAAAACACCGAAGCAATTAACCATAAACAAAAAGAGTTTATATCAAATTTTTTTATTTATTTCTACAACCAAATAACCTTTGTTAGTATATCCTTACCCTTAATCTTATTTTTGTATTTATTAGATAAATCGTCGGATCTCACTGTTGTTTTAATCAAACTATTAGTTATAGTTTCTTATACAATTTCAATTATCAAACCTGACTTATTGAGAAGTTTGTTGCGAATCAAAATAGTCAATAATGAGTCTCTCATAGAACTAAATAGAATCTTTAACATTGTGAATAATACGATGGAAACTAAAATGAGGTATCTTGATACTAATTATAATCAGGCTAATCTTTCGATTGATTCCGGCGTAAGGATCGAATTAATTCGAAATGCAATAAAGAGTCACGCAAAGATGACAGTCCCTTTATATATTAATTCTTTCAGGGTCGAATACGCTTGTGATCAAATTAAAAATGGCTTTTTAAAAATTATTCAATGGATGCGTTAGCCGAAAAATCAGGCTTTAATTCGCTAAAAAATTTTAATAGAGTTTTTAAGGTTTTGAAAGAAATAACTCCTTCAGAATATCAAAATAATAATACGTAGATGATTAAGTCAAACTAAATTGTGTAACTCCTTGGGTGTGTATTTAATGATTCTTTCTTCATTATATGAAATTGATTCTTTAGTCATTATCTTTGCCAAATCAAAAACAGATAAAGGCTTTTTGCTGCATAAATATCCCTATTTTATTCAAGGCACTAAATAACTTTATACCAATTAATTCTGCAGGCCGTATTAAATCTGGTTGACGAATAAGAAGAGGAGGTTGAAAAATTCGAATTATCTCAAAACTTAAATTTGTTACAGCTATTTCAAGTTCTCCTTTAATTCTGGGATAAAAAAATAATGATTTTTCGTTTGCTCCGGCAGAGGAAATTAATGAATATGAAGAAACTCCATTTTGAGAAGCCATTTTTGCAATTCGTATTGGTAGGTGAAATCAACTTTGTATTGATTTGATTTACTTCCAGCCTCTTTTAATGTTGTGCCCAATGCTGAAAACAATATATCACCAACAATAAGTTTTTTATACTCTTGTAATTTTGAAAAGTCTATAGAATGATTAACTAATTTTCGGTTTCTTATCTTGAGCTCGTTCCGAGTAAAAATAGTTACCCTATCAAAATTGGGATTTTTTATTAGTGAATAAACCAGTTCTTTACCACAGGATCCTGTCGCTCCCAAAATAATTGCACTGCGTTTTTTTTCTCACCCATATAACTAATCGCTTTTGATATGAATATATCCTCTGAATTGTAAACACCTAGTTTGAGGTTATTTGACTGTGAATCAAGTAACACGTTGTCTTTTTCATTTTAATTGATTTATAACACCGAGAACAAATCACGTGTTCTAATTGAAAAACCGTTTTCGAGATTATGGATGCTTTTTGGATTCTCCAGTGTTCCTGATTTACAATAAAAGTGGAGTCGGCGGGAATCGAACCCGCGTCCAAACAAGCAATAAAAAGGCTTTCTACACGCTTAGTTTTCTAATGGTTTTCGAGTAATAACTGACAGAAAACAGCCTATTATTACCTTATTGCCTTTATTGAAAAATTTTTGTGGCACCCAAAAATTTCGATGTTGACTTTAATGGTGCCTCTAATTAGATCGCCGTCAACAAGGGCTATCCAGAGACATTCAGCTTTCCAACCTAGTTGGAACATGGCTAAGACTTACTATAATTCAGTCAATTAAGCAGCTAGAGCGTAGTTATTTTCGCCATTTAAAAGGTGAATCCCAGATTAACGAGTGGTGATTCCTGACTCGGCATGCTTACATTTTCGATTGATCTCGCTGTCAAAACCAGTCGACCCCATAATATCAAAGAAATACGCCGAAACGCGAATCAAAATTACACAATTTTTAGGATAACTGAGGAGTTTCAGCCTGCGATGGTAAACTATGAATTTTCCAGTAGCTTAATGAACCTTGCCTGTTCTCTGATGACAAGCTGTGATAATTTGTTGTATTTAATACCCCCGCAAACATTTTCTTTTTTGTCAATCGATTAAGTCTATCTTTGCGCCAACAAAAAATTGAATGAAAGAAATACGAAACATCGCTATTATTGCCCATGTTGATCATGGCAAAACCACTTTGCGGATAAGATCATGCACCACTGTGCCCTATTCAGAGACAATGAAACAACTGGTGATTTGATCTTAGATAACAACGATTTGGAACGTGAACGGGGAATAACTATACTTTCCAAAAAATATAGCCGTGAATTACAAGGGTATTAAAATAAATATAATTGATACGCCTGGTCACGCCGACTTTGGCGGAGAGGTAGAGCGTGTGCTCAATATGGCGGATGGTGTTCTGCTATTGGTGGATGCCTTTTGAGGGTCCTATGCCTCAAACCCGTTTTGTTCTTCAGAAGGCACTTGATTTGAAAATTAAACCCATTGTCGTAATCAATAAGGTGGACAAACAAAATTGCACTCCTGAAGAAGTTCATGAAGCTGTTTTTTATTTGATGTATGAGTTGGGTGCTGAAGAATGGCAACTTGATTTCCCAACGGTCTATGGTTCGGCAAAGAACAATTGGATGAGTGAAGATTGGAAGCAACAAACGGAATCTGTTGCCCCCTACTAGATATGGTATTGACTCATGTACCCCTCCAGAGGTGCCAGAGGGTCATTCACAAATGCTGATTACTTCCTTGGATTTTTCATCCTATACAGGTCGCATCGCAATCGGACGATTGCAACGTGGAAGTTTGAAGACCAATCAAGCCGTAGTATTGATTCATCGAGATAAAACAAGACAAAATCACGCATCAAGGAATTAAACTTGTTCGATGGATTGGGTCGTAAAAAAGTTGATGAAGTTCAAGCGGGAGATTTGTGTGCAATTCTCGGATTGGATGCTTTTGAGATAGGGGATACCATTGCCGATGTGGATTATCCAGATCCCCTTCCTTCAATCGCCATCGATGAACCAACGATGAGTATGCTGTTTACTATCAATGACTCTCCATTCTTTGGGCAGGATGGAAAGTTTGTTACTTCAAGACACATCAAAGATCGTTTGGAAAAGAATTGGAACGAAACCTTGCTATGCGACTTGAGGATACCAACTCCGCTGATAAATTTATTGTCTATGGTCGGGGAGTTTTACACTTATCTGTATTAATTGAAACAATGCGGAGGGGAAGGGTATGAGCTACAAATTGGCCAACCGCAAGTTATTATTAAAGAAATTGAGGTAAAAAGCACGAACCCATTGAAGCTCTGACCATTGACTTGCCAGAAACAGTTTCAGGAAAAGCGATAGAAATGGTCAGTCTGCGAAAAGGTGAAATGCTGAGCATGCAGCCTAAGGGAGAGAATGGTGTGTGAGTTTATCATCCTTCTCGTGGGATTATTGGTTTGCGAAACCAATTATTAACCGCTACAGCTGGTGAAGCAATTATGTATCATCGCTTTAAAGAATTCCAACCCTATAAAGGCGATATTCCAGGACGAATCAGTGGTTCATTGATATCGATGGAGAACGGAAATGCGATCCCTATTCGTTAGATAAACTTCAGGAACGAGGAAGTTTTTTGTAGCCCCCAATGAAGCTGTTTATACGGGCCAAGTTATAGGCGAAAATGCACGCAATGATGATATGGTAGTCAATGTAACCAAAACAAAAAAACTGTCAAATGTTCGCGCGGCAGGATCGGATGACAAAGTACGTCTAGCTCCGCCAATCCTATTTACGCTGGAAGAAGCGTTGGAATATATTCAATCGGACGAATATGTGGAAGTAACTCCCAAAGCCATTCGACTTAGAAAAATTCTACTCAATGAAAACGATCGAAAACGTCAGTGATAAATTTATTTTTGTACAACTTCAAAAAGCTTTCTTTCTTCACAGCGAAAAATACGCCCTGGAAATTTGACAATCATATTGTAATCGTGTGTAGCCATAAGTAGAGTCATTCCTTGTTTGTGCAGTTTTTTAAACAGCTTCATGATCTCCTTACTCGTATCTGGGTCTAAGTTTCCTGTTGGTTCATCAGCAATGATCAGCTCAGGCTCATTTAGTAGTGCACGGGCAATGGCCACACGTTGTTGTTCGCCTCCAGAGAGTTCAAACGGGATATTTTGTGAGACTTGCCTCCATACCAACAAGGGATAGAACCTCACGGATCCGTGTCTGAATTACCTCTTTTTTTTTCCATCCAGTGGCTTTTGAGTACAAAACTCAAATTGTTGTAAATGTTCCGATCGGAAAGCAGCTTAAAATCTTGAAAAACAACACCCAACTTTCGTCGCAGGTGAGGAATTTGTTTTTCTTTGAGCTTGTTAAGATTGTATCCGACAATTTGTCCTTGCCCACTTTCAAGATTCGAGTCTCCGTATAGGGTTTTAATCAAACTGCTTTTACCACTTCCTGTTTTACCAATTAAAAAAACAAAATCACCAGGATGAACGATAAGATCAATGTCTTTGAGAACTGTATTTTCCCCTTGTTTAATGGCCGCTTTGAAAATGATAAGATTGCATGCCGCATAACACAAAAATAGGTTGATTATTAACGTGGCACAAAATTGTGGATAAAAATAAATTAGGAGGAAAATTCTACTAAAAATGCTTTCTAAGATGATTACTTTTGAGGTAATGAGATTTTGGCTTTTGATCGTTTTAAAAATGGGTTGTTTTGTGGCTCAATCACAGATCACTTCCTATCCTTTGACAGTAGGGATCGAGCCCAAATCTTATACTTCCAGAGAAATTATTCCAATGCCCTAAGTGGGTGGGAACTTCAGGATAAGAATGAAAATTTAGGATCAACGGAAGAAAAATCATACAGAACCCTGGGCAGCAGCACTCGATTAAATACGCCTGGAACTGCAAAAAACTAAAACCTTCTTGTTAGAGTTTCCTACAAGTTGGTATGGTATTGAATTCTACACTAGATTTAGCTAATTTTTATTTCGATAATGAAAAATACAGTTATGCCCTCAAATGGTTTGGCCAAGTCAATGAACGCGACGTACCAAGGCCCAAGCTCCCCTCAGTTTTACTTCAATAAGGGGTATACCCAGTTTTTAAATAAACGATACAATCATCTAAAAATTTACTTGAAAAGTACGCAGCCATCCAGATTACAATCAGATGCCCATTACTACCTCGGTCATATTGCCTATCAATTAGAAAATTATGACGAAGCCACTCAATCTTTTGAAAAGTTTCAAACCCTTATCAAAAAAAGACCTTAGCTATTTTCAAGTGGATATGAATTTCAAACTGGTCGTTTTTGAAAAAGCAGTTTCTTTAGGAGAAGCCGAATTGGAAAAGTCAAATTCGAATATTTCTGAGCTTTCCAAGATTGTTTGGAGAAAGCTATTTTTAATCTTAAAGAGTATGATAAAGCGCTACCTATTTGTTGGCTTATGAAGGAAAGAAGAATAAATGGTCCAATGTAGATTATTATCAACTAGGTTATACATATTACCATTTAAAAATTATGAAGCAGCTGTTGCTCAATTTAACAAAATAGTTGGAAAAAGATACCCCTGTCCCAAAATGCTTATTATTTTCTGGGTATTGCTATGTTAATATTGCTAAACCCACTGCAGCAAGAAATGCATTTCGCTCCGCTTATCAGATGGATTTTGATTCAAAGGTGAGTGAGGATGCCCTGTTTCAATACGCCAAGTTGAGTTATGAATTGGGGAACCCCTTTACGAACCTCCCCAGTTAGTATTGACATCCTTTATTGACCGGTTCCCCGATCACCTGAAAATGCCTTAGTGGAGCAGTTGTTGGTAGATTCCTACACCCAACTTGGAAACTATAAACAAGCCATAGAACTCCTTACTTCCGGTGGTACTTTTAAGGATAACATATCTCTGCAAAAGGTGTTGTTTTTACAAGGTTATAAGTTCTATCGTCAGGGGAATTACAGAGAAGCAGCGATTATTTTGAAAAAAAGCTTCAGAAAAAAAGAATCAATGAAATAGCTCTTAAGGCCCTTTTATTGGCAAGCCCAATCTGATTATCAATACAACGACTTTACAGGAGCGCTCGCCTTATTTGATCGGTTTTCACAACAAAAAACAGCACAAAATTTAAAGGAATGGAAGGCTCTGAATTACAACAGAGGCTACGCCCATTTTAAATTGAAACAATACAGTGCAGCCATCGAAGCTTTTGAAAAACAGGAGCGCAATGTAGAATTGCTTTCCAAAGAATTACGACGCGATCTCTACTTGCGACTTGGAGATTCCTATTTTGCCAACAAGCAATATTGGCCTGCTATGGAAACCTACAATAAAGTCATCGCCTTAGATCCAGCAAAATCAAGTTATGCCGTTTTTCAAAAAGCAATATCCTATGGGTTTGTCGGTAGCAACAATAAAAAAATAGAAACACTAAAAAGTCTGGTTAATACCAAAGTTAGGCACAATCTAGTGGATGATGCTCTCTTTGCTTTGGCCAGTACTTTAGCAAGTGAAAGCCAGTCTCAAAATGCAGTCACAGAATATGCTCGACTAATCAGTAGCTTTCCTCAAAGCCCATATAATACTAGAGCGCTGTTGAACATGGGTCTAATTTTATACAACCAAGAACAGTTAGAGGAGGCAACACGGATTCTTAGAAGACTAGTATTGAATTACCCTAAATCTGATGTGGCACAACAGGGGTTGAATACCCTGCGTGAAATTGCAGTGGAGTCAGGGAAAGTATCCGATTTTTCCAATTGGCTTCGCTCAAATAGTATTCAATCTTTCAGCGGTAATGAATTGGAAAAATCAGCCTTTGATGCTGCGAAAAAAAAATTCTTAGACAACAAAAAGAAACAGGCTGAAAAGTTATTGGTTGACTACATACTCAAATACCCTGAAGGATCCAATAGTAGGGCTGCTAATTTTTATTTAGGAGAAATATATTTTGAAGATTCTGATTGGGAGAATGCAACTATAGCCTACGAAAACGTGATTGAATCGGAAAATGAGTATACCGAAAAAGCACTTGTTCGCTCGGCCATTGCCTTTGTTAACAATGAGAAAAAAACTAAAGCGATACCGCTATGGCAACGACTTGAAAAGGAAGCAAACTATGAAGAAAACAAACGCTATGCCATGTTCAATTTGATGAAAACCTTTTATGAGCAAGAAGAATATGCCCTATCACTGGCGCAAAGCGAACAGGTCCTTCAGCTTTCTAAAATTGCTATTAAAGTGAAATGGGATGCATTGGATGTTCTTGCCCATTCGTCACTTCGCCTGAAAGACAGCCTCAAAGCTCAAAAAGCTTTTACTCAATTGGAAAACGCTCCGAAAGATGAATTGGCTGCAGAGGCTTTTTATTTTAAAGCGTATAACCAATACAGACAAAAAGTCCCATGAAAAATCAAACGAAACAATTGCTTTAATTGCCAAAAAATACAGCAGTGCTGGGGAGTGGAGTGCGAAAAGTTTGTTGTTGATGGCTCGCAACTTCGAACAATTAGAGGATTCTTTTCAAGCCTTATTTATTTTGGAATCTGTAGAAGAAAATTTTAAAAGTTTTCCAGAAATAGTGAAGCAAGCTCAAATCCTAAAGTCCCAACTTGAAAAGCAGGAATCAGATAATAGCTAAAACACCAATGAGGACAGCCAAAAATAAATTTTGGGCATTCTGTATGCTGATCCCTGTACTGATGATAGAACAATCTCTCAGTGCACAAGAAGAAAAAGACATTGGCAATCAGCAAGTCACAGTAACCAAATCTTATACACCAAGTTTATCAGAATCGTTTAAACTCAACACAGAAGAATTTGATATTGAAGCACTGCTTCCTTCCCAAAGAAGTTTGGAGTATCGTCCACAGGAGATAGAAGTGGTGTCTACTTTTGTTCCCAACAAAGCCTCTCCTTTAAAATTAAAGCAGATAAAAAAGGAACTGACAACCAATAGTGAATTAAGTTTGGGATTTGGTAATTTAGGTCAGTATTTATTTGATGCCTCACTAAGTACAGCTTTTGGACAATCAACAAGTTCTAGGGTTGATGTATTTACAGAAGGGGAGGGGCAGCGTCCCAGAAACCCTTATTTCGAGTAGTCGCTCTCAATTGGATTTGGTAACAACGCATCATTATAACACTTCACAATTCTCTGCCCTCCATCAGCTAGGTTTTGAATCAACTCGTTCCAGCTATTATGGATTGTATACCGATGATATTTCAATTCGAGAGGCCTCTCAGAATGACCAACTTGATTTCAACCAGCAATTTTATTCTGTATTTGCTAAATCCCAATGGCAGTGGTACAACAATTGGCTGGAAGGTATTGACACAAAATTTCGTTTTACTGGAGACAAGCAAAGCACCAAAGAGCAGTATGCACATATATCGCCTAAGTTTAGGATTTCCTCTTCAATACCTTTCTCGATATCAACCCAAGTGTCCACTTCCTTCAGACAGAATTTCAAAGAGGATATTATCTCGACGCCCCCTTTAAATACAATCAATCCAAAGCAAGCGTGCAAATTCAATTGTCCGATGTTAGGAATAAATTCAAATACAAGTTAGGTGCCTCTGCCCAATATGTTATTGGAGATGAGAAAACAGCTGGGAATGATATTTTTATTTATCCTCAAGTATTTATTGTCTACAGTTATCCAGAGAAAAAATACAGCCCTACCTCAAACTGAATGGTAACCTACGTCTCAACTCTTATTTTTCTGCCTTTCATCAAAACCCTTTTGTTGCTCCTTCATTAGAATTGCGTCCAACCAATGAAAATACATTGGTGAGCTGGGCTTTACAACCTTATTCCAGTCTGGAATTGAGTTTCAATTAGCGGGGCAATATACTCAAGCAGAAAACTTCAATTTGTTCCAACGTTTTGCGGCTGGAGTTCGTATGGATCAAGAAGGGTATCGATTGGCTAATTCTTTTGGTTGGGTATATGATTCTGTAGATCGCATCGGCGCCTTTGCAGGTTTAAAATATAAATCTAAAAATCAAAGTGAGATTCAAATTCGCCTCCAACAAAATAATTACACATTAGGAACAGAGTCAGTGGCTTGGAATTTACCCGACTTGGAAGCCACCTTGGTGAGCAAGATCAATTTGGGTCTAAAATAAAGTGGTATAGCACCTTTGAATTTTTAGGCAGTCGTACGGCAGTGGAAAGGCCCATTTTACAACAAGATCCTGCTGTAAATCAGGCGATTCCTGAGGAGTATAAAATTCTAGTGACCCTTTCGGCAGTTTCTTTTTTCAAATCGGAAATCTCCTATCAAGTTTATGACCAATGGAATCTTTTTGCTCGTTACCGTTCAGTATTGGGGTCCCAAGCCTACCAATGGCATTCGACTCCACTTAATCAGAATATAATCTTAATTGGAGCCCGTTATAAGTTAAACCTCAATTTGTAAATGCTCATAATCAAGTATTTAAAAGAGTATTTTATTTTCGCTTAAATTTCAATTAAATTGCGCCCTCAAACACTGTCTCGTTATGCGACTTTATAACAGTATTGTATTTCTCTTAGGGATTTTTTTGGTCACCTCTGCCTGTCAACCAAGCGTTGACCTTGTGGTCCATAATGCCAAAGTATATACGGTAAATGATAATCTTGACGAAGTACAAGCTTTTGCTGTGAAAGATGGTAAGTTTATTGAAGTAGGGGGGAACGAGATTTTACAAAAATATGATGCAAGAAACATTGTCGATGCCCAAGGTTTGCCAATTTACCCGGGATTTATTGACAGTCACAGTCATTTCCTTCAAACTAGGGTTAAGTCTTAAACAGGCAAATCTTGAAGGAACAACAAACTTCAAAGAAGTTGTAGAAAGAGTGACAGTTCATGCCAAAAGCAAAGAAATGGATGTCATTTATGGAAGCGGTTGGGATCAAAATGATTGGGAAGATCCGAAATATCCTAAAAAAGATACTTTAGATTTGTTATTCCCAAACACTCCTGTAGTACTGAAACGTATCGATGGCCATGCTTATTTGGTAAATCAAAAAGTATTAGACCTAGCGGGTATTACGGCAACAACCGTACTTCCAGGAGGGACAGTAGTATTGGGTAACGGGGAGCCAACGGGTGTTCTGATTGACAGCCCTATGAATTTGGTTAACAAAGCTTTGCCTCCTTTCACTCAGAAAGAAAAAATAGAAGCCCTAGCAGCGGCACAAGAGGTGTGTTTAAAAAATGGGTTGACAACGGTAACAGACGCAGGTATAGATCGGCAAGATATCGAACTCATCGATAATTTACATCAAAAAATCAACTTCAAATAAGGGTGTATGCAATGATCAAAAATACCTTTGAAAATTTAGAATACTATCTCTCGTCGGGTATTTATTCAACAGATAAAATTAATGTTCGATCTATAAAAATATACGCTGATGGTGCATTGGGTTCTCGTGGTGCTGCTCTTTAACTCCTTATATCCGATCTACCTGGGCACAAGGGGAAGATGATTACCCCTATAGACTCGCTATTCAGTTTGGCAAATCGAATCGGGTCAACTGATTTTCAAATGAATACTCATGCCATTGGGGATGCGGCAAACGCTGCTGTTTTGAAAGTGTACAATCAGGTATTAAAAGACAAAAATGATCCACGATGGCGCATTGAACATGCTCAGGTGGTAGCCCCTTTAGACTTTGAAAAATTCAATAATAAGATCATCCCTTCAGTACAACCTCTTCAAGCCACCAGTGATATGTACTGGGCAGAAGACCGTTTGGGTTCCGAACGAATGAAATACGCCTACGCTTTCAAACAATTACTCGACAATGCAGGAAGGCTAGCTTTGGGAACAGATTTTCCTGTTGAAACAGTTAATCCCTTCCATACATTTTATGCTGCCGTCTCTAGAAAAGATTTGTTAGGATATCCTGACAAGGGGTTCCAAAATGAAAATAAAATATCACGATACGAAGCCCTTTTAGGAATGACCCGTTGGGCTGCACAGGCTAATTTTGAAGAAGATTATAAAGGGAGTATTGAAGTGGGTAAGCAGGCTGACTTTGTTATCTTAGATAGAGACATTATGCAAATCTTTGAAAAAAAGATCCCCAAAACAAGAGTTATTGCTACTCTTATTGACGGTAAAATTGTCTATTCCAATCGCTTTTAATCAAATTCTAATTTAGAATTTAAAGTGAAATCCAAACTTTAGATACCTATAGTTTGTAATTTACACCAATACACCATAAATCATTTATTAAATAATCTATATTTTCAACACGTAATATTAATTGAAATTAATATTTTATTTTTGCTAAAAAATATGAAATATGTGTGGTATTGTATGTGCTTTTGATTTGAAACAAGAAGCGGACCAACTCCGTTCGCAGTTATTAACGATGTCTAAGCGGATTCGACATCGCGGACCAGACTGGAGTGGGATATACAATCACCCAAACGCTATTATGGCTCATGAACGCCTTGCTATTGTGGATCCAACCTCTGGAAAACAACCTCTTTTGAATGAAAATAAAACCCTAATACTAGCTGCAAACGGGGAGATTTATAATCACCACGAGCTTCGAAAACAATTTGAAGGGAGGTATTCTTTCAAAACCGAATCCGATTGTGAAGTATTGTTGGCCCTTTATCAGGAGAAAGGAGCCACATTTATGGATGAACTCAGTGGGATCTATGCATTTGCCATCTACGACACACAAAAAGACAAGTACTTCATTGCTCGCGATCATATGGGAATTATTCCATTGTACATGGGATGGGATGCTCATGGCAACCTTTTACGTTGCATCTGAACTTAAAGCTTTGGAAGGCATTTGTACAAAAATTGAATTGTTTCCCCCTGGACATTATATGGAAAGTGGAGATTCGCACCCGACCCAATGGTATCAGCGAGATTGGAACGAGTTTAGCCAAGTTGAGGATAATGAAACAAGTATAAAAGACTTGCACGATGCCCTCTCTGAGGCTGTGCAACGGCAATTGATGAGTGACGTTCCCTACGGAGTCCTGCTCTCGGGGGGTCTGGATTCTTCGATAACTTCCGCTTTGGCAAAGAAATTTGCATCTAAACGCGTTGAATCCGACAACACGCAAGCCGCTTGGTGGCCTCAGTTGCATTCATTTTCTGTTGGTCTCGAAGGTTCTCCTGATTTGGCTGCAGCCCGAAAGGTAGCCGATCATATAGGTACCGTTCACCATGAAATTAAATTCACCATTCAAGAAGGTCTTGATGCCATTAAGGATGTAATTCATCATTTGGAAACGTATGATATCACCACTATTCGGGCATCTACCCTGATGTTCTTGATGGCTAGAGCCATTAAGTCTTTGGGTATTAAGATGGTGCTGAGTGGTGAAGGAGCCGATGAATTGTTTGGAGGGTATCTTTATTTTCACAAGGCCCCTTCAGCCAAAGAATTTCACGAGGAAACAGTGCGAAAACTTCACAAACTTCACCAATATGACTGTTTGCGTGCTAACAAATCATTAGCTGCATGGGGAATTGAAGGACGTGTCCCATTTTTAGATAAAGAGTTTATGGATGTTGCCATGCGATTGAACCCTAAAGATAAAATGATTACAGAGGAGCGCATGGAAAAATGGGTAGTTCGCAAGGCTTTTGAGTCCTATCTTCCGGAAAGTGTTGCCTGGCGACAAAAGGAGCAGTTTTCCGATGGGGTGGGCTATTCTTGGATCGATACACTCAAAGCTATGGTGGAAGAAAAAGTAACAGATGAGCAAATGAAAAATGCTCATTATCGTTTCCCAGCTCAACCTCCCCAAAATAAAAGAGGAGTTTTATTACCGCAGTATTTTTGAAGATCACTTCCCAAGCGAGGCCGCTGCGTTAAGTGTCCCTTCAGTGCCTTCGGTTGCCTGTAGCACCCCTATTGCGCTAGAGTGGGACGAGGCATTTAAAAACCAAAACGACCCCAGTGGACGAGCCGTTGCTAAAGTGCACGAAGAAGCCTACAAATAGAAGGTAAAATAGAGGTATATTTTATCCACTAAATGTTAATAAATCCCCGACAAATACTGGGGTTAGGCATTATTTCAGGAATGTCTTTTTCGTATATTTGAAATACAGGTGATATCGTTAATCAATCCCCTTTATTTCCATGAGCGAAGAAAATAAAATTCCACAATATTCTGCGGATAGTATCCAAGCCCTTGAGGGGATGGAACACGTTCGAATGCGACCTTCCATGTACATTGGTGATGTCGGTGTTCGTGGGTTGCATCACTTGGTCTATGAAGTAGTTGACAATTCTATTGATGAAGCTCTAGCAGGGCACTGTGACATTATAAAAGTAATCATCAATGAGGACAACTCGATTACAACTGAAGACAACGGTCGAGGAATTCCAGTTGGCATGCATAAAAAAGAAGGGGTATCGGCTCTGGAAGTCGTCATGACTAAAATTGGAGCGGGGGTAAATTCGATAAGGATTCCTATAAAGTGTCCGGAGGACTCCACGGTGTTGGGGTCTCCTGTGTGAACGCACTTTCCGAATCCCTAACGGCTCGGGTGTATCGAGATGGCAAAGTATGGGAACAGACATATGAAAGAGGTAAGTCGCTGGCACCTGTAGCTTCCATAGGGACCTCTGACCAAACAGGAACCATAGTTACTTTTAAAGCCAGATTCACAAATATTTTCACAAACTCGCGAATACAACTACGATACGCTAGCCCTGCGCATGCGTGAATTGGCCTATTTGAATAAGGGAATAACGATTAGTCTTCTCGATAAAAGAATCAAAGACGATAAAGGAGAATTCATACAAGAAACCTTTCATTCCGAGGAAGGCTTGAAAGAATTTATCGCTTTTTTTGGATGAAACTCGTGAAGCAATTATAACCGATGTGATTAGCATGGAAGGGGAGAAGAATGGAATTCCTGTTGAGGTAGCTATGATTTACAATACCTCATTTGCTGAAAACCTTCACTCTTATGTCAATAATATCAACACTCATGAAGGAGGGACCCATTTATCTGGTTTTCGAAGGGGCTTGACATCCACACTTAAAAAATACGCAGACAACTCGGGTTTGTTGGACAAACTCAAATTTGATATTGCTGGTGATGACTTTCGGGAAGGGCTGACCGCTATCGTATCAGTTAAGGTTGCCGAGCCGCAGTTTGAAGGACAAACAAAAACAAAGCTGGGTAATCGAGAGGTCACTTCAGCCGTATCGCAAGCGGTTTCAGAAATGTTGGAAAACTATTTAGAAGAAAATCCCAACGATGCCAAAACCATTGTTCAGAAAGTAATTTTGGCTGCTCAAGCACGTCATGCTGCTCGCAAGGCACGTGAAATGGTCCAACGCAAGACGGTGAGGAGTGGTGGCGGCCTTCCTGGGAAACTTTCCGATTGTTCGGAGCAAGATCCCATGGTGTGTGAAGTATTCCTTGTTGAGGGTGACTCCGCAGGTGGAACTGCTAAGCAGGGCCGAGACAGAAATTTCCAAGCCATTCTTCCGCTGCGTGGGAAAATTCTAAATGTTGAGAAAGCAATGCAACATAAGGTTTTTGAAAATGAAGAAATTCGAAATATCTATACAGCTTTGGGGGTAACAATTGGAACAGAAGAAGACAGTAAAGCATTGAATTTAGAAAAATTGCGATATCACAAGATTGTTATTATGTGTGATGCGGATGTGGATGGGAGCCATATCTCAACCTTAATTCTTACTTTTCTATTCCGATACATGAAGGAACTCCTAGAATCTGGTTATGTATACATTGCAACCCCACCGCTCTATTTGGTCAAAAAAGGAGCTAAAAAAAGCTATGCTTGGAATGATGACCAACGCGACCGCTTGATGCGAGATTTTGGTAGTGGCTCAAGCATTCAACGCTACAAAGGACTTGGTGAAATGAACGCTGAGCAATTATGGGAAACCACAATGAATCCAGAAACAAGAACGCTAAGGCAAGTAACGATTGATAATGGGGGAGAAGCCGATCGAATTTTCTCTATGTTGATGGGTGACGAAGTGCCTCCTAGAAGAGAGTTTATCGAAAAGAACGCGATCTATGCCAATATAGACGCTTAGAGACGACTTACGTACCCTTTTTATTTTCTGTTTTGGTACCTTTGCACTAATATTTTAACCAATTGAATTATGAAAGTTACCATTGTAGGTGCAGGTAATGTTGGCGCATCCTGTGCCGAATATATTGCCATCAAACAGATTGCCAGTGAAGTTGTCCTTTTGGATATTAAAGAAGGATATGCCGAAGGAAAGCCTTAGACCTATATCAAACAGCAACCACACTTGGATTTAACACCAAATTAGTTGGCGTAACCAACGATTATACTGCAACAGCCAATAGTGATGTGGTTGTTATTACCTCTGGAGTTCCAAGAAAACCAGGAATGACAAGAGAAGAACTCATCGGCATCAATGCAGGAATTGTTCAAACTGTTGCAACCAATTTATTACAACATTCTCCCGATACAATCATTATAGTGGTTTCCAATCCTATGGATACAATGACCTATCTGGCATTAAAAACTACGGGTTTACCCAAAAACAGAATTATCGGAATGGGAGGGGCATTAGACAGTTCTCGTTTTAAAACCTATTTATCCGTTGCTTTACAAAAACCTTCCAACGATATTCAAGGAATGGTGATTGGAGGTCATGGTGATACAACGATGATTCCATTGACCCGATTGGCTAGTTATAATGGAAGTCCTGTCAGTCAATTTTTATCCTCAGCTGAATTGGAAAAGGTAGCTTCTGACACCATGGTTGGAGGAGCAACGCTCACAAAACTATTAGGTACTTCAGCTTGGTATGCCCCAGGTGCTTCTGTTTCTTATTTGGTGGCTAGTATTTTACATGATCAGAAACGGATGATTCCCTGTTCTGTCTTTTTAGAGGGCGAATACGGTGAATCGGACATCTGTATTGGAGTTCCTTGCATTATCGGGAAAAAGGGCATTGCTTCTGTAGTTGACGTGAAGCTAAATGCTGTAGAGCAAGAAAAATTCAGTAAAAGTGCCACTGCAGTTCGAACTATGAACGAAGCGCTTAAAGACGTCCTCTAGTTGTTTCCATTGCAATCTGAGTACAGAACTTGTCAAATCATCGGGTAAAACTTATATTTGCTCGCTTTAATTATGCTTTAATTCAATTGTAATGCAAGACAATTCACTCATTCGAGTATTTGGTATTCTTTTCGGGCTTGTAAGCTTGTATCAGCTTTCTTTTACATTCATTGCTAGCCAACAAGAAGAGAAGGCAGCTAACTTTGCTGAGATAACCATTTCAGAGGACACAGACAATTATTTGGAACTTCGAGATCGGCAAACTATCAATTATCTCGATTCTATTGGAAACTTACCCTCTATGGCTTCACTTCCTACAATGATGCAAAGGGAAAAGAACTTAACAAAGGGTTGGATCTTAAAGGAGGGATTAATGTTATTCTTCAGATCTCTGTTCGTGATATCTTAAAAGGTCTTGCTGAAAATAGTAAAAATCCTGTATTCAATCAGGCTCTAAACGAAGCTGATATATTACAAAAAGATCAGATGAACCCTATATTGAGTCCTTTTTTACTTCGTTTGATAATGTAAAAGGAGAAAGTGATAAGCTTGCTGACACCAATATATTTGCCAATAGAACCTTAAGTGATGTGATTAACTTTGAAATGACTGATGATCAAGTCCAACCAATCATTCGGCGTAAAGTTGATGAATCAATAATTTCTGCTTTTGAAGTACTTCGCAAGCGTATTGATAAATTTGGAGTCACTCAGCCGAATATTCAACGTTTGGGATCATCTGGTCGAATCCTTGTTGAATTGCCAGGTGCTAAAGATGTAGATCGGGTACAAAATCTTCTTCAGAGTACGGCTCAACTTGAGTTTTGGGAAACTTTTAAAAATGATCAACTAATTATCTTTTTGAGTCAGGCCAATGAGCTGCTCAAGCAAAATATCATGGAGGAGTCAGTCAATGAAGAAAAAGAAGTCGATGCAATAGCTGATTTATTGGCCGATGTAGTGGAAAAAGATTCCACCGATTTAAACCTTCCAAACCCTATACTAGACCGAATTGTGGGGTATGGATTTCAAGGGGGACCTGTACTGGCGCAGTTTGCAAAAAAAGATCAAGAACTCATATCTTCTTACCTAGATAGATCTGATGTTCGTAAATTATTACCCGCCCAGTACCGCTACATCAAATTTGCATGGGGGAAAGCAGATGCTAATGGTGAAGTTATAGAGCTTTATGCCTTACAATCCAATAGAAATGGCGAACCCCCTCTGAGTGGTGGGGTGGTTGTAGATGCAATGCAAACGTATGATGCTGTCGGAAAACCAGCAGTGTCCATGCAAATGAATGCTTCTGGAGCTCGTAGTTGGGAAAACCTTACAGGAAAGGCATTCAAAGAAGCCAGTAATATTGCTATCGTTTTAGATGACATTGTATACTCCGCACCCGGAGTACCAGGGGGCGCAATCTCTGGCGGACGTTCCGAAATAACAGGAGAATTCAGTCTCAACGAGGCCATTGACTTAGCCAACGTACTCCGTGCGGGGAAACTCCCTGCTTCAGCAGATATTATTCAATCTGAAATAGTAGGTCCTTCGTTGGGACAAGAAGCCATAGAAAGTGGTGTTTATTCCTTTTTAATCGCTCTAATCTTGGTACTTCTTTGGATGGTCTTTTACTACGGAATTTCTGGAATCTTTGCCGATATTGCTTTGACTTTTAACATATTACTGATATTTGGAGTCCTTGCAGGATTAGGCGCTGTTTTAACTTTACCTGGGATAGCAGGGATCGTACTAACCATTGGAATTTCCGTTGATGCCAATGTATTGATTTTTGAACGCGTTCGAGAGGAATTGCGGAGAGGAAAGGGAATTCGTAAAGCGGTGGCCGATGGATTTAACAATGCTCTATCCTCCATTCTGGATGCCAACATTACTACGGGTCTTACAGCATTAATATTATTTATATTTGGTACAGGACCCATTAAAGGCTTTGCAACTACCCTACTTATTGGTATTGCAACGTCTTTGTTTACGGCTATATTTATTACTCGAATTTTTGTTGATGATCGGAATAAGAAAGGGAAAAAAGTATCCTTTGCTACTGCAGCCACTCGGGGTCTTTTGAGCAACATCAATTGGGTCTTCCTTGGGAATCGTAAAATAGCCTATGGTGTGTCAGGAATTTTATTATTAATGAGCCTTGGCTCTTTATTCACTATCGGTTTAAACCAGGGAGTAGATTTTGTAGGAGGGCGTTCCTACACTGTACGTTTTGAAAATACAGTCAATCCCTCTGAAATTGAATCTACTTTGGTTGATGTATTTGGCAGTGCAGAAGTTAAAACTTTTGGAGAAGCCAATCAATTAAAAATTACAACCAAATACAAAGTTGATGTGGAAGGCCTAGCCGTGGACGACGAAATTCAAAACAAACTTTTCAATGCACTGGGCACTTATCTGCCTGAAGGCATCACCTATGAAGACTTTGTAAACGGTTCTGATGATAAAGCCCTTGGAATCATGTCCTCGATCAAAGTAGGTCCAACCATTGCGGATGATATTAAAAACAATTCGTATTTAGCGGTGATCGGTTCATTAATCGTCGTTTTCCTTTATATCCTTCTGCGATTTAGAAAATGGCAATTTTCCTTAGGGGCGGTTGTGGCTGTTTTCCACGACGTAATTATTGTTCTGGGAGTATTCTCTTTAACGCATCAAATCATGCCCTTTAATATGGAAGTTAATCAAGCCTTTATAGCCGCTATACTCACGGTTATAGGGTATTCATTAAATGATACGGTAGTGGTCTTTGACCGTATTCGAGAGTATGTTAATGAGCACCCCAAATGGTCTTTCAATACCACTGTAGATTCCGCTCTGAACAGTACTTTAAGTAGAACATTAAATACTTCATTAACTACCTTAATTGTATTGTTAGCTATTTTTATTTTTTGGAGGTGAATCTATTAGAGGATTTATGTTTGCATTGATTATCGGTGTAATGGTGGAACTTATTCCTCTGTGTTTATTGCTACTCCTGTCATGTACGATACTCAAAAACATAAAGAAGTAGAAGAGGCTTAAAACCTTAATCAATTTATATGAATAAAAAGCAGCCAAAGGCAGCTTTTTTTCATAAATACATTATATATTTGTATGTACAAATATTGTAATAACAATAAAAAATTTATTTATGAAAATTAACATTGCCTTAGCTTTATTTGCCATATGTAGCACTGGAATAGCACAAAATTTTGTATTGGACACATCTAAAAGTTCTATCAAATGGGTAGGGAAAGAACTGACAACTTCTCAACACTATGGAAGCCTCCAATTCGATTCGGGAGCGCTCCGATTTGAAGATGAAAAACCGCATTCAGGACAGTTCGTTGTTGACATGACCACCATCAAAGACAATGACTTGCCAGAGGGCACCGCTGAAAGATTAGAGGGACATCTCAAGTCAGATGATTTCTTCTCTGTGGCAAAACACCCCAAAGCTATTTTAGCGATAACGGGAGCCGATGCTCAAGAGAACGGATCCTTTCGAGTAAGGGCTGACTTGACAATCAAAGGAATTACACATCCTGCAGTTTTTAATTTGATCCCTGCCGATAAGTATTGGATTGCGAATTTAGTATTCGATCGTTCCAAATACAATGTGCGTTTTCGATCGGGCACATTTTTCCAAAATCTGGGAGATAAACTTATCTTGGATGATATTGAATTGGAAACTCAATTATTTTTCAAACAATAATTCCAAAGCTTTCTCAAAAAAAAGTCTTATATATTACGACTTTTTTTATGCCTTATTTTCAATTAGGTTAAGATGACCTAGAAGGTGTCCGCAATGCCAGTTGTAGTATGCTAACGCCTGGTGAAGGCGGTGATGGGTTTGGGTTTCAAGATATTAAAAACTTTTTTCAAAGTCAGTTAGAGTCATAGTTTTGAGAACACCTCCCCAACAAAAATGAATGCCAATGATCATTTGAAGATTGGATGTAATACTGTCTTTATGGTGAGCTTCATTTAAATCTGCCCACAGGGCTTCGGGATAATCTTTTATTGTTGGCTTTTTCTCGGCGAGGGCAAGTTTGAATCGGGCGTAACTGTGCATATGGCTATCAGCCGGATGATTCACTACTTGAATGGCTGTCCATCCGCCAGTTCGGTATGAGGTTTCCCAATGATGATCATGAAGAGAACGAACTTTTTTCTAAGAGGTTTGTAGAAATCTTTCAAGAATATCTATATGGGTGGTTTGAATTATTTGGGAAGTTTCCTGTTTGGGTTGAAACCTTCTTATGGGGTATTGTAGGGCTTCCAAGATAAAAGATGTGGATTAAATTTATTGAGTAGGGGTTTTTATTTTTAGGTTTGAAAGTAAAATTAAGCCAATCCCCAATAAAATCAATGGGATACTCAGCCATTGACCGGTGCTGAATAGGGGAAGTATTTTTCAAAGCCTCCTTGGCTTTCTTTTACATATTCCACCAAGAAACGAATGGTGAAAATTCCAATGAAGTAGACACCCAGCAAAAAACCCTTTTGGGTTTTATTTTGCCGATACAACCAACGCAACAAAAGAAAAGCAATACATACCCGAAAGCCTCATATAGTTGAGCTGGATGTCGTGGGAGCCGTTCTCCATTATTTTGGAAAACAACACCAAAACTCGATTGGGTGAACTTGCCAACAATTTCAGAATTATAAAAATTTCCCAAACGGACAAAAGCCCCACCAATAGTGGCGGGAATCGTTAATCTATCTAGCATCCAAACCCATGGTTGGAAATTGTATTTTCTTTGATAAAGTGCGATTCCTGCTAAAATACCGAGTACGGCTCCGTGACTGGCCAATCCTCTGTAGCCTATGAATTTATAGCCATCTAGGGCACCAAATAACATGCTGCTTCCAGCAACTTCACGGATCGGGAGAAGGATTTCTAAAAGATGATTTTGATAATAACTCCAATCATAGAAAAATACATGTCCCAAGCGGGCTCCAAGCAGTGTTGAAAAAACCATATAAACTAGCATTGGTTCCAAATACTCGAGTTTGACTTGTTCTTTTTCAAACATCTTTTTCATTAAATAATAGCCATAGGAAAAGGCAATAACAAACATCAGGCTATAGAAACGAACACCTATTCCAAAGAATTCGAATAGAGTTTCACTCGGGGCCCAATTTACCTTCAATAAGATCATCACAGGAGATATTTTATTGGACCAAATGTACGGAAATATAGGAAAGTAATGACTTGTTAGGGAACGGGATCGTGACCCAAACCTCCCCATGGATGACAGGATGCAATACGCTTCATAGCCATACGCCCGCCTTTCCTAAGTCCATGTTTGATCAGGGCTTCTTTTGCATATTGTGAACAGCTAGGAGTAAAGCGACAACTTGGCGGAGTCAAGGGAGATATTAAGTGTTGATAGATTCCAATCAAAAATAAAAATGGAGCTAGAATAATTTTCCGAACCATTAGTTTTATTTGAATTGAAACTCAGTTCCGTCTTTGGTATCCTTCAATTCAATTCCAAGGGCAAGTAATTCCTCTCGGATTTGATCTGAAAGGGCAAAATTTTTATCTAAACGCGCCTGATCTCTCAGCTTAATCAACAGATGAATCGTTTTTTTCGAGTTTGTGATCGGAAGGGATCGGTTTTTTGCGGTTTTCAAGCCCTAGAACATCAAATGAAAAGGATTCCATCATCTTGATTAATCTTTCTTTTTGAATGTTATTGATAGACTGTAGGCCAGTTTTCACACTATTGATGAACTTTACGGCATCAAATAAATGGGCAATCAATACAGGAGTATTAAAATCATCATCCATTGCTTCATGACACTTGTCCTGCCAATGATCCAAATCAAAACCTCCTTTCGCTCCTGTGGGTAAGTCTCCCAAATAATTCAAGGCCTCCATCAATCGGTAATATCCTTTTTCAGAAGCTTCTAGGGCCTGTTCGCTTATATCTATGATGCTTCTGTAGTGAGCTTGTAACATAAAAAAGCGAACCACCGGAGGTGCGTAGGCTTTACTAAACATTGTATTTTCTCCAGTAAAAATCTCATTAGGAAGAATATTATTCCCTGTTGATTTTGCCATCTTTTTCCCGTTTAAGGTTAGCATATTGGCATGGATCCAATAGCTCACTGGGCTCTTACCATGAATAGATTCGGCTTGTGCAATTTCACATTCGTGATGCGGAAATTTCAAATCCATCCCACCACCATGAATGTCAAACTCTTGACCTAAATATTTGGTACTCATAGCTGTACACTCAAGATGCCATCCAGGAAAGCCTTCACTCCATGGAGACGGCCATCGCATGATATGTTGGAATTCAGCTTTTTTCCACAGTGCAAAGTCTTGAGGGTTTTTTTTGTCACTTTGCCCCTCTAAAGTTCTAGAATTGTGAATTAAATCTTCAATATTTCGACCGCTTAATTTGCCGTACCGCTCTTTTTTATTAAACTCGAGTACATCAAAGTATACAGAACCATTGACTTCGTAGGCAAAACCCGCTTTTATAATCGCTTTGATTATCTCAATCTGTTCAATAATATGACCAGTTGCGGTTGGCTCTATACTTGGTGGTAGTGTATTGAATTTGGAAAGCATTTCGTGAAAATCTAGGGTATACCGTTGAACCACTTGCATGGGCTCTAGCTTCTCCAAACGCGCTTTTTTTGAAATACGATCTTCTCCAACGTCCTCGTCATTTTCTAAATGCCCAGCGTCAGTGATATTCCGTACATAACGAACTTTCAACCCCAGATAGGATAGGTATCGAAAAATGATATCAAATGAAATAAATGTGCGACAATTACCCAAATGGACATTGCTGTAGACGGTTGGTCCACATACATACATCCCCACATTCCCGGGAGTCAGTGGTATGAACAATTCTTTTTTGCCACTGAGGGAATTATAGACTCGTAGTTGATGTTTCATTAAAATTCCGTCTCAAGTTGGATGTACTTTAAGAACTCGTTTTTTTGCTCTCCTCTTTGAATTCTCCACCAAATTCACCTGTGACGGTACTGCTACTTATATCACGAATACCCCTTGAATTTACACACAAATGTTTGGCATCGATTACGCAAGCCACATTTTTTGTTCCGAGTACCCTTTGAAGTTCATTCACAATTTGTCGAGTAAGGCGTTCTTGTACTTGGGGTCGTTTTGCAAAATAGTCGACTATACGATTCATTTTGGAAAGTCCCACAACTGTTCCATTGGAGATGTAAGCAACGTGAGCCTTTCCTACAATCGGAAGAAGGTGATGTTCGCAAGTAGAGTAGAGGGTAATGTTTTTTTCTACCAACATCTGATTGTACTTGTATTTATTATCGAAGCTTGAGAGAGTAGGACGTCGGTCGGGATGAAGACCACCAAACATTTCTTTGACAAACATTTTGGCGACGCGTTTGGGGGTTGCTTTGAGACTATCATCAGTTAAATCCATTCCAAGGGTCTGTAGGATATTCTCTACATCCTTCTCTATGCGACTAATTTTTTCTTCGTCACTGAGATCAAAAGCATCAGTTCGAAGGGGTGTTTCTAAGGAATCAGAAAGATGATCATCATCTAAATCAATACGATCGGGCGGTGTAATTTTTTCAATTTTCATAGGGGGTAAAAACTACTTCAAAGGTAAGGATTTATTGATAAAATTAGTAAATATCAAAAGTAAAGCCTCTTATAGCTTCATGCGATAGGTAAGGAAAAATTGCATTTGATTTTGTTCCGTCAATAGCGTTGAGGAGAGTCCTTCCCCATACAAAGGTCTAGTGGAACTCTTCGTTTGACGAGCCATACTGATTCCAAATATACTTCCTCCCAAATCATAATTTAAACCTGCCGTTAAAACCATTAAGGGGTCTTGAATACTTTTCTGAGGATTGGTTGAGGCGCTATACCCCCCTTGTATTTGAATGCGTCCAGTTCGATACTCACCCTATACGCAAGCCTTGCTGAGACACAAGATTGCTTTTTATGGTAGTGTTGAGCTGTCCAAGATAATCTCCTTGAGAATCGGTAGTGAAAGCTAGTGCACTTAAATCCGACCAACGATAATCAAAGCTCAACAATCCTTTCTTGTCAAAAACATAAGCAATACTCAAGGTAGTTTTAGCAGGGATAGTAAGACTGTATGTGGGATATCTATTTATCACCTCATTGGGATCAACTATGGTCTTAATCAATCCCGATTCAAAAAGCCCTTCACTCGATAGTGCTTGCTGACCCTCTTCTTCCAAAGTCAGCCATTGGGGACTGTGATAACTAAGTCCCAATCGAAAAGATTTAGGGAATTGGAAGATAAGTCCTATTTGGGTTGAGAATCCCCTCCCAAAGGTATTAAGGACGTTCTCAAAAGAAGCGGATTGAATGGGACTATCTGGATCACTACTGCGTTCACGCAACAAACTGCGTTGGTCCAAATTAATCTGATGTGTGTTCAATGCAGCCCCCAAATACAGTTTATTTTGATAGACAGCGCTAAAAGCAAAGTTGTATTTTTGGTGAGACCCACTGTATTCTGAGCTAAAATCATGTGATACAGTACCCTGACTAATATTAGAATTATAAAAGGTGTTGCTACCATCATTTTCATTAGAGGGATTAATTAGATAGGCCTGATATCCCAAGAAAGCTTGTTGTGCACCATATCCAAAATTGTTCCCCAAGTATTCATAAATCCCTGTGACGGTTTCGTTTTCAAAAACTTCAATATTCTCAGTTGCCAGTCCATCGGCGTAGAAAGTAAAATAATCCCTAAGTTTTGATTAGGGTTAGTACCCAAGGCGTTAATTTTCGCTCCAAAATCTGCTGTTTTTTTAATATTGAAGGCAAAAGCAATTTTAGTCCAATCACTTTCTGGCTGAAAGTTATTTAAGGTCAAAACAATTCCAAATTGATCAATTTGAAATTGACTAAGTTCTTGTGGCGTCGTTCTTGAAAAATAGGTAGCCGAGGTCTTGTTATTGGTAATTGTACTACTGATTCCCAACTCGGAAAAATTGAATACTCCTGCACCAGCAGGATTATCAGTAATAGCGGACAGGTCCCCGCCTAAGGCACCAAAGGCACCCGACATTCCAGTATAACGTGAAGTCCCAGTAATGTCTTCTTGTGCCAAGAATAAGGCATCTGTAATCGATTGTGACCACACCGAATTTGAGATAACAAGTAGTATTACTGTTGTTATTACTTTCATATTGGGGAATTAATTAGAACTGATTAATTATTGGAGCGCCCACCGCCACTTCGACCACCTCCACTGCGACCGCCACTACTTCGTCCACTGGAGCTGGGTCGAGGACTACTAAACGATCTGTTAGGGGAACTGTAGGATCGAGAGGTGTCATAGGATCGGTTAGGGGAAGTATAAGAACGAGATGTATTGTTGGATCGCTGATTCCGGTAGGAGTTTGTTCTATTGGAGTCATTTTTGTTGGTTCTAACCGTTCTTTCACTTCTACTATAGCGATACTCGTTTGAAGACTTGGAAGTAATTCGTGGTGCTTGAATGCGTCGTCCAGAGAGTGATGGTTTAGTAGGTGATGAATTAATTGAAGGGCGAATGACTTCTTGGAAGTTACCGTTTCGATTGGCTCTTCCCAAATTAGCGGGGATTCTACCTAACCCAATAGAATAGAGATTTCTTCCCACATTAACCCTGACACGGCTTTTCTCCTTAATCGATGTCTCTTTATTCTTAATTTCTTTTTTATCGCTATTGACGAGTTGTCGATTTCTATTGTCTCGATTTCCAGGGTAGCTTTTTTCTCCACGATAACTCGAGACATTACTATACCGCTGTCGGTTTCCATAGGTAAATCCTCCACCAAACCGATTGTTGTAGTTTCTAAAATAACTAGAGCGATAAGCATAAGGCAAATAAAAATGATTGGGCATAAAGGGATCATAGAATCCTCCCCAAAAGGGAAAATAAAATGAATTGAACCCGGCCCACCCCCAGTAGGGATTGGCGCCAAAGCCCCAAGAGTTAAATCCTCCCCAGGGATTATTAAACCGCCATGGATCAAAACGATTCCAAGCCCAGCCACCGCCGAAGAAATATGGGTTGAGTGGACGAGTATTGATCAAATAAACTTCTGTTTTATTGGGTTGTGCGCCCCATGGTTGAGAAGAGGTTTGTGGACTGCTGTATCCATCTACATCTACGAATACATCATTGGAGGAGGAGTAGAAGCATATTCGTCACTGAGGTTTTGAAAATAGTTTTCATAATAACTTCCCTTGCCCTGAACTTGTGGGGCTGTTTTTTCTTCTTGCTGAGAAATTGGCTGTCGTGCAGGCCTGTTTGGAGCTGTCCGGGTATCACTTACACGGCTGTTGTAGATGCCGTCAGAATCGTAATAGGAAACCCCTTGAAAAGAACCACATTGAATGGAGAGTGCTTGGATTAGAAAAATAATTACAAAACGCTTACCTAGAATAATTTTTCTCTCATTCATAATACTTTCATTTAATAGAGCCACAAAAAATAGTAATTTTGTGCCACTGAAGTTACACTAATTAATTGGCAAAAGTTGTGCCAAAAATTTTATGGCGAAAAAATTAACCTCCCGTAGTGAAGATTATTCCAAATGGTATAACGAGTTGGTCGTAATGGCTGATTTGGCGGAAAATGCTGCGGTAAGAGGCTGCATGGTAATTAAGCCCTATGGTTATGCCATATGGGAAAAAATGCAAGCCGAGTTGGATAAAATGATTAAGGCAACGGGGCATCAGAATGCGTATTTTCCTTTGTTTGTCCCCAAGAGTTTATTTGAAGCCGAAGAGAAAAATGCTGAGGGATTTGCAAAAGAATGTGCTGTTGTAACACATTATCGACTCACCGACGATCCTGATAAACCGGGTAAGTTACGTGTCGATCCCGAAGCCAAACTGGAAGAAGAATTGGTAGTACGCCCCACGAGCGAAGCCATCATTTGGAATACCTATAAGAATTGGATTCAGTCCTATCGCGACCTTCCAATCCTTCTGAATCAATGGGCCAATGTGGTTCGCTGGGAAATGCGAACACGTTTGTTTCTCCGGACAGCTGAATTTCTCTGGCAGGAGGGGCACACGGCACATGAAACAAAGAATGAAGCCATGGAAGAAGCACAACGAATGAATCAAGTCTATGCTGATTTTGTTGAGAATTTTTTGGCAATTCCAGTTATCCAAGGGCTGAAATCCGCTTCCGAAAGGTTTGCGGGAGCCGAAGAAACATTCTGTATCGAAGCCTTAATGCAAGATGGAAAAGCCCTGCAAGCTGGAACTTCTCATTTTTTAGGACAGAATTTTGCCAAGGCGTTTGATGTTAAATTTGCTACGAAAGAAGGCAAACTCGATTATGTTTGGGCAACCTCTTGGGGAGTTACTACCCGATTGATGGGAGCTTTGATTATGACTCATAGTGATGACAATGGCCTGGTTTTACCACCAAAGTTAGCTCCCATTCAGGTGGCTATTGTTCCAATATACAAGACAGAAGAGCAAAGAATAGCGATTGCTTTTGTGGCAGAGAAACTAAAAGAACAGTTGAAATCAAAATCTATTTCTGTAACTTTTGACAACCGTGATAATTTTAAACCTGGGTATAAATTCAATGAATACGAAATTAAAGGCGTTCCCTTGCGCATTGCAATCGGACCCCGCGATTTGGAAAACAAACAAGTAGAATTTGCCCGACGGGATACATTAGAAAAATCAACCCTTCCTTTGGATCGCGTCTTGGATCATATCCCACCGCTCTTGGAAGAAATACAGAACCAGTTGTACCAACGTGCTCAAACTTTTCGTAAATCACATACCACAATAGTAGATGATTTTTCAAGTTTTAATGAAGTATTGAACAAAAAAGGTGGTTTTATTTCCGCCCATTGGGACGGAACAGCTGAGACCGAAGAAGCAATAAAAAAAGCAACTAAAGCGACCCTTAGATGCATTCCAATTGAGGGTGAAATAGACCCTGGAATTTGTGTTTATTCTGGGAAGCCTTCGCAGCGACGTGTGCTATTTGCAAAGGCGTACTAAAATTTTGAGAACAGACTTTGGAATACGCTAGAAAAGAAGTATTTTTTGCTCCGCTAAAGTTCAAAAAGGCGAAATAGTTCGACCTTAGATGATTGGCCCGTTCGTCTATCGGTTAGGACGCCAGGTTTTCATCCTGGAAAGAGGGGTTCGACTCCCCTACGGGCTACTTATAAAAAAACCATTATATGGCAAATCACAAATCTGCAGTCAAACGGATACGATCTAACGAAAGAAAACGATTGAGAAACCGCTTTCAACATAAAACAGCTCGAAACGCTGTTCGTAAACTCCGTGCTAGTACTAGTAAAAAAGAAGCTAAAAAACTTTTCCCTAGTGTTATTTCTATGGTTGACAAACTCGCCAAGAAAAACATCATTCATGCCAACAAAGCCGCAAATTTAAAATCCAAACTGGCCAAGTTTGTTGCTTCGCTGTAAATAGCGCAATAGTTCTTATAGGATAACATGAAAAGCCTCTATAAAGTAGGCTTTTTTTGTTCTATAAAGTTTGTAATTCACTCAGCAATCAACTAGTAATAATAATCTTTGTTCGTTTACTAGGAATTCATTGAGATTAAAAACTCTTCATTGTTTTGTGTGCGTTTGAAACGATCATTGATGAATTCCATAGCTTCTACAGGATTCATATCGGCGAGATACTTCCGCATGATCCACATCCGTTGAATAGTGTTTTCATCGAGTAAAAGATCGTCTCTTCGGGTACTGGAAGAGACTAGATCAATGGCTGGGAAAATACGTCGGTTCGCAATTCGTCGATCCAGTTGGAGCTCCATATTTCCTGTTCCCTTGAACTCTTCAAAGATTACCTCGTCCATTTTCGAACCGGTTTCAGTTAGTGCTGTAGCAATAATAGAGAGAGAGCCGCCGTTTTCAATTTTTCGGGCCGCACCGAAAAACCGCTTTGGCCGGTGTAGAGCGTTGGCATCAACTCCACCTGATAAATTTTTCCTGAAGCGGGTTGTACTGTATTATAAGCCCTTGCCAGACGGGTAATAGAGTCTAAAAGAATTACTACATCATGACCACATTCAACCAAGCGTTTGGCTTTTTCCAATACGATATTGGCTACTTTAACATGACGATCGGCAGGCTCGTCAAAGGTGGAAGCAACCACTTCACCGTCTACGTTTCGCTGCATATCAGTGACTTCCTCAGGACGTTCGTCAATCAACAGGATTAATTGATATACTTCAGGGTGATTGGCTGCAATGGCATTGGCAATATCTTTTAGCAGCATGGTTTTTCCAGTTTTTGGCTGGGATACAATCATACCTCTCTGTCCTTTTCCAATGGGTGAGAACAAATCGATAATTCTTGAAGAGATTGTACTCTGCTTATCAGCCAATTTAAATTTCTCTTGAGGAAATAAAGGAGTGAGATGTTCAAATGAGACTCGATCGCGAACCACCTTGGGATCAAGACCGTTGAGATAGTCTACTTTGATAAGTGGAAAGTACTTTTCTCCTTCTTTGGGGGGACGAACTGTTCCCAATACCGTATCTCCAGTTTTCAATCCAAACAAACGAATTTGTGATTGGGAAACATAGACATCGTCTGGGGAGGAGAGATAATTGTAATCGGAAGAGCGTAGAAATCCATATCCTTCTGGCATAATTTCGAGGACACCTTCTGTTTGGATGATTCCTTCAAATTCGAAATCAGGTTCTCGATAGCGATTTCTATGATCTTTATTGTGATTGGCATCAGTGTGTTGCTTTTTAAAATGGTTTCTATTTTTATTTCGACCGTTTTGATGCTTTTTATTGGAGTGATCATTTCCCTCTTTATTTTTTGATTCTATTTCTTTAGGTTTTTCTATCGCTTTTTCGACGAATTCTTCAGTTGGCTTTGACTTTTCTTCACTCACTTTGGATGGTTCTTGGCTTGACTTGGGTTTGAGATCTTTTTCTGGACTGTTTTGGACTGAGTTTTCTTTGTTAATTACTTTAGGATTGGCTGAAACAAAATCAATTATTTGATAAATAAGATCCAATTTTTTTAGACCCGTGATTCGTTTAACGCCTTAGACTTTATCTATATCTTGAAGTTCATTTAACTTTTTGCTCTTTAGCGTATCGATTTCATACATAATAGTAAAATAATAAGAAGATTGCTGTGGAAGAGAATATAACGTAACCAGGGATTATTATTGATTACAATTCAATAATACGAATTAAATTTCAATCCAGATTCAAATAAAAGTTCTTTTTGATTAAGTATGATTCAACGAATCCAAAGTTTATATTTATTAATTGTTAGCGTTCTACAGCTGCTTATTTACTTCAAAGGATTTACACCTATCTCCAATTCAAGTTGTTGAACACACAGCAGTGGACAATTTTGTCCTGGATGATCATAGGGCTTGTATGGTTTGTCATACTCTTATTCAAATACCGTCCTTTACAATGGAAATTAATTTTGGTAGGGCTCATTTTGATACTTTGTAAAATTGGGATGGGTCTCTATGGCATTCGTCTTGAAAACCAATGGGACATTCGTGACATGGCTCTTGTTTTAGATCTGTTCTGCATCACCTTGTTAATTGGTTCTTTTCGTGCTGTTAGAAAGGACGAATCATTAGTGCGATCGATCGATCGTATTCGCTAGGCTTTGGCTCGGTCTCCTAGTTTGGCCACCTCTAGATTTTCTATTTTATCTTGATCAATGGTAAAACGAAGTAAGGTTCGCACTTTATGAAAACCACTCTTTCCGGCAGCTCCTGGATTCATATGTAGTAATTTCCTTTTAAGATCATTTTGGACCTTCAGAATATGAGAATGCCCACATATAGTTGTGGCTGAAGTTGATCCAAGAGAGTTTTGGTTGTCGCCGTATATCGCCCGGGGTATCCACCAATATGCCGAATAAAGACCTTCACTTTTTCACAATTGAAAATTTGATTTTCTGGACAAGCAGCTCGGATTTGATGTCCATCTATATTTCCGAAAACAGCACGCGTCGGTTTTGACTGTTCGAGCCTTTCTAAAAGGCCTATATGACCAATATCTCCTGCATGCCACACTTCGTCTGCCCAGTGGATGTGCTTCATTATGGAGGTGTCTATATGTCCATGGGTATCCGAAAGGAGGCAAATCTTAGTCATTTTTATATCTTTATTAAACCCAAATTACAAAACCTATTTATGACACGCAGTCATCTGTTGTGTTTTCGGTCCGTACTGAGACCTTTACTTCATCTTCCCAACAAAAAATCTAAAGTTATTTTCGATGAGAATCATTTGCTTTACAGGCTGAGGCGCCGTTTTATTCATCGGAAGATATATTATAAAGAAATCTATCAGGCACATATTGTTCGTATTAATCATCTTTTCTATTTCGCTTCAACTATTTTTTTATTACTTCAAGGATTTATTTTGTTGCATTTCATGAGGCTCCCCCATTATATCCTGTTTTTAGTTTTATCCAATTTCTTCTATTTTTTATCGGGATTCTTATCAACGAGAAATATTTGTATTCGATTCGTGTGAAGCAAATGGAAACAGAAATTTTTCTGACTAGTATGCGCAAAGAAGCCAAAGCATTGGTCAAAGCCATTAACGAAACCTTGAAAAGAGCAACGAGAATAAAGCGATATATTTGTAAAAAAATAAATTGCGTTATTTCATCTTCTTTGCGTATAATGGAGCAGGATACCATGGCTGGCAAAGTCAACCCAATGCCTTAACTGTTCAGCAAGAAATGGAACAAGCTTTTGAGACATTGATACAAGAACCTATTGCCCTCACAGCCGCAGGAAGAACAGATGCAGGGGTTCACGCCTCTTTTATGGTAGCCCATTTCGATACCAGTAATTCCCTGCCAGAAAATTTATGTTTTTTGCTTAATCAGTATTTATCTGATGCTATATCTATTGATCGTATTATAAATGTCTCTGATTCTGCACATGCTCGTTTCGATGCCTTGTCTCGTACTTATCAATACACAATCAGCTCGGTCAAGAATCCCTTCCGTTATCCCTACCAATATTATATTAAAGGTCCCTTAGACCTTGCACAGATGAATGCTTCGGCCGCTTTACTTCTCGAATATGAAGATTTTGAGTGTTTTTCTAAAGTCAATACTGATGTTAAAACGTTCATGTGTCAAATTGAGAAGGCTCATTGGGAAAGCCTAGAAAATCAATATATATTTACCATCAAAGCCAATCGTTTTTTGCGAAATATGGTTCGCGCCATTGTCGGCACATTAATTGAAATTGGTCAAGGCAAACGCACATTGGATTCCTTACACAAAACTCTCCTTTCAAAAGATCGCTCTCAAGCCGGATATTCTGTTCCTGCGCATGCTCTTTTCTTAACAGATATCGAATATCCTAAAACCTTATTCAAACAATATGACTCAAAAGACTAACAAAATTTTTGACCGTGATTTATTTAGTAAGTTGATGGAATTTGTTTCCACCTATCGCAGTGTTTTTTATTTTGTAATGGTAGCGGCTATTCTTCTTTCAGTATTTTCAACACTTACCCCTTATTTACTGATGATAACGGTTGATGATTACATCACACCAAAGGATTTTGATGGCATGGTGTTGTTGGTTGGGTTGATGCTTTTGGCTTTGTGTTTCGAGGTAGTTTTTCAATTTTTGTTTGTGTTTTATGCCAACTGGTTGGGTCAACACGTGATTCAAAAACTTCGGACACAATTGTTTCAAAAAATCATTGGTTTTAAGATGAGTTATTTCGATAATTCTGCTGTGGGCCGATTGGTCACTCGGGCAGTAAATGACATCGAAACAATTGCAAGCATTTTTTCTCAAGGCTTGTTTATGATTATTGCCGATTTGCTGAAAATGTTTTTAGTCATTGGGGTTATGCTTTATGTAGACTGGCAACTTTCTTTAATTGTTTTCTCCATACTTCCTATTATTTTGTACGCTACTCGTCTTTTTCAAAAGTCAATGAAAAAAGCTTTTGAGGAAGTTCGACTGCAAGTCGCAAACTTGAATACTTTTGTCCAGGAACGGATTAGCGGGATGCAGATTGTTCAATTGTTTCACAGAGAAGATCAGGAATATAAAACGTTTGTCTCTATTAATGAAGAACACAAAAAGGCTTGGTTAAAAACGGTCTGGTTCAATTCAATTTTCTTTCCTGTTGCAGAAATATCCTCTTCGGTAACTATAGGATTGTTGGTTTTGGTATGGAGGGGTTAGTGTCGCTACAGGAGGCGATATCTCCCTTGGAACTATTTTTTTATTTATTCAAATGTCACAAATGCTTTTCCGACCGCTAAGGCAGATTGCAGATAAGTTCAATACCCTTCAAATGGGAATGGTTGCTGCAGAGCGGGTCTTTACAATTCTTGAGAAAGAAGCACACATTCAGGATGAGGGGCATATTGAAAAGAATCATATAGAAGGGGCTATATCATTTACTGATGTTCACTTTTCATACACACCTAAAGAGGAGGTTTTACACGGAATATCCTTTGATATTCAACCTGGTGAGACGGTTGCAATTGTTGGGGCTACGGGGGCTGGAAAATCTACTTTGATAAATTTATTATCTCGATTTTATGAAATCAATTCTGGCACCATAACTATTGATGCTATTCCCATTCAGGACTATCGATTAGAAAACCTCCGGGGACACGTAGGGGTTGTTTTGCAAGATGTCTTTTTATTTGCCGACACCATTCTAAAAAATATCATACTTCAAAACACTACAATTACAGAAGCTCAAGTAGCCAGTGCCGCTAAAGCGATAGGGGTTCACGAATTCATACAGAGTTTGCCGGGGGGTATCAATACAATGTGAAGGAGCGAGGTGTTATGTTATCTGCCGGACAGCGGCAATTAATTGCTTTTTTAAGAGCCTATATGGCAGAGCCTAGTATCCTAATCTTGGACGAGGCAACAGCTTCAATCGATTCGCATTCGGAAGAGCTGATTCAAAAAGCCACTCAAAAAATTACCCGAGACAAGACCTCCTTAATTATTGCCCATCGATTGGCAACCATCAAAAATGCTGATCGTATTATTGTTATGGACAAAGGGAATATTGTGGAAGTAGGAACTCACAAAGAGTTGCTTAGAATACCCAAGGGATTCTATGCTCAATTGCATAAAGTTCAATTTATGGAAGTAGAAGAGACCCTCTAGCTGATAAGATCAGCTTGAATAATTTGCTTGAGGTCCTCAAGGTCTTGGAAGTTCACAAATGTTCCATCTTTAATATAGGAAATGGATCCTCTTTGTTCTGAAATAACCAAAACCACAGCATCTGTTTTTTCGGAAACGCCCAAGGCTGCTCGGTGTCGAAGGCCAAAGCGGACCGGTATTTCAGTAGATTCCGTCACAGGAAGTATAACTCGAGTGGCGGTGATGGAATTGTCTTTAACAATAATAGCTCCATCGTGCAATGGACCGTTCTTGAAAAAATAGATCCCAAAATATTTTGAGAGAGATCTATCTTAGCCGGTTCTCCGGTTTCTTTAAGAAAATCCAAATTAGTATTTCTTTCAAGGACAATGATAGCTCCTGTTTTTTCATTGGCCATGCTTTGGCAGGCACGAAGCAATTCAGATACCCTCAGACCACTTTTTTGACCTTGCCGTTGATCTAGAAAGTTGAAATAACGAACCATATTGCGACGGGTGGCAAAATTAGTGGAACCAATAAGCAGAAGGAATTTTCGTATTTCTTGTTGAAACACCACAATCAAGGCAAAGAAACCTACACTGATAAAGTTACCAAGAATGTTGCTTAGAACATCCATATGAAGTGCATCAGTGAGTTTATAAATCAAATAGATAATTACAATACCCACAAAAAAATATTAATGGCAACTGTTCCACGGACCAAGCGATATAAGTAGAAAAGAAGTAACGCCACCAAAAAAATATCCAGGACGTCTATAAATGTAATCTCTAAAAAATCAAATCGATTCAAGGAGGAGGCTTTTGGTAAAAATAAGAAACTAATTAAGGGCTTGCAACAATTCCACTACCTCAACAGCTTCTCTAACATCGTGAGCCCTCAATATATGTGCTTCTTGTTGCAAGGCAAAGGTATGTAAGCATGTGGTTCCATTAAGAGCTCTTTCTGGAGAAATATTTAATTTTTTAAAAATCATTGATTTCCGTGAAACGCCAACCATAATTGGACATTTTAGAGAATGATATTGATGCAATTTTTTTAAAATCTCATAGTTGTGTTCCAAACTTTTGCCAAATCCAAATCCGGGATCAAGTATGATGTCATTTACTCCCTTTTGATGAAGCAGCGCTGTTTTTTCAGCAAAAAAAGACAATTGTTCTTCCACGATCGAATTGTATTTGGGTTCTTCTTGCATTGTTTTGGGAGTTCCCCGCATGTGCATGCAGACATAGGGAACTTGATAGTTGGCAATTATTTGATGCAATTTGTTATCGATGCTTCCTCCCGAGATATCATTAATTAGTGCAACTCCTTTATCTAAGGCACTTCTTGCAATACTACTGTGATAGGTGTCTATGGAAAACAATGTATTGGGAAAGATCGTTAAAAGTTCGTTTAGGATTGGAAACATCCGTTGGCTTTCTTGCTCAACGGTTAAAAGTTCTGCTCCCGGTCGGCTACTGGCTGCTCCAATATCAATAAAAGTCGCCCCTTCTTGTAGCATTTTTTCAGTTTGCTTGACCGCTAAATCTATGCAATTAAATTGCCCACCATCATAGAAAGAATCTGGTGTTAGATTTAATATTCCCATTATTTTTGGTACAGATAGATCAACAAGCTTGCCCTGGCAATTGAGTGTCATACTACTGGTTAAAATTTTCTAAGAATTGCATAGTTGGGAGAAAATTTTGTCGAAATTTACAGCAAATTCGGTCACGGATGACGAAAACAGAGGAAGAATACAAAAAAATTATTGTACAAAGTAGGGGTCTTTTTTCAAAAAAAATGAAAGATTACGGGAGCGCCTGGCGAATCCTTCGATTGGCTTCCCTGACCGATCAAATATTTATTAAAGCTCAGCGAATTCGGTCCATCCAACGAAACCAAGCCCAAAAGATAGAAGAAGGTCAAGCTTCAGAATTTATTGGAATTATTAACTATTCCCTGATGGCTTTGATTCAAATCGAGCTGGGAATTGCGGAACAACCCGATCTCGATATGGACGAAGCACTGTCTCGATATGATGAAAAAATAAAAACAACATTCACGCTTATGCAGGATAAAAATCACGACTATGGAGAGGCCTGGCGTGATATGCGTGTGAGTTCTCTTACCGATTTGATTCTTCAGAAATTGTTGCGAGTCAAGCAAATAGAAGACAATCAGGGCAAAACAATGGTCAGTGAAGGAATTGATGCTAATTATCAAGACATCATCAATTATGCTGTGTTCGCCTTGATTCATTTGGAATTCAAATCATAAATGGGAGCCTTTATTCTTTCCAAAATTTTCAATAGTATTCTAACACTATTTGGTGTTTCTAGTTTGGTTTTTTTAATATTTAGCGTTCTTCCTGGGGATCCGGCACAAATGATGTTGGATCAAAATGAAGGAAGTGTCCAACTTGAAATTTTAAAGGAGAAGTATGGTTTTGATTTGCCGATTCACCTGCAGTATCTCTACTATTTAAATGATTTGTCCCCCCTGTCTATTCATTCAAACAAAATATCGCATTTCACTTATTTTTCCCCCAAAGAACAATCGGGTTTTCCGCTGTTAAAACTACAGCAATATCAAATGGTGCTGAAATGGCCTTATTTACGAACATCATACCAAAAACAAGGAAAACCAGTATCAGAAGTGATAGCCGAAACCCTTCCCAATACCTTTATTTTAGCCTTTGCCTCGATTTGTATTGCTATAGCTGTGGGTCTTTTTTTAGGAATTTTAGCCATGCGGTATAAAGATACCTTGTGGGATCAGATAATATTATTTGGGAGCACACTAGGAATGAGTGTTCCTTCTTTTTTAAGTGCCATATTATTTTCTTGGCTTTTTGGATATGTATTTCATTCTTGGACACAGTTGAATATGACTGGAAGTCTTTTTGAAATAGACGACTTTGGAATGGGCCGTCAGATTCAATGGAAAAATCTTATTCTTCCTTCGATAGTTCTAGGAATAAGACCTATTGCTGTTATCACCCAATTGATTCGAAGTAGCTTACTAGAAGTGCTTTCACAAGAATACATCAAAACTGCCTATGCAAAAGGACTTTCCCCTACGCAAGTCTTGTATAAGCACGCCTTAAAGAACGCACTAAATCCGGTTATTACCGCACTTTCAGGTTGGTTTGCCTCAATGCTTGCTGGCGCTGTTTTTGTGGAATATATTTTTGGATGGAAAGGCCTTGGAAAAGAATTAGTAACGGCTCTAAACTTTTTAGATATTCCTGTGTTGATGGGGGCTGTTCTCACTATTGCCTGTTTATTTATTCTAATCAATATACTTGTAGATCTTGTTTACACACTTTTAGATCCACAAGTCAAACTAAATTAATCTTATGAGACAAAAAATTGTAGCTGGTAATTGGAAAATGAACAAAGATGTTCATGAATCTATGGAATTGCTTAGGGCCATACAATCGACTCCTATACCAGAAGCGGTTCGAGTGATGATTGCTCCCCACACTTTTCCTAGATCGAATGGCTGAGGCTACACAAGACCATCCATTGCAAGTGGTGTCACAAAACATGAATGCAGCTGCATCGGGAGCTTTTACTGGTGAAATTTCGGCAGAGATGTTAAAAAGTATTTCAATACAAGCAACACTCCTTGGGCATTCTGAGCGGAGAGCTTATTATAATGAAACCAATGAAACTTTGTCTAAGAAAGTTAAAACAGCCCAAGAAAATGGAATGGAAATCATATTCTGTTTTGGAGAAGAGCTAGCAGATAGAAAGAGTAACAAACATTTTGAAGTGGTATCTGAGCAGTTGGAAACAGGCTTATTTTCCACTGAGGCATTGGATTGGTCAAATATTATTTTGGCCTATGAACCCGTTTGGGCCATAGGCACGGGAGAAACAGCATCTCCACAACAAGCACAAGAAATGCATGCTTTCATTCGAAGTCAAATCCAAAATCGTTTTGGTGCTGCTATTGCCGAAGCGACCAGCATACTCTACGGTGGAAGTGTAAAGCCATCTAATGCTGTGGAATTATTCTCCCAAGAGGATGTTGATGGAGGATTGATTGGAGGAGCGTCACTACAAGCTGAAGACTTTCTAGCCATAGTGAACGCGATATAAAGGCTATGGGAACTCATTATTTGGCAATTCATTTTACCCTAATTCCTAGGGATCCGTTTACAGAGATTTTAATTGCAGAATTAGCCGAGTATCCTTTTGAGAGCTTTGAGGAAACGGAGAACGGATTGATAGCCTATATCCCTGAAAATGTAGCAAACTTGGTAGTTATAGAATCCCTACCCCTGAGAAAAAATCCAGATGTCGATATGGATTACAGCATTCAAACTGTAGCTCCTCAAAACTGGAATGAAAAATGGGAACGAGACTTTCCAGTAGTAGTTATAGATGAGCGTTGTAGAATTCGAGCACCATTTCACGAAGCCAAAGGCTACCCCTTGAATTGATTATACATCCTAAAATGAGCTTTGGAACAGGTCATCATCCTACCACTTATTTGATGATTTCTTATCTGTTGGATTTAGAATGTACTGGAATCAATGTATTGGATATGGGGTGTGGAACAGGCATTTTGGGAATTGCTGCATTGCAGATGGGTGCAAAACAGGTTACGGCCGTGGATACCGAACTATGGTGTGTTCAAAACACTTTAGAAAATGCAAGACTAAATAAGTGCACTTCGCTAGAGGCAGTTCAACAGAACAAAGTGCCTAAAGGGAAGATTCCTTTTGATCTCATTCTTGCCAATATTAACAGAAATATATTAGTGCAACAGATGGAAGACTATTTGGATGTTCTCAAAGAGAAAGGGAGTATTCTGCTTAGCGGTTTTTACCCATCCGATTTAAAGCTCATTTCTTCACAAATGACTAAATTGGGATTTCGTATAAATAGCATGAGAGAAAAAGATGAATGGATGGCCGTACTTTTTGATTCGATTCGCTGAAGAAGAACCGTCTTCTGAGCCAGATCTCGAGATCTTGACAGATACGTTACAGGAAAAAGAGTTTGAGATTATGTTATACAATGATGATGTGAACACCTTTTTCCATGTAATTGAAACCTTAGTGCGCGTGTGTGAACACAATCCACTGCAAGCGGAACAATGTGCTCTATTAGTTCATAATACAGGGAAGTGTGTTGTGAAAACAGGTCCCTACTCGGACTTAGAACCCCGTTGTACATTACTGCTGGAAGCAGGCTTAAGTGCAGAAATCCTTTAGGCCCAGCGCAATATATAATCTGACCGATTTATTGTATGTTAGTTCTTAAAAAAAAATTTACTAATAAAGCTGTTGTATTTGTATGTGTTTTTAGTGCATTGATCAGCACTATGGCAGCACAAAATAAAATTGAAATGAATCAAACTATTTTTCAGTTCACGGTAGCCGATATCAATGGAGATTCTTTTGATTTTTGTTCCCTTGAGGGGAAAAAAATCATGATAGTTAATACGGCATCGGATTGTGGTCTAACACCACAATATAAATCCCTGCAATCTCTTTATGAAAAATACCAAAATTCAAATTTTGTTATTGTGGGCTTTCCTGCCAATAATTTTTTAGCGCAAGAACCGGGTACTAATAAAGAAATTAATGCCTTCTGTAAAGCCAATTATGGTGTTAGTTTTCCAATGATGGGAAAAATTTCAGTGATTGGAAAAAACATGCACCCACTATTCAAATTCTTAACTTCATCTTCTGAAAATGGAGTCATGGACTCCAAAGTAACTTGGAATTTTCAAAAGTTTTTGATTAATTCAGAGGGTATATTAGAGAAAGTAATTCCACCCAGAACCCAGCCAAATGCCCCAGAAGTGATTCAATGGATAGAAAAGAATGAAAGCTAAAAGTGATATAAAAACTATTTGTGTTCACGAAGGAGAACTGAACGACAAGCGCTACAAAGGAGTAGTTTCTCCGTTATACCTTTCTTCTGCCTATGCCTTTGATGGAGTCGATGAAAAACGCTATCCTAGGTATTTTAATACCCCCAACCAAGAAGCGCTTGCTCAAAAGCTCGCCGCACTAGAAGGAGGGGAGTCGGCATTGATTTTTGGATCAGGTATGGCAGCGATCAGTACCGCTTTATTGTCTCAATTAAATCAAGGGGATCATGTTGTCTTTCAGAATGATATTTATGGGGGTACGCGAAACTTTATCAAAAGTGAGTTTCCCCGCCTTGGCATTGAATACAGCTTCACAAAAGGATTAACTGTTGAAAATTTTGCTTCTTTAATTCAACCCCATACCAAGGGATTGTATTTGGAGTCTCCTAGCAATCCGCTTTTAAAATTGGTGGATTTAAAGGGCGTGGCCCAAATGGCACAAAACCATGGGGTATGGACTATGATTGATAATACTTTTGCTAGTCCGGTTAATCAAAACCCCTTGGCATTGGGAATTGATATTGTTCTTCACAGTGCTACTAAGTATTTGGGAGGACATTCCGATATATCTGCGGGTGTGGTTGTTTCTTCGAAAGCGGTGATGCAGTCCGTCATTAATTCGGCTCGTAACTATGGAGGTAATTTAAGTGAAATGATGGTTTGGTTGCTGGAGAGAAGCATCAAGACCTTAGCGCTTCGTGTCATTGCACAAAATGAAAATGCCCTTCAAATGGCGCAATTCTTAGACCAGCACCCCCTGGTAACGGCCGTTCATTATCCAGTGCTTAAAAACCATCCAGACCATATACTAGCACAAAAGCAAATGAATGGATACGGCGGAATGTTATCCTTTGAACTCCATTCAGAGATAGACACCTTGCGCTTTTGTGAGCATTTAGAAATGATAAAACCTGCCATGAGTTTGGCTGGTGTAGAGAGTACTTTGATTGTCCCGCGACTGGCTTCCCACGCTCTTCTAACCGAGGAGGAAAGATTGGAGCAGGGGATTGGAGCGTCGTTGATTCGGTTTTCAAGTGGAATAGAGGCACAAGAAGACTTGCAACAGGATATTAATCAAGCCATTCGTAAATCAAAAAAATGAAAATTGATATACTCGCTTTCGGAGCACATCCCGACGATGTGGAATTAGGAGCTGGAGGAACCCTCTGTAAAGCTGTTGCTTTGGGCCAAAAAGTGGTTATTATCGATCTGACTCAAGGCGAATTAGGAACCCGGGAGTGCCCAGCAACGGGCTGCGGAAGCTAAAAAAGCAGCAAAAATCATTGGAGCACTTGCACGTGAAAACCTTTCCTTGGCCGATGGCTTTTTTGAAAACTCTAAGGAGAATCAACTCAAGGTTATTCGTAAGATTCGGCAATACCAACCCGAAGTGGTTTTTTGCAATGCCATTCGAGATCGACATATTGACCACGGACGGGGAAGTTCTTTAGTGAGCCAGGCCTGTTTTTTGAGTGGCTTGATAAAAATAGAAACGCTTGATTCTGAGGAGAAACCCCAACAGGCATGGCGTCCAAAACAAGTACTCCACTATATTCAATGGGAAGAGATTGAACCGCAATTGTGTTTGGATATTAGCGATCATTTGGATCAAAAAATGGAAGCAGTGAACGCGTATGACAGCCAATTTTTTAATCCTTCAGTCACGGCTCCTGAAACACTCATTAGCAGTGAAAATTTCCTAAATAGTGTTGCCTACCGTGCACAAAATCTTGGCCGTTTAGTGGGGGTAGCCGCGGCAGAAGGCTTTACCGTAGAAAAAATGGTAACACTCAATTCCACAAAAAGCCTGCTATAAATTAAAGACTTTTTCTCAGGTTTTTAAATTTTGTCAACCGTATTAAATCCTTTATTTTTGCTGCAAACGGTGGTTGTAGCTCAGTTGGTTAGAGCGCCTGATTGTGGTTCAGGAGGTCGTCGGTTCGAGACCGATCTTCCACCCCAGAAATTACAAGGGATTGCAGAAATGTAGTCCCTTTTTTTATGGGCTCTATCCAACTGTTCGTAATCAAAAACCTACATTACGTAACTAGCTGATTGACACTATAATTTACGAAATATTTGGCACTTATTTGGCATTTTTGATTACTCATCATTATTCCTTCGGAAATATGAAGCTACAAAGCTACTCTGCCTGAAAGGGTTGCCGAATTCTACATAAAATTGAAGTTTGTACATGGATGTTTTACAACTGCCTGTGCGGTAGTTCTAAACTGATTATCAGTACTTTATCGTTAATAAATCATTCAAATTCGTTGATAAAATCCATGATATTTTGATTTTTTTAGGTCGTTTGCCTTTAGGTTTGACTTTTAAAATATTTAATTATGAGTACAAATTTTATACGAGCTGATAAGCTCAAAAACATGGATCTTAAAAATGTAGAATATTTAGTAGAAGATCTAATTCCAAAAGGAACTTTATGTGCCTTAGTAGGGGAGAGTGATACTGGTAAAGTTCACTGCTCAGACAACTTGCAGTATCTATCGCATATGGTGATAAAGAATTTCTAGGATTTAAACTTAATGATTCATGCAGGAACGTAGTATACGTTAGTACTGAGGATGGACAACATGCTACATCTATGTGGCTTAACAAGTATTTTGGAGAGGATATAACTGATGATGCAGCACTTTCTAAGTTAAATTTTGTTTTCTCTACGGATCGAATCCTAGAGAACCTTAGAGGCTTTATTAAAGAATATTGTTTAGACCTGATTATAATCGATTCTTATGCCGATATATTTACTGGTGGCATGAACAATTCAAACGAAGTCCGAACCTTTTTGAATGAGTATAATAACATAGTAAATGAGTTTGGCACAACAATCATGTTTCTTCACCATACCAAGAAATCCTCAGCGGGCTTGAAACCAAATAAGAACAGCATACTTGGATCACAGGGATTTGAGGCAAAGATGAGGTGTGTACTGATGTTGAATAAAGATCTGCAAGATCCATCAAAGCGACACTTATGTGTAGTGAAAAACAACTACATGGACGAAAGGAATAAATCCAAAAGCTATGTATTAAAATTCAATGAGCAGCATCTTGCATTTGAAAACACTGGAATGAGAGTAGATTTAGACGAATTGATTAGTGACGATGTTTTAGAAAAGGCTAAGAAATTAATCAATGAAGGCAAAACAATTAGAGAAACTGCTGAAGTACTCAATTCTGATGGACATAAGATTTCAAAATCTAGTCTACATCGCAAATTAAAATAGATTTTCTTGTCCCTGTCCCATTCCCTAAGGGTGGGACAATGGGACAAGATATTTAAATATTTAAAAAGTCTATTTTTTGCCGATTTTTAGTCATTTTTTGCTCAAAATTGATCCATTTTGGACATTTTTTGACGATTTTACGCCATTTTTGACCGTTTTTCAATTTTTCTATTTTAAGCAATTTTTGACTTATTTATGCTTCAAAAAGCGGATCAATTAGTCAATAATTCGCAACACCCTCATGATTAGGTTTTATTCAATGGCAGTATCATGTTGTAGATTCAATAGCATTCAGTCAATCCCAAATATTTCATTATATTGATGATAAGAAAGAAACAAAAAAGGAAATGAATAAAGAGCTTGTAGATTTTATTGAGCTTTGTCTTGCTGACGATTTAATTTCTGAAAAAGAAAGAAAAGTTATATTCAAAAAGGCAAAAGAATTAGGTGTTAGTGAAGATGAATGCGATATTCTAATTGATTCCTTGTCGCAAAAAAATAATAACTCAAAAAATAAAATTCAAGCTAAGCCTAGTATTGAAAAAAGAGATTTCAAAAAGAAATTAGCAAAATCAATTCCTCCTGCAAAACTTGATATGGAAAATAAATTGCGTGAGGAGATAGCCAAATTAAATACAGGTATTGAAAATTCAAACAAGGAAAAGGAAATAACAATATCTAAAATAAATGATTCATTCAAAATTTTAAATAATAAAAGGGATAGTTTAAAGGATGAGTTTCAAACTTATAAATCAAATTTTAATAAGGATTTGAAAAAGCACATTAATTCCTTGTTTAATGGTATAGAAAATGATTTATCTAATAAGTTTGGACAAACCTCAATAATATTGGATGATAGTAAAAAATACAACGCCAATAATTTAGATACAAAATCGCTGAATAAAGTTTTGAGCGACCAAGTAAAGTGGGATAGTTCAGCATTAAACAATAAGAACCATAAAAGGATGTTAATATTCTACTTTATTGGTTATGGTGGATTAAGTATTTCAATTATTTTTATGCTTTTTGCTGAATACTCTGCTGATTTTTGGGCATATATGTTTTGGGCATGTTTAGGAATCACCTTCATAGGAAAACATTTCAAAAAGTAAAAAGCAAGCAAACACCATGAATTTCTCTAATGATGATGTCTTAAGTGTGGCTAGCAAACACATTAAAAAAAATAAATCAAGAATTGATGATTTAAAGAATATGAGAAAAATTATTTCTCAAGCTGAGCCTTTATTTAAATACTCACGATCTATACATGCTCGACAATAACCGCAAATAGAAAATAAATGAAAATAGAAGATTTAAAGATTATAGAGGATGAAATAAATAATAACAAAAGCCTCATTGAGAAAAAAATTCTTTGGAAAATAATATCTCCTTAAAGCAAAAAGAAATAAAATTTAAAGAGTTAAAAATTCAAAAAGAGCAGCATTTATCTAAAATGCCATCTCAAGCATTTGGTTCTGTAGTATTGTATAATCAATTAAATGAAAATTATCAGTTTTTTGATAAAGATCAATTCAATAAGGTTGTTAGGTTTATTTCACATATTGAAGACAAAGAAAAAGACTACAGAAGACTCTATTTAAAATGCACAAAAAATTATATCAGTGACCCTAAAAACATACCCATAGCTTTAATGAAAAAAACAAAAAAAGAGATTGATTTTTCCTATAAATTATTGTCGATTTTGATAAATGAGGTGAATGGTGATTTGGTTTCTTTTAATAAAGTTTACAATAAGTTGGAAGATGCAGGCTTGTTTATGACTGTTCCTGAAAAGAGAAATCAAGAATACTTAAATCAAATATCTGATAAATTAAGCGTAGTCATGAACGGTTTAAAAGTTATTTTTGAGCAATTAGAACATACCAATGACATACTTCGATCAATTGAAGACAGCACATCATATTCGGCTTCTGTTTTAGATGATGTTAGTAATCATTTATGGGACATATCTTATTCAGTGAGAAAAGATTGAATTATAAGAAACTACTACAAAAAATTATAATCGATTTTTTAGAAAAAGAAGATTTGATTTAATTGGAAAGCTGAGATGGCTTTCTCCAACAGAAAAGCAGAAAAAAATACCTTTTGTATTAGGTCTTTATATAAAGATTAATAGGACAAGATATTTAAATATTTATGTACAAAAAGATTAATAACCTCAATTTTCCATAAATCACTACAAGCGGATTAATTGCCAGCACCTTAGATCATGATTGATTGTTAGAAAATTAAATTTAAATAGGGATTTAATTCATTCTCATGATATTCTTATCTTTTGCATTAAATTATCTTGTCCCATTCCCTAAGGGTGGGACAGGGACACGATATTTAAATATTTAAAAAGAGGGGTGTGTCAGGTGCAATGGGTTTAGAGTTGGAGAAGGAAGAGAAAGATTAATAACCTTGTTTTCTTTAAATCTAGTGCTTTAATTTATTATGAAATATCTATTACATACAAGTTTATTATTCACACTTCTGTTTTCCTTCCTCCTTTATAATTGTGGTGAAACAAATGATAGTGAAGATATCTCTAATCAGAATCTTGAAGCTTTAGAAAAGCAGTTGGTAGGTAAGTGGAAAATTAGAAGAAGGTCAAATAGATCTAATAACAAAAATGATTGTTCAATTCTCTCAATAATATTCAGTGCAAACAATTCTGTCCTTATTGAAAATGAAAATTCCGTTTTGTATGGCACATATCAATTCAATTCTGAAAATAGTCTCAATATAATCATCGATGATGATATATTAGGAGATATAACCGATATTTTAATTGAGGGACTACAGGTAAGTTTTTCAGTATTTATACCAAATCTTTGTGAAACAGAATTACAAGGTACTAAAGATCTAAACTATGTTGATAGTGAAGACTGCCCACTCAGTTTTGATGTGCAAATAGGTAATCAAACATGGATGTCAAAAAACTTAGATGTAACAAGGTTTAATAATGGAGATCCGATACCTTTTGAGCCAAATCCAGAAATTTGGAAGAACTTAACAACTCCAGCATATACTTTCTATGCCAATGAAATAGATAATGTGGGCACATATGGAATTTTGTATAATTGGTATGCATTAAATGATGAAAGGGGTGTCGCTCCACAAGGGTATAGACTTCCAAACAGTGGGGACTATAAAGATCTTGTTTCTCACTTAGGGCTTGATATATTGAATGATGAAGGAACTCCCTACAACACTCCTAATTCAATAGCAGAGAGTTTAAAAAGTTTAGGCTATTGGGATTCACCAAATAGCAATAATAACGAAACTTGTTTTTCAGCAGTGCCTGCTGGATTTCTAGCATCTTATGATGACAATCAATACACTGGTTATGGAGGCTTAGGACAACAAGCTGTATTTTGGACTATTGAGGAAAACACGGATAATCCTGAAGAAGCATTTCATTTTATATTATCATATCCTTCAATAGGACAAGATATAAATGGGAATCTAATTCAAAACAATATAGCATTAGATAAAAAACTGAAAACTCAAGGTTTTTCAGTCAGATGTATTAGAGACTAAATCATTGGCATATCCTCCTCATAAAGTTCAGGCACTTCTAAGCCTCTTAAATAGGTCAGACTAACATTTATAGATGAGTGTCCCATAGCTTTCTGTAGCTTGGTTATACTACCTGTCCTTTTGAAGATTTCAATAGCTCCTGAGTGCCTAAAAGAGTAGAGTGTAACGTCTTGTTCAATAAGTCTCTAGAAACCCTCTTAAAACGCCCCCAAAGGGTCTTAAAATAGTCGTTATTAAATTCAATAGGGGAGTGGGAGAATATGTTCCATTCAGGATCTTTAATGGTTAATTCATTCCTCACATAATCAGGTACTGGAACTATTCTATTTCGCTTTGATTTAACTCGACTTCCATCAATAGATATGTACTTTAAATCCTTTGAAAAATTACCCCATTTAAGCAACCTGATCTCTCTATGAGGTCTTAATAAGCATCCATAAGTAAACAGACAGCACAAGTATAAATTGTGGTTAAAACCTTTAATTCGGCAAATACTTCTGCAAGGTTATTAATAGGTTTATGGAGTTGTTCTGTTTGCTTCCGTGACTTAATAACTACCTCTTCCATTATAAAGCCACCATGCTTCAGAGCGTTGATTAAAACATTTAAATGTCTTCTCATGGTATTGTAACTCGTATTATTGGAATAGTTATTTAGAAAGTCCTCTATGAATTCAATAGGTATAGTATTGTATTTAGCCACAACAACTCTCAGAGTAACAGATAGACGTTTGAGTGCGATGTTATATTTATCTGACAAGGGTTCACTGAGTTTCTTCTGAATGATTTTATCATACAGCATTAATTGCTCAGATCTATTGTCACTCGTAAACTTAAAATTATTGCTAACCAAGAAGTCATAAACCTTTTGAGCAAGTAATTCGGTTTTCACTTTACGTTGCTTTTGAGGGTAGTTGTTTGGTTTTAGATCGAGTTTGATCTTGTTACCGTTTTGAAGTCTGTAGCGTTTACCATGTAACTTGAAGTCAACATAGTACTTACCATTCTTCCAACGGCAAACTTTAGGAAATGTGATACTCATTTTGGCACTTATTTGGCATTTTTAGAAACATGTTTTGCCAATTGCCATGTTAAGTGGTTGATAGCAGGGTTTTCGATATTATTGAGCTGGTTAGAGCGCCTGATTGTGGTTCAGGAGGTCGTCGGTTCGAGACCGATCTTCCACCTAAAAATCACAAGGGATTGCAGAAATGTAGTCCCTTTTTTTATATTAAATCTGCCCACAAATCTGCCCCTCAAAATCGCTCTGTCATCGTCCTAAATCATCAATCAGTCTTTAATATTTGGTACATTTGTACCACCTACTTAAGTCAAATACCTATTCAAATAAATCATTAATTAATCAACCAGGCATAGTATGCCTTAATATCTGCTATACTCTAAACTTAAACGACATGTATGTAGCTAAAGATTACTCAGCATTTCTACAGCAGTTCAACTGGGACTACTTCATCACCTGTAGGACACCCTACAAGATTTACACTATGACAGTAAGAAACTGGATTAATAAACTCTACGGAAGATCTGTAAAGGTTGACAACGTCTTTTTTGTTTCAGAGAGAGATAAAGGGGATTACAGCAATCAACACGTTCATATGCTACTTGACACAAACACTGATATGACTTACAAAGAGATTAGATACGGTCTAGGTAATATATCTGTAGGAGACTATCAGCCTGTATATAACAATGAGGTTGTTGTCGATTATGTTACAAAGTACATAGGAAAAGATGTTGATTATGATATTGTATTCAAATCCTAAAACTTCTCTGGCATCCCTAATCTAACCTCAGGGGCATGGGTTTTAGAAAACGGATTTTCTATTGGAACAACGGGGGTGGATTTGATATATAACCCATTCTCTATATCTTAGAAGAACAATTAACCATAAATCAATTAAAATGAAGAAAATAATCTTATTATTTTTAATCTCTGTAGTTACTTTTTCTTGTCAGATGAACAAATCTGAACAATCAAATATTGAATGTAACCAAAAACCAGAATATTTTCTCTTGAGGCCAGACGTTGAAAAAGCTTTTGGATATTCACACGCTGTTAAAATTTGTAATCAAATTAAAATTTCAGGTGCGGTAAGTATGGATGCTGCTGCTAATCCAACTGCAATAGGGGATATTGAACAACAAATGAAAAACTGTTATGCTGATTTAAAAAAGATTTTAGATCACTACAATGCCTCGTTTGACGATGTCGTGGTTGAAAATATTTTTACCACTGACATGAAAAGTTTTTTAGAAGTTGCATCTTACAGGAATGAAATTTATACTAAAAATTTTCCAACAGGATCATGGTTAGGTGTTAAGGAACTGGCCTTCCCTGAATTTATGATTGAAATTGAGTTAGAGGTTCATCTAGAATAAAAACACTAGCAACATTACAATTACATCACCTTGAACCCTCCCAAGTGGAGGGTTTTTCTTTTACCTCCATTCTCTATATCTTAGAGGTATTACTAACCATAAATCAATAAAAATGAAGAAAATTTTTACAGTTGTAGCATTCTTGCTTTCAATCTGCTTGACAGCTCAGAACACGATATTTGCGATAAGCCAATATGAAGTTCCTTGGAAGGACATGAACTCATTTCTGGAACTTAATGACAATTACTACGGTGATATAGAATTTAAATCAGGAGGAGCAATAATTGATTGGATTAGAGTTGGAAATGGAGACTTCAATGTACGAGTTGTGCGCTATGGTGATATGAAAAATTGGGGAATAGAAACAGAGATGTCTGAATATGAAGGCCCAAATTTTTGGAGTAGAAGAGGTCAACATATCAAAGACTATGGCCCAAGATATGCAGGGACCTCAGTATATAGACAAGGCGATGGGAGTAAACATAACACTAGGCAAAAATGGAATTTAAAGGTTGAAAACCCACAACAATTCTTAAAAGCATTTAAAGCTTTTTTAAATGATAATAAAAAGGTTTTTGGGGATAGATGGATAAGTCTTTCTGCATACACAGTTGGGAATCCTGGAGGTGCTACTCACTCAGTTACCATGTCAGGAGAAAGTTGGATGGAACTTGAACAGGTAAGAGCTCAGGTATTTGCTAATGGCACAGCTGAAAAATTTTTGAGTTCGAGAGGAAATGTAGAAGATGTAAATAATGTACTTCACAGAAGAATGAGGCATTACAATAATAAAAGAAACAAGTCTAAAACATATGACGATATGTGGTAGGATTTGATAATTTGATATTTAAGCCCTCCCAAGTGGAGGGTTTTTTTTTACCGCATTCTCCTTAACTTAGGGGTATTACTAACCATAAATCAATTAAAAATGAAAAAACTAATAATTCTAATCGTTTTATTTATCGGTGCAGTTGGTTTCGCACAAGAAGGTCCTTATGTAATTCGAACACATGAAATTAGAGTTGAGGGTAACGTAGCAGCATTTATAGATGCTCAAAAAACTTACTACAAAGCAATTGCTAAAGATGCTGTAGATCGTGGAAAATGGGCAGGTTGGGTATGTTTTCAATCGGTTACAGACCCAAATAATTTTGTCTTTTTACATCATTTCAATAGTCCTGAACAATTAGAAAAATTAAATCCTATGGATATTTGGTCTAATGAAATTCCAAAACGACTTGGATTATGGCAACCAGATTCAAGCTCTTATTCTGCTGATGGCACTTTTGCTTCGCAACATATTTATCAAATAGCAGGATCAATTTTGAGTGATGATACATCTAATTATTTTTATATGAATCTGTTTAAAGCGAGTAATGGATCAAAGTTTTCTGGAAATAATGAATTGTGGGGCAAGGAAGTCATAAAGCCTCAATTAGGAAAAGGAGACAACCCAAATAATTGGGCGTACGGGTTTAGGTTAACAAATCCTAACTGGAATCAGAATGAGGGTATGTTATCTTTTAACGGAATATCTTTTGATGGATTTAAATCATTATCGTCAGTACTTAGTAATGCTGCTTATAATCCTGATGCAAAACCAAATAAATATCAACAGAATTTTAATGAAAAGGCTACTAAAATGGATGTAGCTGATGGTTTTCAAGAAATTCACAGAACATTGTATAGAGTTATCGACGATACCTGGAGATAATCATTGTTCATTTTATAATTAACCCTCCCAAGTGGAGGGTTTTTCTTTTACACTATTGGATACAATCCAAATCAACTCTAGTCCTTTGCTAATACTGAGGTAAAATGGATTCACTTAAAACAAAATTAGGGGTGTTTGTTAGGGGTTTTGGAGAGATTTGAGGGGTAAGCTTTTTTCACAATATTTATCATTAGTGCTTATCTTAAGTGTATGAAAATAGTCACATGGAATATTAGGCATGGAGGGGGTAAAAGAGTCAGAGAAATTATTAACGGCATCAAAAAATATTCCGATAGTGAAATATTTATTTTAACAGAATTTAGAAATAACATTAACGGAGGTCAAATTAAAAATGCATTATCAAATCTTGGCTACCAAGAAATACAAACAACAAACTCAGAGAAAAAAACAAATTCAGTTTTAATTGCATCAAAATCCCCTTTTGAAGTTAATTTATTTAATGAGCTCGGAGAACACAAGCACAGAATAATTAAAATAAAAACAGCTGATATATCAGTATACGGGTGCTATTTTCCTCAGAAAAAACTCAAGAGCATAATATTTGATTTTATTCTAGATCAACTTGAACAAAGACCAAATGAAAACGTTGTTCTAGCTGGAGACTTCAACACTGGCAAGCACAAAATAGATGAATCAGGATCAACATTTTATTGTTCTGAGTATTTAGAAAAGCTAGAGCAAATTGGTTTAGCTGATGCATGGAGATTAATTAATGGACCAAAAAAAGAGTATAGCTGGCTGAGCAATTCTGGAAACGGTTTTAGAATAGATCATTTTTACGTTTCTAATGCATTAAAAAATAGAGTTAGAGGATGTCGATATGACCATTCGTTAAGAGAGGATAAAGTGAGTGATCATTCTCTTATGATTCTTGAATTGATTGATTGATATTTTACAGCAATATTTGTCCTCTTTTGGGAAAAACTAAAAAATTAAAAAACATCAAAAAACAGCTAAAATTGGCCAAAAACGAGCAAAAAAGAGTCAAAATTGGCAAAAATTGGTTAAAAATGAATAAAAATGGACAATTTTAATTTTACCTATTCTAGGTAAAGATGTTGACTATGATAGATTCCCTTATAACTAAATTAGGGGTTTTGTTAGGGGTTTCGGAGAGATGTGAGAGGGGAAGGTAAGCTAAACCCAAATCAATCTAGTAAATCACTAAAATTTACGTCAAGGGTTTTCCTTATTCTTTCTATAGTTAGAAGGTCAATATTTTCTTTCTCACCTTTTTCAATCTTTTTTAGTGAATATGAAGAAATATTAGATAGCTTGCTAAATGTTCTGTAGTCCTGCTTTTTAGCAAGTCTTAATCTTTTAAGGTTTCGCCCTAATCTTATGTACAATGTAGTATCTATCCCAGAGGTCTTCTGTCTAATTTTCTTTGCAAGTTTATCTATATCCATATTACAGTATTGATTTATCCATGTATTTGTAGTATGCAACTTTACCTTCCCAAAGATCTAATGGCATATCTTCAACTTTACCCTTCCACTTCATCTCCCATACCTTGAAATATTTATTTTCATCTAAACACTTTTGAAGTATTTTTTTCACAGCATCAACATCTAAACCTAATCCAGTATATCCATGCCATCCAAGAAGTCTCATGTTATACTCCAAATGGACCCCAAGGAATTGACGCTTAAACTTGTTCATCAGTGGTTGAAGATCCGGATGGTATATTAGTTGCGAAGAGTACATTTGATTAAATTTATAGATATAATTCTTAGATTTTTACATCTAATTTTTCTTATTGTGATTAAATTGGTTTACTAAAATAATTTATTATGGATCTTCAGCTTTTAATTGCAGCGATGTTTCCACCCCTTTTTATAGTGTATTATGTATACAGGGTGAAATACGTTCCCTAAATAAATTTGAGAAATATTTACAAACATTGTAGATTTGTAAAGTATCAAGAGCATTAATTTGCACCAACCGACTTTCTCGAAGCACGGTGGTTTAGAATACGGGACACTCCTCCAAATAAAATCGAGATTCCACATTCTTTCTTGTTACGAATTATTGTTTAACTAAATATTTCGTACGATGAAAACAAAAAATTATTTATTACTAAGCTTATTAGTTTCAAACGTTTTACTTTCTCAAAAAGTAGATTGCGACCTATTATTCTGTGGCAATTTAAGCAGTTTAAAAGAGGTATTATCTGAAGGTGACAAAGTTGCCTTTGGAATTAATATGGCCCAAATAGAGGGTTTCTATGAACTCACAAACACCAATACTTGGAAGAAGTGGATTAATAATCAGTATGGAGTAAGTGAACACGTGAAAATGGTCAGGTACAATTATGATAAGAAAGTCAACGGAAGGACAGTGGTCATTGAAACATTTTACAATTACAACCGAGGTGAGTTTCTTTTTGGAAGAGTTTTATACGAAGGAGAGTATGATAAAATGATGAATTTTATTTTGAAAATACACTACCAAAATAGTCGACCAGACTTTAACGCTAGGGCGCAATTCTCAAATACTGCTAACAGCAAATATTTTAGTAATGCAGACACTCTACTCAAGAGTTTAACTGGTTACATAGAAACATTATAATGAAACTATAAATAAAAAGATCATGGCTAGATTAAAAGGGGAGGTAACATTTAAAGTTACATTTGAAGGTCTGGGAGTTCCAATAGGATTTGGATATACTAGTGCAATTATATACAAGGAGTGTGCTGAACAGGTGTATGCTTCAGCACCATGGTCAAAAATTGGCCATCTAAAAAATCCAAGATTTAAAGTAGAGATGATTGATAAATCAATAGATAGAGATCTACCTGAAGCTGGTGAAAAGTAAATTTTTTAAATCTAAAAAGAGTATTTTTTAACTGCGACTAAGTAATTCATCAATAAAGGAGTCGGGATTGTCAAAATAATTTTCATCCTCAATGAGTTTACTTTGAATTATTTCAAATCCACCATTTGCATATTCCTCAATGATAGAAATTATTTCGGAGCCATCAAGAAGGCAATTATAACCCTTTTCAGATTTTGAAAGGGCTAACATAATTAACGCACTAGCCATTTCTCCACCATTCTCGTTAATTACATTAAAATTAAATGCAGCTTAACCACCAGAAAATGGGACTCTTTTATCATTTATAAATCCAATAATAGCAGCCCACGTATATCCTTCCCAAAGTTGTGAAAAATACTTTCTCTTCTTGACATCCGAATAGAGATATATTGTAGACCAGAGAGGCCCCTGTAATGTCTTGTATTAATTCAATATTATTTCTTACAAGGGTCTCTTCATACTGCTCCCTTTCCTAGAAATTTTAATTAATACTTCTTATTTTGTTTATATTTTACTTATTTTTGTTAAACAAATAGATGTTAGATGAAAATCAGTAGACCTAAATGTGGTTGTGGAAACACACAAAATCCTGAAGGGTTTTGTGATGGTTCCCACTCAAAGTAAGAATCTAGGGGGGCTAAAACCTTTTTTCAAATATTGGTTTATTTTTTGTTTGTTTATGAAATTGAAATGAAAAAGAAAAATTTTGTAAAAGCCTCCCTTTTTTATTTTAAACCTGAAACTCCTTATTATTTCTTGCTCTAAGTCCTACTTTATAAAACAAAAAGGTATTTACTTTAAGTTAATTGCAATAAAATAATTCATTTTCTCAACCCTATAAAATTTGGATAAAAATGAAAAAGTTTATTTAGTTATTTATCTATCTCTTTATTTTTCAAATGCCTTTGGACAAGATTGGATAATTGTTGATATAATTGGTCAAAGTTCAAAAGAGCTTGTTATAACAATCGACGAAGGTAAAGGAGAAATTGAAAAAGAAAAACTTAAAAATCCTTCGATTGTAAGTTTAATAAACAAATATCAAAATAAGGGTTTTTCCCTTGAAAAAGTGACTCATGGAGTAGAATTAGATCTGAATGGAAATTTCCCTTTGAACAATTTCAATCGTATGAATAATTTTACCAACTTAACTTTAACTAACAGTAATCGCTTGTTACTATGGTTTAAAAAACCAAAAAAATAGTTTATTTAATGAACATTAAAGATGTATTTATTGTTGCAAATATTAATGAAGGAAAGCTTTGAATAATTTTTTTATGCGCTTTTTTGCACTTCCTTTTCGATAGCTAAGAAATACTTTAGTTCATCTTTTTTACTGTAAATAGGAACTATATTAATATTACAAATATACGTTTCACCATTCTTCCTGTAGTTTATTAAATCACCAGTAAAGGTGTATTTTGATGCCAAATCTTCCCTGATTTTTTGCCTTGTAACTTTTGAAGTTTTTTTTCCTTGAAGAAATTCAGGAGTTTGTCCAATGGCATAATTTTTTGTGTAACCAGTCATTTTTTTAAACCCATTACTGACCCATAAAATTTTCTGGCTGGTATCGGTAAGTACTAACGCATCATAACCTTTATTGAGATAGTCAGATACATAATTATCATCCATGCAATTATTGACTGCTTGGTTGAGATTTTTTATGTCATTTTTCATGGCAAATTTCAAAATGAGATCTCGATAATTATCTAAATGTAAATCAAAAGATGATATGGGAGAAATGTACTTTTTTCTTTGCTTCATAAGTTTAAAATTTAGTTTCCTTCCATTTATAAAGTTAGCACATCTTTTCATAGTATGTACCATACCATTGAAATTTTATTCGTTAAATTAAAAATTTGATTTGATGCTTTTTAAGATATTTTTTTTCTAACTTAATTATTAACCATTAATAATATTGGAGAAGGTTAGAATTTTAATACTAAGCTGAAAGAGTAAATTTAATTGTGGGTCTATCTAACTCTAAACATTTTTTTAAGACTTACTAAGTCCTCTAAGTATAAAGTGTCTCTGTTTTCTTTATACTTAAAATTAAATGTAAAAGGTCCTTGCTTATTGGTGTAGAAAAAAGAATCTTTATTTGTATAGGTAATAAAGTTCAAATCTTCATACACAACTTTAATGCCATTTTCGATGGTATATGATCCAAATTCTTCATCCTTAAATGTATAATATTGTTCAATGGGGTGAACCACAATTTCTTTTCCATCTTCTTCATAACTAAAAAGCTTAAATGTTCCTTCTATTTTATCATTACAATTAAAATTGATAAACAGAATTACCGATAGTAAAACATTTTTCATCTTGAATTGAATTTTTAGGCAGAAACGCACATTTTGCTAACTTATTAATTTATTGATCTTTTCCTTTTTATGTTCCACTTACCAACGTTTTTAGAATTCAAATCAAGATTTGCTTCTGCATTAAATGCTTCATGAGTGTGCATTGGAATTGCGTCGAACAGCTTCATACAAAAAGTGCCTAAATTCGCTCCATAGTAAAAGTCAAAACTTGCCTCATCACCTTGTTGTGTAAAGTTTTCAATGTTTATTAATTGATCACCAATTTCAAAGTTATTGTCTTGTTTCTGATAGTTTGCATCTACTATGTAATTCTTTTCAACTCCCTCCAAACTCACTATGAAATTAATCTGTGCAGTATTGAAATCAATAAAATGAACATAATCAGCTTCGCAAGAATAGACAGGTGTCTGGTCATCTTTTTTAGCACATGAAAGAATTACAAGAAAAAATAGCATGCCTATTAAAAAACTTCTCATATATAAAATGTTAATAAACTCAAATTTGTTAATTACTCAAAAATAGTATTTTAGAAAGATTTATAACATAAACTTCATTTATTAGACTTATAATAATGGGAAAAGAATTAAAATTTTTTTATTTGAAATTTCTGTAGGAATTGAATTCATTTGATCTAGAGGAATTGAATTTTATTGTTAGTTTATTTTTTGAATTTTATTTAATGTAATAGAAAACATGGAATGGTATATAAAAAATAGATGGTGGATATGGAGTGTCACAGCGGTTTATGTTGTATACAGAATTTACTTATCGATTTACTATTAAGGTAAGCCGTGAATAATTGCTCTTCCAATATTCACTCAAATATTCGTACATTAAAATAAATATTATGGCAACTTATGAATGCAATCAATGTGGCATGGCAGTTAATGCCAGCTGTGCCAAGTGTAAAACTTCTTTAGTAGATGATGTTTTAGTTCTAGATGACGGGTCTAAGGTGCAAATAGCTCAATGTCCGGATTGTGAAGGCAAAATAAAGTCTCCTCAGTGTTGTGGGGTTGATATGAGTTGTAGAATAGTATAACTTCCATAAAATTAATCCGGAACAAATTTGTTACCCGTTTTATGAATTCATGTAATTCTATGGCATATTGTTAAAGAGCTTAATTATAAAATTTATTTGCTTCTGAACCAATAAGAAGCAGAAACCCCATCGAAATACAAAACATTGTCTTCATCTAAAACTCTAAAATTTTGAGTATCTTTTTGAGTTCCAACTATTTTCCAATAGATTTTCTTCTCCTTTTCATCGTATCGGATCACTTCGACTCCTTCAACATAGCCCCCATCGGGAACCTCAAATAAAAGAAGCCCGTGATCGTAGATTAGGGAAAAACATTCTGAGTCTGAAGCCTTTTTACACCATTCCCCATTTAAGTAACTTTCAACCTCAAATTGTTGAACGGGATTGAAAAAGCTGAAAAAGAAAAAGAGATAGACTAATCTCATGGGTTTATGGTTTACACCGTTAAATTAGAGAAAGATTTCCGAATGGTAAAATTAAAGTCAGCCAAATGCAAAGGCGATATTGATCAATACGCACTTTTAAAATCATAAAACGGATATTTCTAGATGCGGAATCTTCAAAAGCCAAAACGAAACCGCTGCAAGGACCATGGTCTACACAAAAATAATAGGCAGAATAGGTTCTAGTTTAGAATAAGCTTCTGGGTATCAAGCCCAAATGATATCCAAAAAAGGCACCAACGAAAACGATGGCCAAAATGCGAAATGCAATTTCCATATCAATTTTATTAGGATCACAGTAAAAATAATAAAATAGCAAGGGTTTCTACCCTGTTTTTCAATACTATTTAAAACATTCTTTGAAAAGTTTCATTCATTTTAATTTGGTTATCAATAGCTTAAGACTTTCCGTTCTTGCTTTAACAGTTCTTTTAACAATTCCATAGCCATTCCCTTTGTAAATTTATTTTCTATTGCATTTGATAAGGAAGAAAAAGAATTGTTTTATTACCATAAGGCCCAATACCACTTGGCTATAGGAATGCCATTGAAAACCATTTACAAAGAGTTGAATTATTTCATTCAAGCACAAAATTATCCAGCCGTCAAAGCTTATAAAAAAGCTATTTCAGAGAAAACAGCCCACAATCAAAAGGTTGATACATGAAATACTTTATTAAAAATACGGCTATAGGATTAATCGGCCTAGGAATGACCCTGTCTGTATTTGAGTTTCTTTTAGAAAATAGTTTTGTAGTTCTTATTGGAGGCCTCCTCCTTTTTTTTGTTTCGTCTTTGTTTGATAAATAAGCAGAAGCTCTTAGAGAATTATTTTAGAAATTGTATCAACCCCTCCTTTTATCCATTTCTAAATGCATAAATTGAAAAATTTCACAGTTGGAAACTCTTTTAAAAAGCAAAACTTACTGGATGATTGGTGTCCTTTTTGAGTTGCTCTTTTTAGTTTGGGCTCGAAATATAAGCAGTGACCCTGCATCCATTTTCCAAATAGCAGCTCGGTTTTCGGGTCGCCTCTCCCTAGTTTATTTTCTATTGCCTTGGTGGCTTTATATGCTAGAAAAGAAACAAGATCTCTTTGAACTCCTCCATAGGCCTTTAAAAATCTTTGCAGTGTTTTCACCTTATTCATTTTATTTTTTTTGGCCTTCAATGTATACCTCAATTCCATTACATTAATTCCTGTTAAACTAATTGGTGGGACGTTAGGTTATATTATGATTGTTTTCATCCCTTTTTTACGTCATCCTATTAACTCAAAAAATGGGCTCTACGACGGGTATTTTTTATATGTGGGTGTTGTGATGATAGTAACTTATATTTCAAGAATTAGAGGTGATTTTGAAGGGGAGTGTGCCGAGTCCCATTCATTATGTTGCGATTACAACTCTCGGGATTACCATGTTCATTTTTTTACTCATCTTTTTTAAAAAAATGTCTCAAAAAAAGAGTCACTTTAAACAAAGGCTAGAAGGCCACACCAAAACCAACATTACCTATTACGACTCCACCAGAAGATACCCCTGGTACATCAGGGAATGGTTCTGAAATTTCCTCTTTAAATCCTTGTGAAACAGATGTGGCTGTAATCTTAACATCTGATGGGATATTACCAAGACCATAACCTAACTCAAAACGGAAATAGACACGCTTACCCGCTTTAACACCAAGTTTTAAATTCGTTGTAGATATTTTCTGTTGAATTGTTCCTACTCCATCATTAACACTTATACCTTCTCCGTTAGATACATTTTGATTACTAAAGGTTATATCTGTTGTTAGGTTTCCTAATCCAGCGCTAAAATAGAGTCCTTTACCTTTCGTATTTAAATAATAGTTCAATCCAAATTCTGAATAACTCAATCCCACACTTGTTTCTGTATCGGGGTCTATATCAAATCCGCTGAGGTCTGCATAGGGAGCAAAATGATTATCCATAACAGGGAGAATAAATTCCAAACTTACACCGATAATATTGGGCATGCCTAGTTTCACTCCTACGGCGACTCTTTTTATGTTGAGTTCTAGGGTGTCATTTTCTATAGAAAGACTTTCATCATTCTGAGCTTGCAATGCTGTGGACAGAACAAGAGAAAAGTAAATAAATATTTTTTTCATTATTGTCGAGTTTTATTATCAACTTGGATGCGATTCTTTCGGTTGGCCAGTTCCCAAGCCGTGCAAAAAATTAATCGTGTTCTATTTTTAGAAGATCATATCGAATTTTTTCTGCGGTATCAGAGGGCTTGTGATAGTCTTCATGAGTGCCGTTGAAATAAAAAATAACAGGAATGTTTTCTTTAGCAAAACTGTAATGATCACTTCGTGTGTAAAAATCATTGGGGTCGTTTTCATCATTGAAAGTGTAGTCTAATTCTAATTGACAGCAATGTGCATTGGTTTGCTCCGATACATTATGTAACTCTTGGCTGAGTCTGTCCGATCCAATCAAGTAGATGTAGTTTTCTTTTTGGGCTGTTCTTTTAGGGTCGACCCGACCAATCATGTCCAAATTCAAGTTTGCCACAGTTTGCAAGAGGGGATACAAGGGTTTTTAACATAATATTTAGATCCGGTAAGCCCTTCTTCTTCCCCAGTAAGATGAAGGAATACAAGGGATCTTTTGGGCCCATTTCCCTGCAGTTTTGCTTTCTGAAATGCAGCTGCAATTTCCAGAAGGGCTACTGTTCCAGAACCGTCATCATCGGCTCCGTTGTATATTTCCCCATTTTTAATTCCTAGATGATCGAGATGGGCAGTTATTAGAATATATTCTTTAGGAAACTCACTCCCGGGGATAATGGCTGCTAGGTTCTGGCTTGTTACTTTTTTTTTTCAACCAACAAACGCATGTGCTGATAGTAGTTGTCAGTTCCTTCGGCAGCTCTTATTTGGTGAGATTGATAAAAATTTCTAAGAAAATCGGCAGCCCTTTTCTGCCCTTCACTCCCTGTTCTCCTTCCTTCAAAGTAATCAGAAGAGTAGACATATAGCAATTGTTTCAGATCCTCTTCTTGAATTTCATTGGCATATTGATTGGCATATTCTTGTGCTCTACAGGAGCCAACAATTAAAGAAATTAGCACAAATAGGTTTCGCATAGAGGCAATTATATAACAACAGTCAACGAGTTAGAAATCCCCGTCCAGAATTGAATTCGATGGGTTAATGCTTCTTTTGAACAACGAACAACCGCCTCCCATTTGGCAGTATCGTCACCACATAAATTAGTTATCATTTCAAGTGCCATAGGTCCATGTTGGTCCCCATCAACTTCAATGTGGCGCTCAAAATAATACACCATATTGGATAGTGAATCATTTCCTTGAACATTCATTTTTTGAAGCATCTCAATAAACATATCTGGTATCAGATCCTCTCTGCCAAAAGTGAAAACCGCTGCAATTTCATGAAGGGGTCGCTTTTCAATAGTATGGAATGTAAAAGTGAGGAAATTCTTGATATAAACTGGTAGAGTGCTATTTTCAATGTAGGGAAGAACAGAACCCGCCTTTGGAAGATTGCCAATAAATGTTTCTATGGTTTGGGTATCACTATTAACATCACGCATGGCTTCCAAATACATCTCAAAGTGGCTCATTGGAATTCCGTCTTTGTTGATATCGCTTTCTTCTCCCCAAACTATCTCATTGATCAGTCGGGCAGTAGTAGCTGAATTAACTGGTTTCCAAGGAAGACGAAGCGATGTGAGTTCTAATTGTAATTTTTTTACTAGCGACATAAAATCCCAAACGGCGAAAACATGTGCTTCCGTAAAATGCTTAAGGTCTTCTTCGGTTTGAATCTGCGCATACAAGGGTGGAGTAGGAGTTCCTGTTTTAAAGGCGCCAACTCGTTTTCCAATCGTTCTATCATTTTTCAAAATTTGTAACAAATATAAGAGATTTAGAAGGGCTTTCGTCAGCAGTTAAGGGCTTTTTAATGGTATAAAAACACTATTTTTAAAATTGTGATGAGTGAAGTGATACTGATAGAATGTCCTCGTGATGCCATGCAGGGATTCAAGGCTATAATTCCTACTCAAAAGAAAATCAATTATATAAAGTCTCTTTTAGCGGTAGGTTTTGACACCCTGGATTGTGGAAGCTTTGTGTCCTCAAAAGCCATACCGCAGATGGCAGACCCAGCCGCTGTTATAGAGGGTTTAGAAACGGAGAAAAATAACACCAAATTATTGGTCATTGTAGCCAACCTGAGGGGAGCACAAATCGCTTGTTCCTATCCAAGCATCGATGTATTGGGCTATCCTTTTTCAATCTCTGAAAATTTTCAAATGCGCAATACAGGAAAATCAATTGATGAGTCACTTACACTTTTAAAACAAATCATTTCTCTTTCAGAAAGAAATCAAAAAGAGTTAGTTGTCTATCTGTCGATGGGCTTTGGAAACCCATACGGTGACCCCTGGAGCCCTGATATAATTTCGCAATGGATAGAACGGTTAACAGAGATTGGAGTTAACAACTTGTCTTTATCAGACACAATTGGATGTGCCATGCCTCTGATATTCATGCCTTATTTTCTTCTTTGATTCCTGTTTTTGATAAAACGACCTTTGGCGCTCATTTTCACACCACAGAAGAAACAGCAACCGAAAAAATCAAGGCAGCCTTTCAGGGGGGATGCCGTCGCTTTGATGGAGCTATCAAGGGGTTTGGGGGATGCCCAATGGCTCAAAACGATTTAGTAGGAAATATGCCTACTGAAAAATTGATTTCTTATTTCGAATCCAAAAAAGTGTCCCACAACCTCAATGTTCTTCATTTCGAATCGGCATACAATAACGCGTTGGATATTTTTCGTTGAGTAGAATGGGCCTATCAGTTGGTATAAATATCGTATATTTGTTTGCAATTAATTCTTTATTAATTGCGAATGGATTCCAATAAATTTTACGGAGAAGGGTTAACCTATGATGACGTGTTGTTGGTACCCGCCTATTGAGTAGTTTTGCCTCGTGATGTATCGATTCAATCTCAATTATCTCAAAATATACCATTGAATATCCCAATCATTTCCGCAGCAATGGATACGGTGACGGAAAGCCAGATGGCCATTGCTATGGCCCGAGAAGGGGGTATTGGTGTGTTGCATAAGAACATGCCCATTGAAACGCAAGCTCTCAAGGTGCGTGCTGTCAAACGGGCAGAGTCTGGAATGATCATAGATCCGGTAACCCTACCCCTTGATAGTTTGGTGCAAGATGCCAAGGAAAATATGCGACAATATAAGATTGGAGATTCCAATCGTAGATGATCTTGGAAAAATTAGCAGGAATTGTAACCAACAGAGATTTACGTTTCGAAAAGGACAATGAGCGACCCATAACAGAGGTTATGACCAATGAAAATCTAATTACAGTCACTAAGGAAACTTCGTTGAAAGACGCAGAATCAATTCTTCAAAAACATAAAATTGAAAAATTACCAGTCATCGATAAAAAGAACAAACTGGTTGGACTGATTACATTTCGTGATATTACAAAACACACCAACAAACCCATATCGAATAAGGATGGTTATGGACGACTCAGAGTTGCCGCAGCTCTTGGAGTTACGGCTAATGTGCTAGAGCGGACAGAGGCCCTTGTGGCTGCAGGAGTAGATGCAGTGGTTATTGACACAGCTCACGGTCATACCCGGGGGTAGCAGAGGCTCTTGCAAAGGTCAAAAAGGCTTTTGGTGATTTGGATGTGATTGTCGGAAATATCGCTACAGGAGAAGCAGCAAAATACCTTGTCGATAAAGGAGCTGACGGTGTAAAAGTAGGAATTGGCCCGGATCCATCTGTACTACGCGTGTTATAGCTGGGGTTGGGTTTCCTCAACTGTCAGCTATACTGGATGTATCCAAAGCCATTAAGGAAGCGGTGTGCCTGTTATTGCTGATGGGGAATTCGTTATACAGGAGATATTCCCAAAGCCATTGCTGCTGGTGCAGATTCGGTTATGTTGGGTTCCTTACTGGCAGGAACAAAAGAATCACCTGGTGAAACGGTCATTTTTGAAGGCAGAAAGTTTAAAACTTATCGAGGGATGGGTTCGCTAGAGGCAATGAACAAAGGATCTAAAGATCGCTATTTTCAAGATGTTGAAGACGATATAAAGAAATTAGTTCCAGAAGGAATCGTTGGCCGGGTTCCCTACAAAGGTGAATTATTTGAAAGCATACATCAATTCGCTGGGGGGTTGCGTGCCGGAATGGGCTATTGCGGTACGGATTCCATTGAAAAACTTCAAAATGAAGGGTGTTTTGTTAAAATTACAGCGTCGGAATTCGCGAAAGTCACCTCATAATATACGAATAACCAAAGAAGCACCTAACTATAGTCCTTAATAATCATTCAGGGCTAGGATGCGAGAATCTTAAACGTCTTTAAGTTGTTTTTCTGATCTCTAATACGCACGATATACATGTGACCACTTTTGAGATAAATAGGAATGCGCGCATCAGACAAATCACTAATATTCATTTCCACGATTTTATTTCCAATGATTGAATATACCTCAACAACACCTTGTCCCCTTATTCCTTGAACAAAAAGTGTTTTGTTTTGTAAATTACGGTTGGAGTTTCCTCAACAAGGTAAGTATTTGTTGTATCACTTGAAGATACAACGGCTGATCCAATTTGTGAAAAAATAGTAAAAGAATAAAAAAAGTAATCTTGTGCAATACGCTATTTATTTTAATGCAATTTATAACAAATTTATGATAATTAATAAAATTTATTAACAATTTAATATGCTGTATATAAATAGATTACAAAAATTATAAAAATATTACTAAAACGATATGAACAAATTTATTAATATTTCACTGGCTGGCTCTATAAAAGTTAATTTGTTTCTAAGCTTGTGTCATTTTTATTTTAAATCAATAGTAATTGTAGTATTTATATTTGGGTTATATGGGTGTAATTCATTTGAAAGAGTCCAAGATAGTGCCATAGCAAGGGTGGGGGACACCTATTTGTATTCCTCCGATCTCAACCGTCATTTTGAAAATTTTTCTAATTCCAATGACAGTTTGGTTCAAGTTCAGAACTATATTAATACTTGGGCCAAAGAGCAATTGATGTATCAGCAAGCTGATCTTAATATAGAGTCCATAAAGAAAAAGGAGCTTCAATCTTTGGTTCGTCAGTACGAAGTCGAACTGTATGGACAGGTGTACAAAGAATTTATACTGAATACTAGAATGGACACCCTTATCACGGATCTTCAAATAAAACAAGCCTATGAATCTAACAAACCAATTTTTAAATTATCTGAACCTATTTATCAATTTCGACTGCTTCGACTACCCATAGATAATGTAGACAGAAAAGAGATAAGTCAGCGTTTAAGAAGATTTGATATTAACGATCGTAAGTTTCTCGATTCACTTTCATTTCAATTTTCCTATTACCATCCTTGGGATTCTATTTGGGTGAGTCAAAATGAAATCATTCAAAAAATAAACTTCGTTACTGAAAAGAATATTGAGCGTTATTTCAAAAAAAATAATTACTATGAGGTGTCCGATTCTTTAGACGTATATTTGTTTGTGACAAAAAATAGAATGAAAGCAGAATGAAACTGCACCGCTTGCCCATGTAAAAAAAACACTTAAAAACCTTATTTTAAATAGAAGAAAAATAGAATTTTCACGATATTTTGACAATGAAATACTTCAAGACGCCATTCGTTCCAAAAAATATGAACTCCTTATTGACTAAGTTTTTCCTTTTTTGCTCGCTAAGCTACCCCACCATGCATTACGCACAGGAAAAACCAAAATAGACGGGGTTTCTGCTGTAGTTGGAGATTTTGTTATTTTTGAATCTGATATAACAAAATGATTGTTGAGATGGAGTCACAGGGGATATCCTCCAAAAATATTACCCGATGTGAACTTTTGGGGAAGTTAATGGAAGATAAGTTGTATGCCCACCACGCGATCCAAGACAGTTTGGAAGTGAGTGATCAAGAAATATATGATTATGTAGATCAGAGTTTAGAGTACTTTGTTAGCCAGTTGGGTGATATGGATAAAGTATTGGAATTTTATAAAAAAACGACGAATCGGTTTTTAGGAAGAACTTTTCAGATAAATAAAACACAAAAGTTAGCAGGACTTATGCAATCTTCCATTGTTGACGCGGTTGAGATCACTCCAGAAGAAGTACGTAATTTTTAAAAAATACCAGAATCCGAACGTCCCAATTTTGGAACGGAATTGGAAATTGCGCAGATTGTTATGGAGCCGAAACCTACAGAAGAAGAAGAAGAACGAATTATCAATCAGCTACAGAGTTTTAAAGTGGATGTACTGGAACGTGGGTTGAGTTTTGCCTCCAAAGCCATATTGTATTCGCAAGATCCAGGTTCTAGATCCAAGGGAGGGAAGTATACATTGCAGCGTAAAAGACCCCAGATGGCCAAAGAAGTTTCGCGATATGGCATTTAGCCTTCAAGAGGGCGAAGTTTCAGATCCCTTTAAAACGGAGTTCGGGTGGCACATTCTAACAGTTGATAAAATCAGAGGACAAGAGATTGATATAAGACATATTTTATTGATCCCGAAAATAGATGATCAAAAATTAGAAGAATCAAAAGAGCTCTTAGGAACACTCCGCACAAGAATCTTGAATAATGAGATTAGTTTTGAGGATGCCGCTTTCCAATTTTCCACAGAAAAAGAAACCCGTAATAACGGTGGAATACTGGTAAATCCAGCCACCGGAGATACTCGTTTTGAGTTGACTAAAATTGACCCAGTGCTATACAACCAAATCCGGTATTTAAAAGACAATGAAATGACACTACCCTTTTGGAAGAGGGCAGAGCAGAAAAGAAAAAGTATAAAATTCTAAAAGTAGCAAATCGTTTTGAAGAACATGTGGCTGACTTCACCAAGGATTACATAAAGATAAAGGAGTTGGCCCTTAAAGAAAAAAAGCTAAAAGAAGTTCAAAAATGGATGATGGATAAAATTGATGAAACTTATGTCAGCTTGAATAGAGATGTTCGGAATTGTACCTTCAATAACAATTGGCTGAAAGACCAGTAATCCTCTACTTAAAATATTTTAACGGAACCCAGAGCATACCGAAACACTCTCCTCCATTTTTCCGAATATTCTTGTGATGTATTTTATGGGCCCTACGCACTCCTTTAGCGTAACGAGAGTTTGCATTCCTAAATAGTTTAAACCGTTGGTGGATGAATATGTCATGAACCATAAAATAGGTAAATCCATAGGCAAAAATCCCCACACCAATAGGTAGCCCTGGCCAAAAGTTAAGTTCTCCCCAGGCCACAACAAAAGCTCCACTTATTAAGGCATAGAAGATAAAAACAGATCATTGCGTTCAAACCAAGAAGTGTGATCTTTTTTGTGGTGGTCTTTATGCCAAGTCCAAAGAAAGCCGTGCATTATGTATTTATGGCTAAACCAAGCCATGAATTCCATGCCAATAAAAGTGACTGTAAATATGGTACTCCAAAGAAAGACGTCCAACATATCAGAGTAAATTCAGTCGGTATTTGAAATAGGATTTGGCTAACACACCCATTTTCTGATAGTTTGGTACTCGAATGCGTGTATTTTTAATTTGAATCGAAGGAGTTCGCTTCAATTTAAGTAAAAGTTTGTAGTAGTATTTATAAGCTGTATATACGCCAAAGCGAGCGTCTTCGGGTAGTTTAAAAATACCAGTCAGCGCATTTTCAAAATCTGCTTCAATATCTTGTATAATACCCATTTTATCCAATTCTTGGAAAGAAGTCAAATCTACATTCGGAAAATAGGTGCGCTCAAGGTTTTGATAGTCGGCATTTAAATCACGTAGGAAATTTACTTTTTGAAAAGCCGAACCCAGAGCCATAGCCGCTGGTTTCAGATTATCATAGATTTTTTGATCACCTTTCACAAAAACTTTCAAGCACATAAGCCCAACAACATCTGCCGAACCATAGATGTATTCTTCATATTCTGCACGCGTTTCATACACTTGTTTGTGCAGATCCTGCCGCATGCTTTTTTAAAAGCTTCTATCAATGAAATTTCAATATTGAATGTGTGAACGGTATGTTGAAATGAATTGAGAATGGGGTTGAGACTTATTTTTTCATCCAAAGCGGCGCAGAGATCTTGTTCAAATCGGTCCAACAACTGTTCTTTGGGGTAGTCATGAAAGGTGTCCACAATCTCATCGGCAAACCGAACAAATCCGTATATGTTGTATATGTGGGGTCTTATAGCATTCCCCAATAACTTAGTTGCCATCGAAAAGGAAGTGCTATATCGCTGGGTTACAACACGGCTGCATTCTTCCGATACGGAGTCAAACAGATTTTTCATAACTAAATCTTAGTTAAATAAAATTACTAAAATTTAATACAAATAGGAGATAAAGGCTAAACAAAAATTTGCTCCCCAAAAATTCCAAACGGAAGGATTCGAAAGTTGGGTGTAATTTAATCTGTGAAGGCAACGCTGAGGGATTGATGAAAGTTTGAAGCGGACCTAAAATATTTAAATTTGATTGAGAACCTGATAAAATAGTTTCGTAGAAGTTTTTTAAGTAATCATTAATTTCTTCTTTGTTGGGCTCTACCGTCAAATATGTAACAAAAGTTAGGTTATCACTGTAGGTCATTACCGTTTGGAGGGACTCAGTTGTTAAGGATTGCCCTAAAAAGATAGTTTTATAATTCTGTGCTAGTATGTAGTAGTTTAGGAAAAGGATTCCTAATTCATGTATCTCGTTTTCTGGGAGGTAAAGAACAAACACTTTTTGATTCTCTTGGGGATCTTTGCTTTCGCTGAATCAATTCTGTTTGAATATGTATTTTTTGTTTCACCAAATTAGTGATAAAATGTTCGTGGGAAGGACTAATTGCACCGGTTTGCCATAGTATTCCGAGTTCTTTCATCAATGGCATAAAAATGTTGATAAATATATAATCGAACTCGTATTTGGAGGCAATCTCGTCAAAAGTCACATCAAACATAACATAGTCAAAATTAACCATAGCAAGTTTTAGAGCATTAATGACAACTTGTTCCGAAGATGATTTCAGGGCAATATCCCGAACCATAATTGGAATCTCTCCATCTTCAAACTAGCAATCTTAGATATCTTAAACCGTGGTTGTAAAGCAAGGTAATGTTCAAAAGTTTTTGAAGACTGGAAAGAGCTGTAGCGACGAATATTGGTATCAGTTCTTTCCGGCTGAAGTAAGTTATAACGCTTTTCCATATACGTATGGTATGGGCTTTGATTCCTGAAATGTTTTCCAGATTTTTAATGGAAAATGTGCTTTTTATCTATTCATGTTTAACGTTCCTTTGCAAAAGCTTATACAAATATAGACAAAATAAATAAGAATAGAATTGTGCGCACGAGAAGACTCGAACTTCCACGAGATTTAACTCTCACTAGGCCCTCAACCTAGCGCGTCTACCAATTCCGCCACGTGCGCTAGAGAAGTGACCTGGCTGGGGCTCGAACCCAGGACCCTCTCCTTAAAGGGAGATGCTCTACCAACTGAGCTATCAAGTCGGTTGTGATTCGACTGGGGCTCGAACCCAGGACCCTCTCCTTAAAAGGGAGATGCTCTGCAACTGAGCTATCGAATCAGATTTCAGGCTGCAAATATAATTTCCTATTCTCCAACTTTCAATTTGAAAATATATAAATTTGACCCTTATCAATACTAGTTATGCAGCAGCTTTTCTTAATAGGGTATATGGGTTCTGGGAAATCTACATTAGGCAAAGCCTTAGCAGCTTATTACTCAAAACCATTTATCGATTTAGATGCTTGGATAGAGCAGAAGGAGGGTTGTTCGCTCAGCGAAATCTTTTCCACAAAAGGAGAGGTATACTTTCGGACAAAAGAACACGAATACCTCCAAAAAATTATAAATAGCCAATCGCCTAAAATTATTTCTTTAGGCGGAGGTACCCCCTGCTATCACAACAATATGGAACTACTCTTATCAGCAAGTAATACCCAAATCATCTACCTAAGTGCTACCGCTAAATTTTTGAGTAAACGCCTTTATAAAGAAAAAAACAAACGTCCTTTGATCAGCCACATAGAATCGGAAAGTTCCATGCAAGAATTTATTGGAAAACATTTGTTTGAGCGTCTTTCTTATTATCAAAAAAGCAAATTTAATTCTGGAGGTGGAAAATAAAACGATAGAAGCTTTAGTTCAAAGTATTGTTAGCTGAGATAGACTCCTTCACCGGGGCCTCCAAAAACAACTTCAACGTGCTCTTTATTTGAGGTGGACAATGACAACCCTTTGAAATCGGCTTTTACAGGATAGTGTTTGTGATTACGATTCACCAACACAGCTGTCTGTATCCTTTTTAGAGAGACTTTTAACAAGTAATTCACCGCGTAAATCAGTGTACTTCCTGTGTTTAAAACATCATCCACCACAATCACGGCTCCATTTTCACAAACTTTCAAGTCGGTGTCAATTTTTATTTTATCCAATGGATTTCGTTTATTTATTTCTAAACCAATCAAATGAATTTTTTGGGATGAGAGGCTTTCCAGTTCTTTTTTTAGCCTTTGTGCAAACAACAAACCATTGGAGGCTACTCCCACCAAAACAGCTCCTTTTCATCGACATTAGATTCTAGTATTTGAAATGCAATACGTCGTTTAATGGCTTCAATTTTTTCAATAGAAAAAGCTGGTGTGTAGATATCTTGGTCATAATCCAAAGATAGGCACTTTACTACTAATCCGTTTGATCTTCATCTTCTAAAAAGCCGTCTATATTTCTTCTATCTTTTTTGGTGAGCCGACCCATTCCTTTTTCTCTGGGACGAAAAGCATCTAGGTTTTGCATTTCTTTGTGATGAAATGCTTCTGTAGGAGTGAGATCCTGTCGATAGATATCCACCAATTTAGCTCCAACGCGACTTTTGGGAATATCCATAACTTTAAGTTGCAGCCATATTTGATCCCTACGAACCGATATATTATCTAAGGGGAGCACCTCTCGGGAGGGTTTCACGGCAGATCCATTTACTTTTATAGCTCCTTTCCTACAGGCCTGGCTGGCCATATTCCTTGATTTGTAATATCGAACACACCACAAATACTGATCCACACGCATAAGCACTTAATTAATTGAGTTTAAAAGTAAAGGATTATTGTATATTTGTACTCCTTTAATATAGGATTTTCTTCATGTGGCAACCCAAGTGTAATCCGTTTTTTATTGTTTTTTTGTTTGTGTTTCTTTTCTGCATTTCTTGTGGAAACAATACCAATGAAATAATTGAACAACGAGATTTTGGAAATCAATATAGTAATGACGATCAAACGCTTCAAACCTACCTTGAAACGCATTATTATAATTATGAAGAATTTGAATCAAACCCAGAGGATTACAGCATAGAAATAACCATTGATACTTTGGCTGGAGATAATGCCAATAAAACGCCCCTTATTGAACAGGTAAGCATTAAAGCCAGTAGAAACTAATAATGGCTCTGATGAGCTGGTTGATCTTTAAATTTATATTACCTCGTTACTCGGCAAGGAACAGGTAATCAGCCCAGTAGTGTAGATTCTACCTATGTTACTTACAAAGGGAAGTTACTAGATGGAATTGAATTTGATTCCAGTGACTTGCCTGTTTGGTTTAATTTACCCAGTCTGGTTACTGGGTTTCGCAATGGTGTAACGGAGCTTCGGTCTGGAAGATTTACAGAAAATGCTGACGGTACTTTCGCCTTCTTTGACTACGGTCAGGGTGTCGTTTTTATGCCCTCTGGCCTTGGCTATTTTTCCAATTCACAGGGTGCAATACCTCCCTATTCTCCTCTTATTTTTTTTCAATCTCACTCTACATCACTAAAATGACAGATCACGATGGCGATGGTGTGCTTTCAAGAGATGAAGATGTTGACGGTGATGGAAATCCGCTGAATGATGACAGTGATGAGGATGGTGTATTGAATTTATATGATATTGACGACGATGGCGATGGCGTTTTAACTCTTGATGAACTTGATTTGGATGAAAACAACCAACCTGGAGATTCTGACTCAGATGGTATACCAAATTATTTAGATCCCGATTCGAATTAGTCCAAAGCATAGGATATCCCCAAAGACCATTTTTGTCCTCTGGCATCAAAGGTTTGTCACTTCCTGCACATCCAATAAATTAACCTCACTTTCTTTCAACCTTTCATAACGGAGGTCTATAGCAAAACTTCCCAAGTGGAGTCGAGAACCAAGGTGCAATCCCAAAGGTAGAATTGTCCCCAAGCGAAGACGGATCTATATTCATGTTTTCATCCAAACGGTATTGAATGCTTGGGCCAGCAAAAACGCTTAGTGGAGGGAGGAATTTATAACCAATTGAAATTGGAATTTCAAGATTGGTCGATTGAAATGATATTGTGTTGAATTTGGAGCTAAGATGGGTCAGGTGTAATTCGGGACGAAAGTAAATATAAAAATATTTATTTGTCCGTATAGGCCTAAATAATAACCTGTACCTCGCTGGGCAGTCTCTTTAAAATTAACGACATCGTTTACCGAAGACTTTAGATCACCGGCGGCTTGGAAATTAGCACCCCCAACAATTCCGTATTCTAGTTTTGGACTGGAAGAGGGGTGAGCAGCTAATAAAGAGCAAGCCCGTAAGTAGGATTTTTTTCATTGCTCGCTATTTTCTTTGGAGTACGCTTTTCACTTTCTGAATGATAGCCCCCTGATCAATTCCATATTTGAACATCAATTCCTTTGGAGTTCCCGATTCACCAAAAGTGTCTTGAGTAGCGACCATCTCTTGAGGAACAGGATGAGAGGCCGTGAGTGTTGGGCAACACTTTCACCCAATCCACCCAAATAATTGTGTTCTTTCAGCCGTAACAACACAGCCTGTTTTATGTATAGAATTGATAATGAGCTCTTCATCCAACGGCTTAATGGTGTGAATATTGATAACTTCAGCAGAAATTCCATCTTGTTCAAGAGATTGGGCGGCTTTAAGGTTTCCCAAACCAAATGCCCAGTAGCAATTATGGTTACGTCGGTTCCTGGATTCAATAGGATTCCTTTCCCTATTTCAAAGGGAGTTTCTTCTGTAGTAAAATTAGGAACTTTGGGGCGCCCAAAACGTAAATAGACTGGTCCTTGATAATCAGCGATGGCTAGCGTTGCGGCTTTGGTTTGATTATAATCACAGGGATTTATTACCGTCATTCCAGGAAGCATTTTCATCATACCTATATCTTCGAGTATCTGATGTGTAGCTCCATCTTCACCCAAGGTAACCCCGCATGAGATGCACAGATTTTTACGTTTTTACCCGAGTAAGCGATGGATTGACGAATCTGATCATATACTCTACCTGTGGAGAAATTGGCAAAGGTTCCTGTGAAGGGAATTTTACCTCCAATTGTCAAGCCTGCAGCTAAGCCCATCATGTTGGCTTCTGCAATTCCAACTTGGAAGAAACGGTCGGGATTGGCTGCAATAAAATCATCCATCTTGAGTGATCCCACTAAATCGGCACAGAGGGCCACTACATTGGGGTGGGTTTTTCCCAGTTCAGTGAGTCCCGCACCAAAGCCTGAGCGTGTATCTTGATTTCCCTGATTCGTATAGTTTTTCATTCTTTAATTGCGATTTAATAGTCCCCAAGGGTTTGTGGATTCTGTGCCAAAGCGGCTACGAGTTGTTCGTCGTTGGGAGCTTTACCATGCCAAGTGTGGGTATGCATCATAAAGTCTACTCCATTACCCATTTCTGTTTTCATATTAATAGCTACTGGTTTTCCATTATTAGCTACTTTTTTCGCCTCGCTGAGAGCAGCAAGAATAGCTTCTATAGAATTCCCTTCCTCTAGTTCCAAAACCAGCCAACCGAATGCAGTTAGTTTGTCTGCAACACTGCCAAGTGTGAGAACTTCGTCTGTTGCGCCATCAATCTGTTTACCATTCAAATCGATGGTTGCAATGATATTGTCTACTTTAATGGCTGAAGCATACATAAGGCTTCCCAATTTTGACCTTCTTATATTCTGCATCTCCCTTAAAGAACTGCCAGACTGTTTTGGAGTCGCGATTTAGTTTTCGCTAAAGAAGCAGCACCAATAGCAACTGATAATCAACTCATTTCGCGATGCGACAATTCGAACACCAGGAAGTCCTTCATGCGTTGTAGGATATTACCTGCAATCGCGAGTCGAGTAGAGCGAAAGGTGTTCAGTTCCTCTACTGGAAAATACCCACTTCTTGCAAGTACACTATAGAATACTGGTGAGATGTGACCGTTGGAAAGAAAAAAACAAATCCTCATCCGTACCATTCATTTTAAAATTTGAGTCGTGAATCATCACTTCATGATAAAGGGCAACAAAGAAATTCAGCACAACCTAGAGATCCTCCTGGATGCCCTGAATTGACTTTATGAACCATACGTAAAATGTCTCTTCGAACCTGCTGTACTGTCGATTCGAGTTGTTGAATATTGGGCATAAAATGGAATCAATTAATTTAATCAAAAATAGGGTTTGCCAAAGGAGTAGCAAAGCCATCCGATTTCTATTTTAAGTGATTTTTCACCAAAGCATTAACATTTATCATTCCACCATTCCAAAATGGTATATTTGCTGGGATAAAAATTAATGGTGTTTAAACTCGAGACAACCGACCCATCTTCTAAAGCCCGCGCAGGGATCTTAAAAACAGATCATGGCTCTATACATACGATCTTCATGCCTGTGGGTACTGCAGCTACAGTCAAAGGAGTTCATCAAAAGAATTGAAAGAAGTGGTAAATCCCGATGTTATTTTGGGAAATACCTATCATCTATACCTTCGCCCCGGAACATCGATATTAGAACAAGGCGGGGTTTGCATCCGATTTATGAATTGGGATCGTCCAATTTTAACAGATTCCGGTGGATATCAGGTTTATTCATTATCGGCTAATCGGAAAATTAAAGAGGAAGGGGTCAAATTTAAATCTCATATCGATGGTTCTTATCACTTTTTCACTCCAGAGAATGCGATTTCTATTCAACGAAAAATAGGGGCAGATATTATTATGGCATTTGATGAGTGCACCCCCTATCCTTGTGACTACGAATATGCAAAAAAATCCATGTATAGGACTCACCGTTGGTTGGAAAGATGCATTGAACAAGACCAAAAAGAACCCCCTTTATATGGCTATTCTCAAACCTTATTTCCTATTGTTCAAGGGAGTGTTTTCAAAGATTTGAGGGAACAATCCGCTGAATTTATAGCAAAACAAACGCTCCAGCTAATGCCATCAGTCTCTCTGTGGGTGAATCTGCAGAAGAAATGTATGCGATGACAGAAGTAGTCTGCGATGTATTGCCCTTGGATAAACCTCGTTATTTAATGGGGGTGGGTACGCCAACTAATCTATTGGAAAATATTGCATTGGGAGTGGATATGTTCGACTGTGTTATGCCTACTCGAAATGCACGCAATGGAATGCTTTTTACTGCCGAGGGGATCATTAATATTAAAAACAAAAAATGGGAAACCGATTTTCTCCTATTGATCCAACAGGCTATTGTTTTGCATTTTAGAATATTCCAAAGCCTATGTGCGTCACCTTACGGTTAATGAAATGCTTGAAAGTAAATTTGTACGCTTCACAATTTGTCTTTTTTACTATGGTTGGTTCGAGAAGCTAGAAAACATATATTAGCTGGCGACTTTGCTTCATGGAAGTCGAAAATGGTCTCCCAACTCAATCACAGATTGTAGCATGTTTCTATTGGATCGTTATATCATAAAGAAATACTAAGCACCTTCATGGTAATGGTATTTTTATTTATTCCGATTGGAATTTTGGTGGATATGGCTGAAAAAATTGACAATTTCAAGGAAAAAGAAGTTCCCTTTGCTGAATTGGTCGAATACTATTTCAACTTTACTGTATTTCTCTAACATGCTTTTCCCCATATTCTTATTTCTTTCGGTGATATGGTTTACTTCCAAAATGGCCAATAATACCGAGGTGATTGCGATATTAAGTTCGGGAATTTCATTTGGGCGATTTTTACGTCCCTATCTATTTGCAGCGAGTTTTGTAGCTTGTTTTGCTTTTATCGGGGGGAATGTTTGTCGTGCCCAAATCTAATGAGGGTTTTAATGCGTTCAATTATAAATACGTCAACAAAACCAAAGCCCGAGAGACCACAGATCTGTTTAAGCAAATCAACTCTAACGAGATTATTTATGTCCCAGTAATTACAACCCTGTTCGAAAACGCGCAAATAATTTTTCAATTGAACGATTCGAAAAAAATAAACTCGTATCCAAATTAACAGCAAATACGTTACGGTGGATTCAACGTGATAGTGTCTTTCGTCTTTCAACTGTGGTTGAGAGAACCTTTGATGGTGATATAGAGCTATTAAAAAGCTCCACCCGAAAAGACACTCTCTTTGATTTTGCAATCGAGGAGTTGGCACCAGTAACTTACAAAGCTGAGACGTTGAATTTGTTTGAGCTGAACACTTTCATTCAAAAAGAACGCGACAGTGGTTCTAAACTGATTAATGCTCATCTGCTCATTTGTATAAGCGTTGGAGTTTGCAGCTGTAATACGTAGCG